>CAZEAR010000161.1:0-5315 GCA_964510365.1 uncultured Dehalococcoidales bacterium | reverse complement strand
AATAAAGTATTAATAATTATTTTTAAGTTAAACACGTTCGCTGAATTTTTAGTATCAAACACGCTTTATCACAATGATCAACGAACCGTATAACTACGGATTTCCATTCCACCTTCGCCTCCGGGATCACCGGGCAAATCAAGGCGATTCCTGAGTTCCTCAGGGTATTCAATGACGGCATTGCCTGTCAATTTAACATTATCACCGATAGCGACACCATATAGTTTGCTGTTGCCTGATAATTCTATACGTTCGGTAGGGCTATATAATAAGGCTGCGGTAGTATTGCTTCCACCTATATCGATATCCTCCCCTGTCGAAATAATAAAGGGCAGATTTTCCGCATCCATACCTTCATTTATCTTGCTGTATCCTTTAAAAGAAATTTCTCCGTCAGCAATTACATTCTGAGCAAACATTACCACAGCATCGTCTTCAACTTTAATTTCGTCAGCGGCATATACCACATTATAAAAATCCGCTCCCTGGCCTTCCTCAATCTTTAGATCATCTCCCACATAAACTGTATCATAGAAAACAGGTCTAGTATTAGAAGCAGATATTTCCATATCCTCCCCTACATATACAGGGCCTTCAAATATGATTGTTGCCCCTCCGGTAATATCCAAATCATCAGATATGACACATACAGAATCTTTAAATATTATGGTACCGGCCCAGGCTGAAATATTGAGCTTCCTTCCAACCTTTACGGGACCCTCAAACGTTATATCTCCCCCACCCGACAATTTCATATCCCTATTCGTATTAACCCCGACGCATACATTGTTTTTAAATACCCACGTACCGTACACATCTGAAATAGTCATATAATTTTTGGCATGTTGCGCACCGGAATATGTACCGGCCGGCGGTGTCCAGGTATTACCGGTATAAGTATAGCTGCCGCATGTGGCACATTCGACATCTTGTACCGCGCTTTTACCTTCATTAATAATTATATTCATCGCACTAGTAATTGCATCCACATCTATAGGGTCGGCATTAGGATTCTCGTTGCCATCAATATGCGATGTGCCCTCCGTGTGGATAGTGCCGGTGGCATTTCCGTCGCCATCAATGCTGGCATCACCGGTCATATCGATATCACCATTAGCATAGGCATCACCTTCACCACCCCCATCAGAATAAATACGGGAATTTCCCGTCATTACGATATCACCATCCAAACTTACAGCAGCATTATCAAATGCCGAAAAGCTGCCGGGTGTTATAACCACATTGACTTCAATAGAAGTACTAGTGCCATCCTGACTGGTAGCAGTAGACGTGATTTTATACCCGTTATCTCCAACGTTGGTTATGTCCACTGTCACTATCTTATCATTAATAGACTCCGGGAAAATCAGTTCCAGAGGATCATCACCCTCATCTGGCAATACAATCTGTTCATTATACTTTAGATTCCATATAGCAAAATCTATTCCAGAATCAGCAGCATAAAACTCTAAATCCAGATCATCAATCACCCGAGTGGCTTTAAGATTGGTACCTACAAATAGCACAGTAGAAATGACTATAAGACTTCCCAGCACTAAAAGTACCAGAGCTGTGGGTAAAGCCAGTCCACACTCTTCTTTAAGACCCCTGATATACTTCTTCAAAACATGTGGGGCAAACATATATGCGTTTAAGTTTAACAGAATCCACAGACTAAAAAAATAGGTAACCTTTTGTCAGGTTACCTTAAATCTGTCACTTTTACTGGTATCAGTAAAGTAATCCGGAAAGTAATCCAGGAAAACAGTATTACTAAAGTCTAACCACTATATTATATTCAATAAAATTAACTTTAATAATACGGTTGCACCATAATAATCGCAGAATAACCCATTATTCTACAGCGACCACATGACCCATCAATTAATCGAATAGCTTATTATATCCAACTCATCGATAATAGGATTATCATTGTCATCGGCCCCGGGGAAATTAAGGCCATCATTCGGCACTGGAGTCAGCGTTAGAGTAGTACCCGGATATAGCTCGACTTCAGTATTACCGGCTATAGATCCATAAAACGATCCGTTCGGTTTTATTGTAGACGTTCCTGCAATAGACATAACAAACACGAAGTCATTCTCGCTTGTTCCCATTAACGGCTGAAAATTAACATTTCCTACAGCTATAATACATCCCGAACCTATTATAGTACAATTATGTTGAATATCAATCCCACCCTCAACAAAAATAGTCTCCCCATTGAGGTCAATGGTACCTTGCGGCATTATATTCAAGTTACCGGTAACATAGATAAATCCATCCAGTCTAGCCCATCCGCTACCGGTTATGTTCAGGTCACCAATACGATACAAAGGTCCGATCGAATAGGGAGAAGCTTCGGTGCCGGACGAGATATCTATGGTATCAGTCGGATAGGAAGCTAAACCGAGAGCCTGTACCTGATTCATATAAAATAATGCAAGTTCATCCGCCTGCGGCCAATTTTCCAGAGGATCGATAATTTCATCACCCGCGATCGTTCCTTTATTATCGAGATCACCACCATATGTAACATCACCGGTTACATCGCTATTCGGTTTAATCGTTACATCTCCCGGGCTGGTAATTGCGCTATCGAAAAGCCAGGATAGATCCAGATAGTTTACAGAAATATACGATTCTACCGTAGTATTACTGCCATCATCCCCTGTTGCTGTTGAAGTAATTTTATAAAGTTGTGCGCCTTCGTTACTTATCGTAACAGCAATAGTTTTATCATTAATTTGTTCAGATACATCTATTGGTACTGGGGATTCTCCTTCTGATGGTAATGCTAATCCACCATCGTATTTTATATGCCATAGCGCTTTTTCTATACCAGAATCTGCGGCATATAGCTCCATATTCGAATTATCAACTAAACGAGTAGAAATCAGATTAGTGCCCATGAAAGTTACTATCGGCACTACCATAAGTATGCCTAATAATAACAAGACCAGAGCCATTGGCAATGCCATACCGACTTCGTCTCTGAGCAGTGTTCTTGTTAAACTTATCATTTTCATCATTCGCTCTCTGCTACAGCTATCCAGAAGGAACACGCTGTGTGGCTTCATATTCTTTTATAATTGTTGCACCACCCGATACAGCAGTTATTTGTAATTTCAGTACTGGACTTACATAGGTAACGATCTTGGTACTGTTATCCGGATCTCCATTTGGATCATAATATATATATTCTGCTATTAAAATCTGGTTACCACTGGTTTGATCGGTTCTTACCAGTCTCTTTAAACCTCCAGCCATATTTTCCAGATCATAGACTACAGTCTTATTGTCAACACTCGAAACCGGAATAGTGAGAGTTATAAATTCAGGAGTCACAGGATCTCCATCAACGGCTACAGTACTTGCTCCGGTTACATCGCGGGAAATCCAGTAACCGGCATTCTGTACCTGCCGGAGAGCAATAGTCCTGTCATTACTCTCGGGCCCGGCTTTGAAAAACATAATAATCGTCATTGACATAACGCCCATAATAGCACCTAATATGCTTAATGTTATAAGTACTTCCATTAAAGTGAAACCACTTTCACAATATTTTTTATTCATTCTTTTTACTCTATTTATCCAATTAATACCAAGCAATTATACCACCAAACCATTTTAATAAATTCTAGTAATTCGTTTTATAATCAGTCAGAACAAATACAGTATTATCATCGCGACTGACCGTGATTGTAACCTTCTGAAGCCCGTCATCATCTCCCAGACCGTCATTTTCAGGGTCCAGACGCTCAGCGGTAACCGAAATATCGTAACCGGCAGGTATGTTAAGATCCGGATCAATTGCATAAACAGGAGGATTGTTAATATCATCGTAATCCAGATTCTTTATGTATTCGACCTGAGATTTTGCCAAACTTTCAGCAGTTATCCTTTTTTCACTGACCATAACCGATTTAGAGGATACTGACAGACCAGTCAAGAATATACCTGCAACTATTCCCAGTATGGCAAGAGCCACCAGTACTTCTATTAACGTTAATCCTTTCGAATCACTAATAAAGAAGTACAGACGTTTCTTGATGGCCGGATTCAACATACTCAATATCATTTTCTTTTTACCCCACAAGGTTAAGGCTGGAATAAATAGGTAAGAATACTGATAAAGCTAAGAAACCTACACCAAGCCCCATAATAATAGTCATAGCAGGTTCTATGGTAGCAATGAAAGCCTGAATCCTCTGATCAGTCTCAATATCATAATTCTGTGCTACTATCATCAGTACCTCGTCGATATTACCGGTCTCCTCCCCAACTCCTGTCATTTCAACCATAAGTTGCGGGAAAATCGGTTTCTCCCTTAACGGTTTCACTAGTCCTTCCCCACGTAGAACGCTCTGCTCTACCTCATTAAAAGCTACGCTAATAACCATATTGCTACTTGTTTGAGCTGTTAAAGTCATAACATCAGGTAAGGGCAAACCAGCTTTCAACAATAATGACATACTGCGACAAGCACGAGATAATTCGGATAATAGGAGTATTCTCCCGATTATCGGTACTTTAAGTAGCATCCTATCCTTTAAATATCGCCCTGACGCCGTTCTAGCGTAAAGAAATCCTATCAGAAATATGCCAGCAAGAACGGCTACTACGAAAAGTCCATAATTATTAAAGAATTCCATGAAGCCCAGTAGCATCTTCGTAGGAAGAGGTAAATCACCACCAAGTGCGGAAAACATATTTACTATAGGTGGTAAAACTACAAATATCAGGAGAAGTGACACCAGAATGCCTAAGGCCAATACTATCACGGGATAAGTTAAAGCTGATTTAAGTTTCTGTAGTGCACTGGCCTGTCGCTCAAAAAAATCTGCCAAGTTTCTGAGCACACCCTCAATTCCACCGGTCTGTTCACCAACCGCAACCATTTTGGAATAAAGATTCGGGAAGATATGAGTATGCTTCGACAAAGCTGATGATATGGTTGCGCCCCTGCGAATATCGGAAATTATTTCTATTAGCACTCTTTTCAGTTCTCTATTGCCTGTTTGTCCCTGAAGTAGCTGTAGACTGTTAACAATCGGAACTCCTGACTCGATAAGAAAGGCCAGCTGCCTGGAAAAAACGATCAATTCTGAAGATTTTACCCGTCCCCTAAAGTATTTGCTAAAATCAGAAAAAAAACCGGTTGTCGGTTTGAGACTTACTATCCTATATCCGATATGAGCTAGGGCATCGAGGGCTGCCTCCTCACCGCCAGCCGTAATTCTGCCTTTCACCAGCTGGCTGTCATCGGTATAGCCTGTATATGTATATTCCATGACACTTGTCCTTATTTATAC
>CAZEAR010000160.1:2455-5319 GCA_964510365.1 uncultured Dehalococcoidales bacterium | reverse complement strand
CTCCACCGATATCTCTTCCCGTCCCTTGTACGAAAATAACGGATTCCGCTCCATATTGAGAGCGTATGTTCTTCAACTTCTGCTCTATTGTGTCATATGCCTCATCCCAGGTTATACGCTCCCATTTGCCTTCACCCCGCTCCCCCACCCGCTTCATGGGATACAATAGCCGGTCCGGGTGATAAATATACTGCGTTAGAGCCAGGTTCTTGGGACAGGTCCTGCCCTGATTCCAGGGATTGTTCTCGTCACCCTCCACAGCAACGAGTTTCCCATCCCTGATATGCAATTTCATCCCGCAGCCGCCATGGCAGCCGGGTCCCGCCGACCAGGCAGACGTCCTCACGATTTTGCTCTCTGCTTTGTGTTGAGACATATTAACTCCTTCTAATCTCTAATATATAAAATTATAATACCAGCGCCGGATACATCAAATTAATAAGCAGTACGAAAGCTACAAACGTTTTATAAAGCAGTTTAGAGGATAAACCATAAGTCAAAGATCACGCAATCAGCGGCAGACCGCTTATTATCCGCTATGTTGTATCGCCGTTTAAATTACGGCGGACCCGCCAGCATAAATTATGGATCACATATACCTGCCATTCATGAATACTTGCCCTGTCTCTCAGTCTGGCAGAAGGTGTTATCATAGAGTCAACAAACTGGCTCCATACAAAGTCATCGGACCCGCAGACTAAAATATTGGTACAGCCTAATTTTTTGGAGTCTCGAAATGCATTTATCAGATACTGGCCTTCACCATCGATACTGAAAGCAACAACCACGTCCTGGGGACGGCCGATTGTCTTAATCTGCTCGCTGAACAGCTCATTAAGTCCGTATTTGAATGCAACCTCGGTTACAATACCGGGATTGGCGCTCAAGCTCGCACAGGGAAGCAAATCAACGTCATTATCCAGACGCCCGCTCAACTCCATGCCCATATACAGCGCGTTCACAGTGCAGCTTCCCACGCCAAAAGTCATGACCTTGCCGCCGCTACGGAAGCACTCAGTCATCAAAGTAACTGCTTTTCCTAATCCTTTGGTCCTGGTCAACGAAAACCTCTATTTTAAAGAGTGACTATTACCATATCACACCAACAACCAATAATCCAGCTTTTATTTATGGTCAAAGACCAAATTAGTATATTTAGTATGACGGCATACTAACGGTAATTTTAACAATAAAATCCGGGGGCTACAATATAGTCCAATATAAAAATCAGGCCCTATCATGGTAATAAGATACCCACAGTCGTCCTTCCTTAACGACTCATATATTTCATCAAAGTTTCCCTGATCCGGATATCGAAAAAGTAAAGGATATCAAAATTATACACGGAGAAACGGTTTTTTATATGGTCAAATCTATTTGCGGCAAGTACGGCAAGGTACCGGGAAAATGCCGCTTAAGACATGCGTATAGTACCTTTTTACTACTCAATTAAGTACTGATAGCCTATTTACTTGGGCATAGCTATGATCGATAATGATATCAGAAGTTAATTTCAAGGAATAAACAGCAGGAGGGGAGAAATGATTAACAGAAACGGATTTATTTCAATTCTTAAGAAAGACAAGGAGCTTCTGGCCATCCTGATTAGCAGTATTGCCAGCGGAATTATCCTCACAGTATGTGTGATCATGGCAAGCATGTTGTTTTTATAATCACGTTATTACGGTAAGGTATTTAAATTTAAACTGGTATTTCGAATTTCCATACAGGGCCGGTATATTCATAACCAAACCATCCGGTCCTGTATTTTTTATTCCGATCGCAAACCATTGATAGTCCCGCTGATGCAATCAATCAATCGAGCAGCCTGATTAATCATCGAACTGAGATGATATAAGTAACTTCCATTTTACGGCATTAATATATATAATCAAAGGAGCAATATTAATACCCGGAATTATTTATCATGTTACTCAATAAAAATACTCCTTTCATCCTGATTATTACCCTGCTGATAATTTTACAAATTAATTGCGTGAAGATATCTCCGGCCGTCTCCCCTCCAGCCGGTAACGGGGACAATACGCCGGCAACAACTGAGAAGCCCGCCGATAAGGGAGATATCCCGGTAAGCAAACCATCGACAAAAGAAATAATACCCGCCAGGGATACCGAAAGGCTGCGAGAATTCATCGATACCGGAAAGACAGTCACGGTCGAAGGTTATGTAGTAACCACTTTCTATGCAAATGACAGCGAAGGTAAACCCACCTTCCTTAATTTCAACGACCCCCGACAGGGTTTTTTATCTGCTGTAATATGGGAAGAAGACAGGTATAAATTTCCCAATGAACCGGAAGCTTACTTTCTCCATAAAACGGTGAGAATAACAGGTCCGGTGGAGGCTCAAAGGGCCGATCCTAAGATAACACTGCGCGATCCTTCGCAAATCATCATAATCAAGTAGCTGCGATGGCGCATATCTATATAACTACAGGGGAAATTACCCGCCGGTGTTACCGGACTTGAAGATAACTCAGGCCGCTCCTAATATAACTTGCACCTGCAATACTGCAATGATAAAATTCAAACGTTTTACAAATGGTAACTTTTTCAAACGGACTGTAGTTTAACTCTTACAGGTAAACTATTATTAATCGGGATAAGTAAATCGGGTTATTAATCTTATCCTGCTTTATGATTGAAGCCGAAGTGGCGGAATGGTAGACGCGGCAGTCTCAAAAACTGTTGAGGGGTAACTCTCGTGTCGGTTCGAGTCCGACCTTCGGCACCAGAGTCACAGACTTTCAATATGGTTTAAATGCATCTGGTGCCTGTCATTTTAGTTATTTGGAATCGACGCATGAGTACCCGGCAGCACTCCCTGAGCTGTTCAGGGACAC
>CAZEAR010000160.1:0-2445 GCA_964510365.1 uncultured Dehalococcoidales bacterium | reverse complement strand
ATGTCACATACACAGCCAAGCGGCCTTAATATAATAATAAAAAATTTGGTCGATATCATAAATTGTAATATATTAAATATATTAATTAGCAGGAGGTCTATTACTATGGGTTGAGGCATTGATTGGATTCGCGTGCGCGAACTCATGGAACAGATGGAAGAAGAGAAAAAGCAAAAAGAAGAAGAGGGGCAACTTGAAAAAGATAGCAAAAACTAGTATTTTCGGAGTTGCGCTCATTTAAACCGGGGTAATCGCGCTTGAATTAATATTACCCTGGATTAATATATAGCAAGGAGGATTGTATCTATATAATCCTCTTTTCTTTTTTTTATGCCTTTTCAATTAAAAACATCGATAGAATGCCGCATATCGGGCAACAGCGGCCAGCAGGCCGATTGGACATTATTCGCATATAAAACAGCATTTTTACCAATTCTTTACTATTGTTTACCTTCTGTTTACTTTCTTTTTACCTGTATGTTTACTCTGATTTGTTATTCTCTTTACAGGAATATGAAATAAACTGAATACCGAATAAAAATTGAATGTAATCAGTTTAACATAGAAGGTAAAAAATGCAAGACGAACTTAAGACAAAAAAGCAGTTGATAGACGACATGAGAGCAATGCGACAAAAGATCGCACAACTGGAGTCGTTAGAAAAACAGAGTCTGCAACAACCATCACCGGCAGAAGCCGCTATCACGACATGCACTAATGCTATTGCCAGTATGAACCTGGACGGTTATTTAACATATGCCAATCCCTTTTTTCTCAGAACATGGGGCTACAGCGATCAAAATGAAATAATGGGCAGATACTTAACCAGCCTGTTCAAGGATGAGGAACAAACCAGAAAAACTATCCGTAGAGTGCTCTCGGGAAGAGAGATTAAAGATGTAGAAGCGGTAGCTAAAAGAAAAGATGGGAGTGAATTCTTAGCAGGACTGAATTCATCCATGATCAGGGGTACGGGAAGAAAGCCAAAGGGTATCACAATTTCAGCAACCGATATAACCGGCCACAAACAGCTTGAAGACCTGCTGATGAATATCAGGTCGAGCCTAAACGAAGCTCAACATGTCGCTCATATGGGAAATTGGGATTGGGACCTGGCCAATAACACAATCAACTGGTCAGATGAGATCTATCATATATTCGGGCTGGAACCAAAAGAACTGAATATCACCCACGATACATTCATTAATTCAGTACACCCCGACGATAAAAGAGTTGTCCAGGAAGCCCTGGATAAATCCTTATATAACAAGAAATCTTACAACGTACATTATCGGATTATATTGCCTGACAGCTCGGAGCGCCTCATTCATGAACGCGCTAATGTCAAGTTTGACGACAACGGAAAACCGGTCCGCATGGCAGGAATCATTCAGGATATCACCGAACAAAAATGTATCGCAGAGCAGATTAAAGCATGTTCGAATCAACTGGCAAGAGCAACGGAAGGCACTACCCGGGCTATTGCATCGATAACCGAAATGCGCGACCCATATACAGCCGGTCATCAGAAACGTGTTTCTCAACTGGCCTGCGCTATAGCAGAAGCCCAGGGGCTCGCTAAAGAACAGATCCAAGGTATTCGCGTAGCGGGATATCTCCATGATGTCGGCAAAATATGTGTCCCCGCCGAGATATTAAGCAAATCCGGCCGATTAAATAAAATGGAATTCGGCATGATAAAACACCATACCGATGTAGGCTACAATATATTGAAACCCGTAGAATTCCCCTGGCCTATATCCAAGATAGTCTTCCAGCACCATGAGAGATTGAACGGGACAGGTTATCCTCAAAAACTACATGACAAAGACATTCTTATTGAATCGAAGATCCTGGCCGTAGCCGATGTTGTCGAGGCTATTTCCACCCACAGGCCTTATAGACCGTCACTCGGCATACAGGCCGCCCTAGAGGAAATCTCAAATAACAGAGCCGTCCTTTACGATGCCGGCGTTGTAGATGCCTGCACTCAGGTCCTGAACGGAAGCGGATTTCAGTTCGAATATAATTAAAACATCTCCAGGTCACGCTGAGCAAAGTTTAACCTGTGTCTAGAACAAACATTGATCGGGATAAACAGTTTAAGCACCAGGACAGCATGAAATCCGTTGGATTACTCTGGCAATAGTATTAGTGATATTTTATAGTCCGGTTTCACATTTATGACTTCGAGTGAAATTGAAAAATCGGTAGATTTACCGGGTTCGATAATAGCCGGGTCACTATTGACTGAACCTTTCTTTTCAAAAGTCTGGCCTTCAGCTATATAAGATTCATATTCAATTAATATTTTTATATCTTTTGCTTCTATATCCACATCGCCGGTGTTTTTTACTACACCCGAAATAATACTGCCTCCGGCATCCCATTCCAAATTATGAGTTACTATCTCTGCCTCCCTTTTCAGAGCAGGCTGCAATGTAG
>CAZEAR010000159.1:0-5326 GCA_964510365.1 uncultured Dehalococcoidales bacterium | reverse complement strand
AACTGCTGCCAGCTAACTCTATTACGTTAAAGCTTCCGGTGGAAAAGTAAACGGTTAATATTCCGGCTAGCATCATGGCGCTTCCGGTAAGCGTATAGATTACATATTTAATAGATGAATATTCTTTTCTGCCACTACCCCAGATGGAGATAAGGAAATACATGGGAATCAGTTCCAGTTCCCAGAACAGGAAGAACAGGATGAGGTCCAGAGAACTGAATACTCCGAGTATACTTGTTTCCAGCAGCAATAACCAGATGAAATATTCCTTGGGCCTTAGCTGGATCTTCCACGATATCAGTACAGTAAGAAAGCCCAGGAATGTCATTAATATCACCATGGGCAAACTCAGTCCATCCACACCGAGGTGGTAGAAGACATTAATAGCCGGAATCCAGGACAATTTTTCTTCGAATTGTATCTGTCCTATCGCTCCGGCCGATTTATCGAAGTTAAGAAAAACAATTACGGAAATAATGAACGAAACCAATGTAACTGCAAGAGCAGTGTATTTAATGGCTTTGCCATTCTCCTTGGACAAGAAGGCAATAATTATGATTCCTACAATTGGTAGACCTAATATAGCTGATAATACGCCCAATTATATTTACCTCATCCGAATATATATACACATACTAATATAGCGATAATACCTATAGCGATGGTCATAGCGTAGACCTGCAGTTGACCTGTCTGTGCACGCCGCATGGTCCTGCTGGCAACTGCTGTGCCTTTGGCTACGCCGTTTACCGCCCCGTCGACAACTCGTGAATCAAAGAAAGCAAAAGCCCTGAAAATTACATTCATGAGGACTTTAACTACTATAATCCTCTCATATAGCTCATCGAACCAGTATTTGTGGTAAAACAGATTATAGAGCGGTTTAAAGGCTTTGCCCAGTGATTCAGCTGAAATCAATTTCAAACTATATATAGCATAAGCAAGTAAAATACCAAGAATAGCTACACCCAGAGAAATTAAAGGAATCGGATGCGCGAGCGCGCCGAAGAAACCTCCAATAAAACTATGCGCTACCTCTCCGCTACCGTGTCCCATAAAGCTGCCGAAGCCTCCCGTAACATTCCACCATCCCGAGCATACCGACAGAACGGACAGGATAACCAGAGGAATGACCATTACCTTACCTGATTCATGGAGCTTATGCGAGCCATGATCACCGTGATCACCGTGTTCAGATGGGGCACCGCCGCGGTATTCTCCGCCGAAAGTCATGAAAATGGCCCGGAACATATAAAATGCGGTCATGAATACAGTTATCATAGCGAGATAGAAAAGTACCGGCTTATCTATTGCGGATGCTACGATCTCATCCTTACTCCAGAATCCGGAGAAAGGCCATATACCGGAAAGACTTAGCGAACCTATTACAAAAGTGGCAAAGGTCCACGGCATAGCCTTGCGCAGGCCACCCATTTGCCGCATATCGAAGGTACCTGTGCTGTGATTGACACTGCCGGAACCAAGAAAGAGCAGGGCTTTAAAGAAAGCATGGTTGAAGAGATGGAATATACCGATTGCAATGCCTCCGGTGCCGAGGCCGAGCATCATATAGCCGAGCTGGCTGATGGTTGAGTAGGCCAGAACTCGCTTGATATCGTTCATTACCAGCCCTATGCTGGCGGCAAAAATTGCCGTTATACCTCCGATAATAGCCACCGTTGATAAAGCTATTTCGGAGTGCTCAAATAAGGGGTAGAACCTGGCAACCAGGAAAACACCTGCGGCGACCATAGTTGCTGCGTGTATCAGGGCACTGACCGGAGTGGGACCTTCCATAGCGTCGGGAAGCCATACATGAAGCGGGAACTGCGCTGATTTGCCAACGGCGCCACAGAATATACCGATGGCTGCCAATGTCAGGACGGTGCCGGTAAGGGTTCCTGCTATTGCCATAGCATGTAATTCTGCCGCATCGAAGGTTCCAGTGTTTGCGAAAAGCAGGAGGATTGCTGCCAGGAAGCCAAGATCACCGAAGCGGGTTACTATAAAGGCCTTTTTAGCTGCATTGGCGGCAGAAGGCTTATGGAACCAGAAACCGATTAGAAGATATGAGCCCAGGCCAACTCCTTCCCAGAACAGGAACATTAAAACAAGGTTATTAGCCATGATCAGGCCTAGCATACATGCAGTGAATAAAGACATGAAAGCATAGTAACGGGGATATCCGGGGTCGCCTTCCATGTAACCTTGTGAATAAATCTGGACCATCAGACTGACCACGGTTACTACTATAAGCATTATTGCAGTCAGGGAATCGATCATGAGGCCGACGCTTATGTGGAGATCGCCGATTAACACCCACTGAATATTGGTCATTCCCAGCTTATGCTCGGGGCTGCCAAAAACTTCAGCGAATACCCAGAAAGAAAGAATACAGGCAATTCCTATTGCACCGATGGTAACATAACCGCTTAATTTGGGACGATGGTTAAAGAACGGTCTTAGAATAAAAGCAATAATCAGCAGGGAAAGAACCGGTAACAATAGAATTAACCACGGAACCTGATAAGGCATTAGAGTTTTCTTAAAACCTCCTTGATAACGTGTACTCTTTCCTGTGATACAAGTACGATGTATCCGGACCTTTCTCTGGAGCCTGGTTTCTCCGGATCGGGTAGTAAACGTGTAGGTACGCCCTCACCCTCGAAAAACTCCTTCCACATTTCTGCCGTCATTAAATTCGGTGCGCTTTTAACTTGAACCCACATAGTAATGACTCGCTACCATTTTGTTATATCAAATTTATCTACATTTATTGATTCGCGGTTACGATAGATGGTGATTATTATTGCTATGCCAACGGTAGCTTCAGCAGCAGCTACAGCTATTACGAAGATGGCGAAGATCTGCCCGGTTAGTATAAGCGGCACTACATAGCGAGAAAAAGCAACCAAAGAAATATTAACCGCGTTAAGCATGATCTCAATGCACATTAAAATTACAACTGCATTACGTTTGACTATGACGCCGTATAAACCAATAGAGAACAGGACTATTGATAAAAATAAATAATGCTCTAGTCCAACCGACATATTATTATTTATCCCTTATTAATACTATAGCGCCAAGTATGGCAGTTAACAGCAATACCGCTGTAATTTCGACCGTTACTAAGTATCCGCCCTGATCGAACAACTTTGAACCCAGAGTTGCTGTTGTCGGCTGGAGCGGTGGTTGTGTGCTGATACCCCAAACGGTGTTGGCGATGCTATATGCTAGAACTACAAATAGTAAAATTGCCACTATCAGCGCGGGGATACGTAATTTACCGGACGGATTTCCCTGCTCGACATCGCGGGTAAGCATAATGCCCACGATGATCAGTATAGAGATGGCTCCTACATAGACCAGGATCTGAACAACCGCCAGGAAATCGGCATGGAGAGTTATATAAATCCCGGCAATTGTTAGAAAGAGTAGTACCAGTGAAAGCGCGGCTCTAAATACATCACGAAGAAGAATAACAGCCAGAGCAGCGCAAACTGTTATTATTGCCAGTATCCAGAAAAGAATATCAAGCACCGCGGCCTCGCTTCTTAGACAATGTAATCAGCTTCAGTTTCTGTCCTCCTTCTTCCCTGCTCTTGTCCCAATCGACCAAAAGCGTCTGCTTAGGTAAAGTCGCCTCTATCTTTGGCCGGAAATATCCGCTGGGTTTTCTGATATCGGAAGGTTGCAGGTCCTCCTTGCTCAGTACAAGATCTCTACGGCGGAACTTGGCTCGCTCATAACCGGTACCGAGTGCAATTGCATCATAAGGACATGCTTCAATGCATAGACCGCAGAACATACATCTTCCGGTATCGACTTCGAATTTATCGACCACATAGTTATTGTTCTCGTCTTTATGAGTTACGATTTCGATATTACCCTGCGGACAACTCTTGGCGCAGGTTGCACAGCCCGTGCATTTTTCGACGAACCATACTAAATCATTACCCCTTATACGCCGGGATGTTACCAGCTTTTCTTCAGGATATTGTATTGTAATAGGAGGGCGGAAGAGGTGCTTAAAAGTTAAAGCCAGTCCCTTTGCAAGGCCGGTTCCATATCTCTCAAACTTCAACTCTGCCGCCTCCGAGATTAAATAATCTTGACCACAATAGGATCAGAATGCCGGCAAAGATGAAATTTATTATTATCATTAACCAGGGTAAATTCGCCGGCAGCCACAGCACTTCCACAGCTATAATAAACAGATTTATTACCGCCATAGGGAATAGTCCCTTCCAGGCAAAAGACATTAACTGGTCTACACGCAACCGAGGGAAAGTGGCACGTATCCAGATCATAACGAAAAATACAATCATCATTTTTATAAGTAGCCATATAATCGGCGGCAGTAACGGGCCCTGCCATCCACCGAGGAAAAGAGTAGAAATAATTGCTGCATAAACAACTGCATGACCATATTCGCCGAGATAGAACATGGCAAATTTCATACCGGAGTACTCCGTATGGTAACCGGCTACGATTTCAGAATCAGCCTCGAGTAGATCGAACGGGCATCTATTCATTTCAGCTAGTGCTCCGATGAAAAATATGACGAAACCCAAAGGCTGCAGTAAAAAGAACGGGATGGTTTGCGCTGCTACGATCTGGCTCATCGAGAGGGAGCCGACCATTAATACCACACCTAAAAGGGAAAGAACCACAGGTAATTCGTAGCTCACCATTTGGGCTACCGTTCGCATAGCTGCTATCAGGGCGTATTTATTATTGGAAGACCAGCCTGCCATGTATATACCTACTGCTGAAATAGAGCTAATGGCTACAATATAAACTATACCAACGTTTAGATCGGCGAAGATTGCTCCTTTGAAAATCGGAATTACGGCAAAGATTAACAATATGGGAACAAAGACAACTAGAGGAGCCAGCCAGTGAACGATTTTATCAGCTTTGGCGGGGACGATATCTTCCTTTAACAATATCTTTAAGGCGGTAGCAAACGGTTGGAAGATGCCCTCCGGTCCCAGACGGTTAGGTCCCAGACGGATTTGAAATCGTGCTAACAGCCGTCGTTCAAACCATATAAGCACGATCAAGACAATCATAATAAAGGCAATGATAACTATAATACCGACGATGGCTGGAACGACGTACGCCGCCCATCCGGGCCACATCGTTGACAGCCAGAGCCTGAATTGTTCCAGAAGTGTCATTATCTGTCTATCTCTCCCATGCAGACATCTATGCTACCAAAAATAATGATTAGATCGGCGATTTTCCAGCCGATGCACATGTCCCGTAAAGCTGTCAGATTAATTAACTCGGTGGGCCTAATATGCAGACGGTACGGGGC
>CAZEAR010000158.1:3050-5335 GCA_964510365.1 uncultured Dehalococcoidales bacterium | reverse complement strand
CTATAACCACGATGTCGGCTGCCTCGGCTAAGGCAACATGCTCTACACTGTACTCGGAGGCAAGTTCGAACATTTTGGTGACGACAGGCCTGCCGGTTATATTGCGAAAGGTCATTTCGCGGACAAACTCAGTTGCGGATTCGGTCATTATAACCTCGACTTTGGCTCCTGCCTGAGTCAATTGGCTGGCCAGGTCAACAGCTTTATAAACCGCGATACTTCCGGTGATGCCTAACACTATGGTTTTATCTTTAATAATAGACATGATAATACGCTCTATGTTTCAGGATTATTCATCTGATAAATCAACCGTAACCCTATTAGAGTTATATCAGGATTTATTTCTTCTATAATATCAGTTTCTTTGGACAGAAGCCCTGCATATCCGCCTGTGGCAACCACTTTCGCTTTAATTCCCAGTTCCTGGTGTATCCTGGTTACAATGCCTTCGATTAATCCGACGTATCCGAAAACGATTCCTGATTTCATAGCAGCTACTGTGCCCGTACCTATAGCTCGCTTGGGATGTGACAGTTCTACTCTGGGTAATACCGCGGTACGACTGAATAGTGCTTCTGTCGCAATCGCTATACCGGGAGCAATGGCTCCGCCAAGATAATCTCCTGCTTCAGATACAACATCGAAAGTGGTCGCTGTTCCGAAATCGATTACGATAACCGGGCCGCCATAGAGATGATGAGCGGCTACAGCGTTTACGATCCGGTCGGCGCCGACTTCCCTGGGATTATCCATGCAGATACGTATACCGGTCTTAACGCCTGCCTCGACGATCAATGGGGTAACTTGAAAATAACGGCGGCAAACTTCATCGAATACAGTCACCAGAGGCGGGACGACGCTGCACAATACGGCGCTGTCGATTTGTGAAACAGACAGGCCCTTGCGATCAAGAAAACTCAGCATCAAGCTGGCATATTCATCCGGCATGCGGTGAACGGCAGTAACAATGCGCCAGCTGGCTTTGATCTTGTCGTTGTCAAAGACGCCTATAATAATGTTGGTATTTCCGATATCGATTGCTAATAACATAACTCAAATTTGCCTGGTCTTTTTTATTATACCCGGTAGGACTTCTAAAAGATCACTGGCTAACATACCGGTATTCCCTTTTTCACGTTCGACTCCGCTTCCTGCCTGACTGTGAAGATAGACACCGCAAGAAGCGGCCTCGAAAAGGTCTGAACCCTGAGCAACCAGTCCTGCAATGATGCCGCTGAGAACATCGCCTGTTCCTGCAGAAGCCAGTCCCGGATTGGCGGTCCGGTTGATCTTTACCCGTCCGTCCGGTGCGGCGATAATAGTATGAGCGCCTTTAAGCACAACCACTTTCTGCCATTTCTCAGCCGAGTTCCTGGCTGTCTCCAATCTATTACTTTGTATATTATCCACTGTAAGCCCGCTCAATCGTGACATCTCTCCCGGATGTGGGGTAAGTATAACATTCCTATTTAGCTTCTGCCACCATTCAAGAACACCGGAAATTGTATTCAGAGCATCGGCATCCAGTATCAAACCTGCCGGTATACCGGATGTCATGCTGAATAGCAGGGAGTTAATAAACTCCACGACTGAGTTACTCTGACCCAATCCACATCCTACCAGTATTGCATTGTACCCGGGTAAATGTTCCTGCAAGGCCGATACTGCATCGGGGCTTATTATTCCTGCTTCAACTTCCGGCAGCGGTAGATATGTTACCTCCGTTAATTTCGATGCCAGGACAGGTTGAAGGCTCTGAGCTGTACTCAATGTCACCAGGCCGGTTCCTGCTCTGGCCGCACCCATACAGGCAAGGTAAGCTGCCCCGATATAATTGATTGAGCCAGCGATAACCAGCAGCTTACCGAAGGTACCCTTATTTGCATTTAAGGGACGTTCGGGTAGAGCAGATTTTACCCAGTCACCGGTCAATAATTCGGTCTTAATATCTTCGGCCAGTGCAGGTGGTATGCCTATGTCGGCTATAATTACATCTCCGGCTTTTTCGGCACCGGGGAAATTGTATAACCCCGGTTTGGGGTAACCAAGAGTGATGGTAGCATTGGCTTTGGGACAACTGGGATCGACTGCCCCGGTATTGGCATCCATTCCTGAGGGCATATCGACGGCTACTATAAAGAGCTGAGAATTCTTTTCTTTCTCTGCCAGCAATCTGTCCAGTACCTGTTTGAATCTACCGGCGATGACTCTGCTTCTACCTGTACCGAATATAGCATCAATAACTACCTCTGAGGAGAACAACTTATTATTTAGACCTATAAAGA
>CAZEAR010000158.1:0-3040 GCA_964510365.1 uncultured Dehalococcoidales bacterium | reverse complement strand
ACGTTCCCGGACCCGCATCCAGTTCTTGTCATCGTCGGGACGCCGGCTGCACAAATAAAGGCTTACCTCAGCTCCGAAATCGTTGAGATATCTCGCGGCAACAAGCCCGTCTCCACCATTGTTACCGGGTCCGGCCAGAACGAGGATATTCTTTCCCATTACATCACCGATAAGTTTTTTGGTTTCCTCGGCTACAGTTCGTCCGGCATTTTCCATTAATATCTCTGTAGGCAAGCCGATACTGGCCGCGTTTCGATCGATATTGCCCATTTGTTCCGCAGTAACAACTTTCATAGCCTGTATCACCTTTAAACGTTTTGTCTCTCTACATGAATTGTTCCAGCTCTTTTTTCATGGCAAGCCAGTGTGTTCCCTGCCAGTAGATACGATGGCATGATGGACATTCCATATAATGTTTTTGAGTTTTATAAACGTAGGGCGGTACTAAATCTGTAACTTTATCTTTTGTTGTCCGATGCAGTTTCTGGTTGCATTCGGGACATAGTGAGAAGGGATTCAAGTGATTTTTCAGGTTTAAAGCGCTTGCCACCTGTTGCAGTTGATCTTTAAAGTCATTCCCCTCTACCAATATTGCTCTTAGTTTCCCGCTGGTAATAAGTCTCCGCTTCATTATCTGCGTATCCTTGGTTAAGACTATACGCTGTTGATTCATTGCGATATTTATCATTTTGCCATCGTCCTGATCTGTAAACAACAGTGTGTCGTAACCCATTATCCTTAACCATTTTGCAAGTTTACCGGCATTTATATCTACGATAAATTTGGTTTCCATAACCGTTATATTAAGTTCTGGAAATGTTTCTCAACTTATCTTTATAGGATTGAAGTTCGTTTCATAGTCGTAGGCATCCATTTTTTCGTTCCTCTTTAAATATGCTACCAGAGAGTATGTGAACGGTGTAGCGATAGTTTCGTAAACTACTTTTGCCGACCAGTGGCTTAGAATAATCGTGCCTAATATAGAAAAGGGTATAACTCCGGCAAATGCTATAGATGTAAAAACGATTACGGTATCAAGTCCCTGTCCCACGATGGTGGAACCAATGGTTCTGGTCCAGAGCCAGCGACCTCTGGTTAAAACCTTCATTTTGGCTAAGACAAATGAATTGGAGAATTCGCCGACCAGATAAGCAATAAACGATGCCATTAAAATGAAGGGTTGACTGCCCAGAATGCGCTCGTAGGCGGCCTGTGCTTCGAATGATTCTGCCGGCGGCAGAATTTGACCTATCCAGAAAGCTATGACGGTCAACAGGTTGCACAGAAATCCTATCCAGATAACCCGGCGAGCATGTTTATAGCCATAAACCTCCGTCAGTATATCACCAAGAATATAGCTTAAAGGAAAGATGATAATCGCTGCGGGCAGAACCAGAGGTCCTACCTCTATCTGCTTCACGATCATAATATTGGCTGTTATCAGGCAGGTAACGAAAAGAGCCGAAATAATTACAAATCTATATGAAACGTTCATAATGGAAGTTATCTCCTTAATATACTTAGGCAGGATTTACAGATAGTTACGGCGACGGAAGTAAAACAACATCAGTATAGCGATAGCAAGTATAATGAATAATATGATTGCTAATGGTATAAGGCTGCCTTTATCACCACCGATTAAGGGTACATTCATGCCATAGATACTTGCTATGAGTGTGCCAGGTGCCAGAATCGCTGTGAGGATTGTCAGTACCCGGATTATCTCTTGAATTCTATGCGAGGTTAACCAGTTACTGGTCTCAGCCAGTCCGTCAACTACCTCTTTGCAGTCCTCCAATGCATCCCAGATTTTATGGGTGTGATCGGCGATATCGCCGAAATATATTTCCTGGTCTTCCTTGAAAAAGGGATAATCTTCGTGTTCCAGAGCGTCAACCACGGATATTTGAGGGTGTATAACACGGCGGAACGATATCAGGTCCCTTCGAATTAGAGAAATTTCACGGACTGTTTCCGGTACGGTCCTGCTGAAGATGAGGTCCTCGACTTTGTCTATGTTGTCCGTCAATTTATTCAATATGGGGAAGCAGTAGTTAACCAGCCTATCCAGTATGTGATAGAGCAAGTATCCGGAACTATAACTCATGTAAGTACTGCATATATCGGTGTTGATCTGACACTCTTTAAAAAATTTTGCCAGTGGTTTAAGATCGCCCGAACAATGCACAGTAACCACATACTTTTCACCGATGAAGATATCAACTTCGCTGGATGTAGTTACCCTGTTTTCTTTATTGAATACCGGAAAGTGGAGGACGATAAAAAGGTAATCATCATATTCATCGATCTTGGGTCGCTGAACCCGGCTTAAGACATCATCAAGATCGAGAGGGTGGAAATGAAACTCCTTAGCCAGGTAATCCACCTCCTGGGCAGTGGGTTTTTCAATATAGATCCAGGTTAGTTTGCCACAATTAACAGTCTCTATGTTCAAAGACTGTTCTTTATCGGTCGATTGCGTCGTCATAATAAACTCGCTTTAAAAATTACCCTATATTTTAGCACAATTAATCTTTTTAGCTATTATGCCATTATTTACCTTACTATTCCATACGAAACTGCTATAAATTACCGATAAAAATTGACTTCTACCAATCGCCAAGGTCCTGAATATGAGTATAATCGACCATTTTAGCGTCATTCTGTATTAAATGAGACAACTTGATAAATCAATAGCAAAGATATATAGTTTCGATAATACTTATAACATGGTGTAAAAGGTAACGAGCAATGAGTCTTAGTATCGGTAAAATCCGCGGTTTACAGCATATTTCAACTGCTGAAGGGATATTTATTATATGCGCTGCCGATCACAGAGGGTCTTTAAAGAAATTAATCGAAAAAGAGCAGGCTAGAGATGTCAGTCACCGCGACATTGTGAATTTTAAATTAGAGCTATGTAATGCCCTGGCTCCATATTCCAGCGCATTTTTACTGGATCCGATTTATGGCGCTGCACAAAGTATAGCCGAAAATGTACTCCCGCGTAATACCGGCCTGCTGGTAAGTGTGGAGGAAA
>CAZEAR010000157.1:0-5343 GCA_964510365.1 uncultured Dehalococcoidales bacterium | reverse complement strand
ATTTTATTTTAGCCTGAATTTCAGAAATACTGGACTTAATCTCCGCCGGTACCTCGATGGCAATGAAAGACCTTATTATTTGTTTATCAGACAACTATCTTTCCTTATATTACTTTTTTGTTATTAACTTAATAATAACTTTTGCGCATTCCGCCCTAATATATTTTTCTTATCTTCCGGACTCAGGTTAACGGACTCAATCTGGTCAATTATGCGTTTTGAGGATAGAAGCGGATAATCGCTGCCAAAAAGAATCCTTTCGCTGCCGATAATATCTGTCATTTGTTTGAATATATCCTGTTTATATAAAAACGGGGTAGCCGCTGTATCAAAATAGACGTTATTTAGAGCTTGCTTTACTTCAGGCATAAGCGCATAAAACGGTAATCCCCCACCCCAGTGAGCACATACAAACCTCACATCAGGAAATTTAAGAATAAAAGGATACAAAATCTCCGGTGTCAAGTTGCCTTTACCCGAATACTGGTGTCCTACGGGCTCGGATGCATGGACCAGCACAATTAAATTCTCCTCAACAGCCAATTCCATAATGCGCTCAATTACACTGTCGACCAGGCAACTGCCATTACGGATAAGCGGCCTTATTTCTCCGATACCTCTAATACCGCTTCGAGCACAACGTTCCAGTTCCTTAATTGCTTCGTCACCAGCCGACGGTTGTACGGTACAAAAACCCGCTAACCTGGATGAATTACGGGCAACCGAATCCAATATATAATCGTTGGTCTCTATACAAATA
This sequence comes from uncultured Dehalococcoidales bacterium, assembly GCA_964510365.1. Lineage (GTDB taxonomy): Bacteria > Chloroflexota > Dehalococcoidia > GIF9 > UBA5629 > CAZEAR01. The sequence continues at coordinate 4,583 of CAZEAR010000157.1, read as the reverse complement.
TCATTGCTCACCCAGTTGAAATTAAGAATAACCGATCGATCGATCCCACATTCATCCATATGGTTTATAATATCTTCCGCAGTTGCCAAATTCGATTTTTGATGAGAGTACAGCTCCCGAAAGCAAGAATCACGACTTATGTAATCAGCTCTCTTTTCTCTTATATAGGGTGGGAAAACATGTGTATGAAAGTCGACAATCATCTTATGCATTATAATTAACAGGCAAAAGATTCTCAATTATTGAACCGGATACAAATTCGAATTTGCAAAATTTTTAAATTTGCTATAGTCTTATTCCTGTAATTTTCTCCTTCGATATTATTGAATAACCATTCAGTATCCCAAACTTAATAATATTATTAAGTTTACTATTGAAAGGTACTCAATTATGGAAAAAGAAAAAGCTCTTTATAAAGTTTCAGCGGCAATCAGCGGCCTTCGAAACCTCGATGCTATTTTAAAGATAGGCCTTGATAATGTGCTCGATATTATTAAAGGAGATGTCGGCGGCATAATGCTTCTCGATGGGCAGACCAAGACACTATCTTACCGCGTTTATCATAATTTATCAGCTAAATATGCCGAGGAAATGCGCCTCCATCTAGGTGAAGGAATTGCAGGAAAAGTAGTCCAGAACGGAAAACCGAAACTGGTCGAGGATATATCACTGGAACCAAATGCTGCTTACCCGAGTCTTATTAACGTGGAGGGTTTAAAAGCATTTATCAGCGTACCACTGATGGCAAAGGGCAATGTACTCGGAGTAATGAATGTCGCCAGCAGTACAGCGCACCGATTCAGTAAAAGAGACATGCTTTTGCTTAAATCGATTGGCGATTTATTGGGTATAGCAGTTGAGCAGGCAAAGCTTTATGATCAACTCAATAAAAGCAGGGAAAGATATCGCAAATTGGCTCAACAAATAATCCTGGCCCAAGAAGAAGAGAGAAGAAGATTAGCAAGAGAATTACATGATGAAACCACGCAATCATTATCTGGACTAGCGCTTAATTTACAGGCATTAGTTGAGATGGCCGAGATGAGTGGAGCGGACAACGAGAAGTTTAAGGATATGCTTAAAAAAGCAAATTCGCTGGCAATATCAATAAATAAAGAGGTAAGTAAAATTATTGCCGACCTGCGTCCAACCCTTTTAGATACTCTTGGCCTTATTCCTGCAATTCGTCATTATGCCGAAACCAATTTAACACCTGTTGGTATTAAGACAAAGTTTGATTTGGAGGAGAAAGATTTATCGCTGCCAATGCAAATGGAGGCTGGTCTATTCCGCATATTGCAGGGAACAATAGGCAATATATTGCACCATTCCGAAGCAAAAAATGTGTCGATTTCTCTTAAACAACAAGGCGAAGAGCTTATATTAAACATAAGTGATGATGGCAAGGGATTCGATGTAACTCAAATAACACGTATTGAAGAAAGTGGTCGCGGTGCAGGATTGTTCAGTATGAAAGAAAGAACCAGATTGATGGGAGGTCGTTGTTCGATAGACTCTAAGCCATCGAAAGGAACAAAAGTTAATGTAATTGTCCCCCTAATTACGAACATAGCAAATGCGAAAAATAAGGGTGCTGATAGTAGATGACCATACTATAGTTAGAGACGGCATTTGTGTATTGCTGGAATTAGCTAGTGATATCGAAGTAGTGGGAGAAGCCTCCAACGGGATGGAAGCTTTAGAAATGGTAAAAAAACTTATGCCGGATGTCGTCTTGATGGACTTAGCTATGCCCATTATGAGCGGCCAAGAGGCTACACGCAGAATAAAAAAGGAATTTCCTAACACTAAAATTCTAGCTTTAACCCAGTATGACGATAAAGAATATGTACTTCCGGTAGTTAATGCCGGAGCTTATGGTTATATAACCAAAACTTCAGCCTCCTCAGATCTCGTGAACGGCATTCGCTCCGTATATCGGGGGGACTCATTTTTATCACCACCCGTGGCTAAAATTTTAATAGACAATTACCGGCAAGGTGGTAACAACCAGCAAAATCACGATCCCTATAACACCTTAACCGATCGTGAAAGAGAAGTACTTAAGCTCCTGGCAGATGGGCATACTATAAGTGAGATTGCACAAATATTAACAATCAGTCCCAAAACAACCGACGGTCATAAAACCAGCCTTATGACCAAGCTGGATATTCACAACCGGGCTGATCTGATCAAATATGCCTTGCGTAAAGGAATAATTTCTATATAATAACATGACATCACTGTCATAAATTGCCTCATCATTTATTCTCTTTTGACAAGTCCTTTCCGTTTCACCCCCACAAATAAACATTATATTGAGTAAAATCAGGGTAATATTTTCCTGAGTTTCGGGGTAAAGACCTCTTCTCCTCTCAAAATACATTGTTTACTATTGAATTATCTGACATCTTAATTATCAAGATCAAGCAGCGTGATGGAGGTGGATTTTGGAAGTCGGGGCTAAAATTTTAATAGTAGATGAAGATTTTGATACCAATCTAAAGAATGCAATAGAAAAAAATAATTATCACATTCTAACCGCAAATAACAAGGCACAAGCACAGAGAATAATACGCAATGAAAAGCCGTGTTTAATAGTCCTGGGAACAATAGCCCCTCGGGGATATGCCTTTCTTTTAAACCACTGGATTAAGCGAAATCCGAATTACAATGATATACCGATTATTGTGATTGATGCTCCACCGGAAAAGCAGTTAACTCACGGATGGAGTAAAGACGAGGGGCTAAGAATGGAAGCAGAAGACTACTTTCGTAAACCGATAGAACCAAAGACACTGGTTCGTGTTATTGATAAATATCTGAATAAGAAGACTTCAAGGATCAGAGTGCTTGTGGTCGACGATCATCCAATAGTCCGAGAAGCCATCCGCGTTTTGTTAAATCTACAAAACGATATAGAGGTAGTTGGAGAAGCAACCAATGGTAGAGATGCTATTAATAAGACCCGAAGACTTTCACCTGATGTAGTTTTAATGGATGTGGTTATGCCCGGGATAAACGGTTTTGATGCTACCCGGGTGATAAGTAAAGAATGCAAAAGTTCCAAAGTATTAATGCTAACCCAATATGATGACTCAGACAATGCAACAGCCAGTTTCAAAGCAGGTGCATTTGACTTTATATCCAAAAAAAGCGCCGGCTCTCAGTTAATAAACGGCATTCGATCGATAACGAATAGAAAGGAACCGGATCAATACTGATAAATTGAGTATTTATCAAAAAAATATTTACCTCCCCCATAACAATATAGACTGCATAAGTTCCCCACAAAAAGACTATATACAGGTGGATGGTAATAATGAAAGCAGCAGATCGATATAAGATACTACATGACATAGCCATAAAGTTAAATTCAAAACTGGCTTCAAACGAAGTGCTAAATACTATTGTTGAAGACGTTTGTCTGGCTGCCAACGCCAAGGGATGCTCGCTTATGCTTCTGACACCGGACAAAAAACAATTAATGCATACTATTGCCCATGGATTGTCATCTTATTATGTTCGGAAAGGACCTGTACGCGTTGATGCAGCCATAGCAGAAGCACTTAATGGTAAACCTCTAGCCATCGCTGATGCAACAAGCGATCCTAGAATCCAATATAAGGAAGCAGCCAAGAAAGAGGGAATAGCATCGATTCTATCACTTCCTCTTATCAGACACGGTGATGTTATCGGCATTGTGCGTATTTACGCAGCTAAATCTCGTAGATTTTCCGGTCAAGAGATTGATTTCTATAGTACACTGGCAAATTTGGGTGCTATCGCTCTTGAGAGAGCAGAATTTCACGAGTCGATCGATAATGCATTATCGGTCTGCCAGATAGAAAGAAATAATCTGGAGAAGGAGAAGGAACAATTTCTCCGTTTTTTGAGCATGGCAGCTCACGATTTAAAAGCTCCGCTTTCAGCTATACAGAGTTTTATCAAGGTGATTCTCGATGGATTTGTAGGTGATATTAATGAAAAACAAAGACATATGATGGAGAGATCAAGTCAGAGAATAGTAGAACTCTTCACGTTAATCAGCGATCTTTTAGATATTCCTCGTATTGAAATGGGGCAAATAGTACAGGAAATGATTGAAATATCCCCGGCTCAAATCATTAATAGTTTTACCGAGGAAGGATCCAATCTGGCAGAACAGAAGGGAATCAAGTTTTCAATACAAGTCCCTTCCAATTTACCCAAAATAAGAGGATCGCCATCAAGACTTAAACAGGTAATCGCAAACCTGGTTAATAATGCCATCAACTATACCGATGAAGGGGAGGTAACAATAAAAGCCTCAGAGAGAGATATGGACATTATTATTGAAGTTATCGATACAGGTAAGGGTATATCCGCCGAGGAGTTATCAAAGGTATTCGAAGATTTTTTCCGTGGTAGTAATGCAGAAGTCAAAGGGACAGGACTGGGACTATCTATCTCTAAAAGAATTATCGAAGCTCACGGTGGTACAATCTGGGTAGAAAGCCCATATGGAGAAAACGGAAAAGGTAGCAGATTCTGTTTTACATTACCCAAATGAATACAAAAACCAAAAAAGCACCTTGCTTTAT
>CAZEAR010000156.1:0-5351 GCA_964510365.1 uncultured Dehalococcoidales bacterium | reverse complement strand
CCGTTATGGCTTGTGCCGGTTTTGCTGCTATTTGCGGCTCCACTACAGCCACTGCGGCCAGCATGGGTAAAGTCTCTCTCCCGGAGATGAAAAGATATAATTACGACCCCCAGTTGGCTACCGGTAGCGTAGCTTCAGCAGGCAGTCTTGGCATATTAATTCCACCCAGTATAGGATTTATTATTTATGGAGTCTTAACCGGTGAGTCTATCGGAAAGCTTCTCATTTCCGGTATCATTCCCGGTATATTATTAACCCTTATTTTCGTAATTACAATTTACATTATGTGTTGGAGAAACCCATCTTTAGGCCCTCCTGGACCAAAGGTAAGTTTTAAAGAAAAGATGAAATCACTGGGGGCGGTAGTTGAGTTACTGGCTTTATTCCTTCTGGTAATTGCAGGGCTCTTTGTCGGCTTATTTACTCCTACTGAGGCTGGAGGAGTCGGAGCAGCGGGAGCTTTAATTATTGGGATTGTGAGAGGACAATTTACCTGGCAGAGATTCACTGAGGCTATTGAGGAAGGGATAAAGATAACATGTATGGTATTCGTAGTTCTCGCAGGCAGTGCCATTTTAAGCCGTTTCTTAACCCATTCCGGAACACCTGCCTTAGTAGCGGATTGGGTAAGTGGACTTGATCTACCACCGACTATTATCATGACAGCAATAATCATATTATATCTTATCGGCGGTATGTTCATGGGAACACTAGGGTTGATAATACTTACTATTCCCATTTTGTTTCCCGTGGTAACCGAAACGCTGGGTTATCCTCCGATATGGTTTGGTGTAATAATAATACTGGTCTCGGAAATGGGGGTGATTACTCCTCCTGTAGGTGTAAACGTATATGTTATCGGTGGGGTGGCCCGTGATGTGCCTATCGAGACCATATTCAAAGGTATAGTACCCTTCCTGATAGGAATAGTAGTATTGACCATGATTCTGGTTTTCTTCCCTGAAATCACCTTGTTTTTGCCCAGTCTCATGTGATAGACAGCATAATAAAAACAGGAGGAACTTATAAATGATAGATATATATTCCGCGGTTTGCATTCAAACTAATCGTCGTGACGTTAGTCATAGAAGAGAAATCAGGGAAGCAAATTTAAACAGGGAGCTAGGTCTCATTGATGCCTCTTGTCCCAGGATGGGTTTCCAGGTTTATGCACCAATAAAGTTAATACTTTTCCCCGAAGTTTTTATGCAGGGCTGGCACCTTCTTGATCCAAGTCCCTATTCGAGCTACTGGGAAAAAGTTGCCAAAGATATAGCTATCGAGATACCGGGCGAGGAAACCGATTTGTTAGCCGAAAAGGCCAAGACCTACGATACATACATCGCCGGCTCAGCCCATGAAGTAATACCGGAACTGGGTACAGATATTCCCCTCAACTGCGCGTTCATAATCAGTCCGTCAGGCGAAGTCATATATAAACGCCATAAGTTTAATTCAGCCTTATCTCCTATATGGCATGATGATATAAGTCCGCATGATATCTGGGATAAATACATAAAGGTAATGGATGGAAAATATGGCAGAAAAAAGGGAGATATTCTAAGCTGTTTCTTCCCGGTTGTAGACACAGAAATAGGAAAACTCGGTTATCTAATATGCGCCGAAGGGCTTTGGTTTGAAAACTCCAGGTCATTAGCCATTCAGGGTTGTGAGGTTATGCTGCGTTCCAGCGGGATAGTAGAACCTCAAGGCTCCCCACCCCAACAGTCATGGGAAATAACTAACCGGTCGATGGCTTTTTACAATGTAATGTATGTCGTCGCCTGTTCACCTGGTGACTATCTTATGGAAAACAATCCGCGCAATGCGACTCCAGGACAGTCTATGGTAATCGACTTTCAGGGTGCCTTCCTTCAACATGTAACTTATCCCGGTGAAACAATCACATCAGCAGTTATCAATATTGACAGTATCAGAAGACGAAGAATGGACCTCAAATATAATTTTCTTCCATCTTTAAGAACAGAAGTTTATCGGGAGATATACAAGAAATCCATATATCCCGCTGGACTTTGCGAAAAGAGTTTACCTACTACCAGCGTAGATAGAATAAAAGCGGTTCCCCTACAAAGTTTCATCACAGAAGGGATATTTGTTTCTCCCAATAAATAAGTCTGGTAAAATCATTAGGCAAGTGTACCGTCAAGCCACGTATGCACTTTTTACATGCTTATTATACACTAAAGCTATGTCTTTTTTGCTTTCTATTATTCGTCTCATTAAGAAAAACCTTACAAAATCTAATATCAAAAAGGCATTTATTTACCTCTATAAAAAGTTGCGTGGTTCTATTTTTGCAGTTGGTAGGATATCTAAAAGAATATGGGGCAAAATGCATACAAGGGAATTTAAGATACTTGCTAAAAATTTGCTTGAAGGCTTATTGCAGGCTGGTGTCTTGGGATGGGGCACTTTTACTACATGGTTTACCGTTAGGTATGCTATCGCAGGGATATCTATACTCATTGAAGGTTACAGTGGAACTATGAACAATGTAGCATTTGAAACTGGGTGGCTTATTTTATCACTGGAAATCGGAACAGCAATCTTTGTTGCTTATTTAATATGGGTTTTTTACAAGTCAATACGCAATTATATAAAGGGTAGTTCTGAAGATAATGAATTTGTTACGGTTGCTACTTTTAATAGAGAGTTGACAAATATCAATACGAGGCTGGACAATATTGAACGTTCTCTAAGTGTTTTAATTGAGGGGGCTAGCCATGCCGAGACAACAGAAGCCACAAAGACCAAGACAACAAAACCCAAAGCCAACAAGAAGGAAAAAACAAGTGAAGCGTAGTATTACAAGAGGGCAATTCCACGACCTTATTAAGAAGGCAGCACAACCAGTTAAGAAACAACCAAAGTCAAAATAATTAGTTTTTGATGGGAGGGTAGTAATATGAATGAATTAAATGAATTAGAAGAAAAATATCCAGAATATATTGAAAAAGTAAAAATATGGATAGCTGCTAAGAAAAAGTGTGAAGAGTATAAAAAACACTTTTGTTCTGCCGAACGTAGAACTAGTATGGCTGAAGACTTAATAATGAAAACAGGAACACAGGAAGAATATGAACGATTAAAATTAGAAAAAAAAGAGGCTGAGCAAGAACTTGACGAGATTGCTCAAAAATACGATATATCTATTTATAAAAAGGATGATTTTCTAGCTAAATTTGGTTAAGGATACTCTTAAACATAAGTTTTTCGTCATTACGATGATTGTAACGAAAAGTATATTCATTGAGATAAGATTGTAGATACTTAGGTGAAACAGAATGATAAACGCCAGTAATACCACGCTTAATCAAAGACCAGAAGCCCTCAATATTGTTGGTGTGAACTTTGCCATTGACATAGACCTTAGCACCATGTTCAATCCATTTGTGGTTAAAGCCAATCCGGGTAAGACTACTATAGCTAGGAAATTCATCGGTATAAAGAACGGCATCAGCCGAGACTTGCTTAGTAATATACGGGACTATGGTAGAGCGTTTGACGTTGGGGACTACCGAAGCCATGACTTGGCCTTTCCTTTGGATAAGTCCGATTACAGCAGTCTTACCTTCTGCACCTCTACCACGTGTACCATGTTGCCTACCGCCAATGTAAGTTTCGTCGGCTTCGACTTCGCCAGTGAAAAGAGGGACATTCTCACCGAAAAGCGTTCTTATTTGTCTAAACATTCTCCAAGCGGTCTTATAAGTAACGCCTGTTATCCTTTGGAGTTCTTTAGCAGATCGACCAGACCTAGTTGTAGCCATCCAGAATATAGCTTCAAACCAAACTTTAAGAGGGGTAGTCGATTTGTGGAATATCGTGCCAGCAGTCGGATAAACTTCATGTCCACAAAAATCGCACTTGTAGCAAGGTCTATTCTTAATTCTATGATGCTTCGTTATCTTGTCGCAAGTAGGGCAGTAAATACCATCAGGCCAGCGATATTCTTTAAGCCAGTCGAGGCAAGCATCATCATTGGGAAATTCTTGTTCAAACATTTTCTTGGTGTATTTTGCCATTCGATTTTTAAGTTTACCGTTCATTTTATCCCCCTTGTACACGTATTATACCATAAAAACTACGTGGTGTCAAGGGATACTTACCAATCATTATATCTTGATATAATTCAAATCAAATTCGGCACTATCTTCCCCGATTTATTGATAGATTTGACTGGTTCCCAATTCCTTCATGTTAAAATTAGACAATAGAATTAAATAACATTTCGGCGTTAGGTTCTCATCAATAATTTACCTTTCATTGCTGAAATAAATATATTTCCCTGCTAAACTACTAACCGAATATTACAGACATCGCAACTATAATAGCAAGAAAATATCCAGGGTAAAAGGAGGAATTGAAGATATGGTTGAGTTATATACTGCAATATGTATTCAGGCCAACCGTAGTGCTGTGAACCATAGAAAGGAAATTCGAGAGAAAAATCTTAATAGAGTCCTGGAGTTGATAGACTACGGATTCAGCTGGATGGATTTCCAGGTCTATGCGCCTGTAAAACTTATAGTTCTCCCTGAAGTTTTCATGCAAGGATGGATTAAGAATCCCAGCCCTTATTCCAACTGCTGGGAAAAGGTAGCCAAAGATATAGCTATCGAAATACCGGGCGAAGAAACCCAACTATTATCTGAAAAAGCAAAAAAATACCAAATCTTTATTGCCGGTGGGGCACATGAACTGATTCCGGAAATGGGTGAAAATCGACCATTAAACTGTGTCTTCATCATTAATCCCGAGGGAGAGGTAATCTATAAACGCCATAAATATACCACATATTTGACTTATACGTGGTTCGATGACATTAGCCCCCATGATATCTGGGATAGATATGTTAAGGTTATGGATGGAAAGTATGGCAGGAAGCAGGGAGATATCCTTAGCTGCTTCTTTCCTGTGGTAGACACTGACATTGGCAAACTGGGCTATATAATATGTAACGAAGGGTTTTATGTTGAGCATTCAAGAGCGCTCGGTATACAGGGTTGCGAGGTAATGCTGCGTTCCAGTGGAGTACTGGAACCGGAGGGTTCGCCTCCCCAGCAAACCTGGGAGATAACCAACAGGGCGGCAGCTTTCTATAATATGATGTACGTAGTTGCTTGCGGGCCGGGCGACTATCTTATGGAAAGCAGTCCGCGAAATGCCATGCCCGGTCAATCCATGATAGTAGACTTTCAGGGTGCCTTGATACAGCATGTGCCTTATCCAGGCGAAGCCGTTACCGGTGCCACTATTAATGTGGAAATGCTGAGGAAACGGAGAATGGACCCGAAACATAACTGGATACCACAGTTGAGAACAGAGGT
>CAZEAR010000155.1:0-5393 GCA_964510365.1 uncultured Dehalococcoidales bacterium | reverse complement strand
TCAGCCACCCTTTGGCTTAACTCCGTATTATAGATTTTATCGATTGACGTCTCATAGGTAGGAGTGAGTCCTTTATCCATCATTCGAATTGCTCGATAATGAATTAACTGCGCCATTTTACATTCCGAGAGCAATTTAGCCAGATTATTCCTGAGCACAGGATTAAGTTTTTCTCCTATTTCTTTGGTATATTCTATTATCCACTCAAGGTAAATACGTATCGTTGGGTAAAACATATGAAGAATACGTTCAAAATCAAGGGTTCCCATGGTAACATACCAACCTTGATTTTTACCCCCAACCAGATTATCCTTGTGTACGCGGACATTCTCAAAAAAAACGTCGTTAAACTCATGTTCTCCAGCTAAATTTATTATTGGATTGACGGTAATGCCAGGGGTTTTCATGTCGACTAAGAAATAGCTCAAACCTTTATGTTTTGGAAGACTCGGATCAGTTCTGACCAAGACAAATCCCCAATCTGCCCTGTGGGCTCCGCTATTCCAGGTCTTTTGCCCGTTAATTACATAGTAGTTGCCGTCCACGACTGCCGTAGTTCTTAATGAAGCTAGATCTGATCCGCTGTCCGGTTCACTCAGCAACTCACACCAAAATACTTCCCCTCGAGCAACTCCTGGAACATGCCTTTGTTTTTGTTCCTCACTTCCAAAGCGGAGAAGCGTTGGCCCCAGCATGCCAACACCGCAAGGATCAAGCGCCGGGAAATTATTATGCATTAATTCTTCATAAACAATGTTTTGCAGAAATAGCGAATTTTTACCGCCATACTCCTCAGAGAAATGCAGGGAGGACCATCCTCTGGCGGCGAACTTGCGAGCCATTGTCCTTAAGAATTCCCACTTTTCATCGTCTAGACCCCAGTTTGAAGCGGTGACTGGATTTCTAAAATGCCATCTTAATTCCGTCGGGAATTCTTTTTGTATAAACTCGCTAACTTCCTTTCTAAGAGCTTCCTCTTCCTCAGTGAATTCAAAATCCATTATCGTACCTCCGTAGATATCCCGTTACAAAGTTAACCTGTCTAAGATATGTTCAGAATTGTGGATTCTCTTATCTACAATCGATTATAAGCATTTATTTAGCTATTTGACTCATCGTAGCCGGAAACCATAGAGCTATCTGCGGGAATATAGCAACTAATATTGTACCAAGTATGAAGATTAGAAGAAAGGGAGTTACAGAGCGGTAGACATCTGCCATATTAATATCGGGGGGAACAATCGATTTCATATAAAATAAATTAAAACCAAAGGGTGGGGTGACATAACCCATCGTCAAAACCAGTACATAAACCGTAGCGAACCAGACAGGATCGAAGTTCAAAGCCTCCGCAGTTGAAAAGAAAAGTGGAACAGTTATGAAAATAATACCCCCGGGATCAAGAAACATCCCCAGAATGAATATTATCACCATCATTATCAACAGGATAAAATAAGGGGGAACTTGCAGACCATTCACTATCTCGGTAATAAATGCCGTGCCCCCCACAGAAATATATGCTTGACTAAAAGCTATAGCTCCAAAGGCGATCCAGAGAACAGTGGCGACAATTTTAAAAGTCTGGATAAGTGTGTTATGTAGAAGTTTCATTGTAAATCTACCGTTGATAGCAGCAGCTATAAACATGGCAAAAACTCCCACTGAAGAAGCCTCTGTAGGAGTAGCGATTCCACCGAATATCACTCCCAGAACAGCCAGAATGATGCATATGGGCAAAATCAACGCTTTTAGCGAAACAATTTTCTGCCTAAAGGTGAATTTCTCCGAGCTTATCGGGCACAAGTCTGGTTGTATAGAGGCCCTGATACCTATATAAATACAGAACAGGATGGTAAGGAGAATGCCAGGCATTAAACCCGCCATGAATAAATCTCCGACCGATAATTGGGCTACAAAGGCAAGAAGAATCATATTTATGCTAGGAGGGATGATAACTCCCAGTGTAGATGGTGCAACTATACAGCCTAATGCCATCTCTTTCTTATAACCACGACGAAGCATAGCAGGAAGAGCTATCACACCCATAGTGATACATGAGGCACTAGCCACACCGCACATGGCACCAAAGATAGCACATATAACCACAACTCCCATAGCCAGCCCACCTCTAAGACCACCTGCAAATCGGTGTACTACCTCAAAGAGTGCATCGGCTATGCCTGATTCCTGCAATATAAGACCCATCCATATAAATAACGGTACAGCTATAAACACAATGTTCCAAGCTGCTCCAAAGACATTAGCGAGTACCATGTACAAACTATTGAAGTCCCAGAAGAAATATGTGATCGCTATGGCGATGCCAAATAATGTCCATGCGAGGGGAATTCCTGCTATAAGGAGCAGCATGAGACCACCAAACATTATCAGAGTTATAAGATCAATACTCATAACGTTTTCCGGTGATAGCGGTATAGAAGTCTCGGAAAGTATTAGCTAGTCCCTGAAGTAGTAATAAAAAGCCTGTTAAGGGGACAAAGACCTTGACCGGATACAGAGGGGCACGGAAAGGCGTATTACATGGTTCTAATTGCATTACAGATGTCCAGGCAAAATCGAAACCCTGCCATAGCAATACAAGAACCGTAACATAAAATAATGGGGACGAGACCAAATCTATAATCGCCCTCTTTCTTAGGGAAAGTCGATTATACAGTATATCCATCCTGATATGACCGTTGTAGTAAAGAACGTATGCTGCTCCAATAAGATAATAAACAGCAAAGATACGTTGTGATACCCCGTGACCCCACAAAGTGGGAGCATTAAATAAATATCTGGCACAAACCTCATAGACCAGGACAAGCATACCAGGGATAGCCAAATAGCAGAAAATCAATCCCGACCATTTACTAATCATACCGATTATAGTAATTACATGCTTCATTGATATTTTATAGTGCCTCTCATTGAATGTTTGGTATAGTAGCGGGTGTCTACTATACCAAACAAAGTATAATTTCAATATCGGTTATTCTGCAGTATTAGGTATGATTACTTTATCTATATCACTGATTTTTCAGTATAAGATAATCTTTCATTATCCCCCACGCTTTACCGAATGCAGCATCCTCTTTGGCTTTCCTGTCGTAAACACGCCAAGCAGCTTCGCGCAATGTCTTAACATCACTATCAGAAAAGTATACTCGCTTGACTCCATCTTCTGCTTCCACCTTCGCTTGAAGCGTTACATCTCTATTCTGTCCGTAACCAAGTTGGCGAGATTTCCATTTTCCTACACAGGCTTTAAAGGTTTCTTGAAGATCAGCAGGCATTGCTTTCCAGGTATCTAAATTGACCAGCAGTTCGGTATTGAGAGGACTCATAACAGCTGGATAGAGCTGATACTTAGCTACCGTGTGAAATTTTAGAGGATAATCACCACCTGTAGATCCGCACAATTTGCCGTCAATAACACCGGTTTCAAGTGCGCCATAAATCTCTGGCATAGGTAACATAACACACGACAATCCTGCTTCTGTCATAACATCTGCCAATAAACCGGTAGCCCTAATTTTTTTACCCTGAACGTCGGCTAATGTTTTAAACGGTTTATTCATCCATAAGGTGGTCTCCTCTGCCATGCTCAAAATCTGAAGAAAGTTAAAGTTAAATTTCTCATATTCAGCTTTAAATATGTCGCCCATTCCTCTCCAGTAAAAACAGGCATCGTAATCAGCTGTTCCACCCGTGGTGTAAGGTAATCCCGAGGAAATGCCGGCAAGTTGAGTTTTACCTACCCAGTAGGGTCCATAGGAATGAAATATTTGTACTACACCTTTAGAAAGGGCTTCCCATACTTCTAAGGTAGGCATTAGCTCACCACCGGCGAACAGCTCAATCTCGATCTGACCATTGGTAGCTTCTTTAACGTCTTTAGTAAACTGCACTATGAGATCAACATCTTTATTCGGGCGAGGTAAAAAGGTAACCATTTTATATTTAAATACTTTTGCGGCTGGCGCTGGCGCTGGGGCTGGAGATGAAGACGGAGATGGAGACGGAGACGGAGTGGACTGGCTACATGAACTAAAGGCAACCATTGATACTATCATTACTACAACAAATGAAATAAGCAATATCCTTTTTTTCACAGCTTTCCTCCACATATTATATTAAACAGCATGCAATCAATTTATTCTTACATGAAATCCCCCTTTTTAAAAATCATTTATTTTTGATATTATAATTACGGCTATGTGTTTGTCAATAGTACTATGCGTTGTTATATATAAACAATTACTACTATATAAGTTATAAAATTCCTTTTTAGATCATACTTCGTAAAAATACTCATATATGGATATTTAAAGTGACATACTAAATCCTGATCCGATCATTATTATCTGATTATCGATTTATTCGACAAAGTTTCAAGAAGGGGTTAGCTTTGACCAAAACTTTAATAAACAAAGAAAATAAGCTAGAAGAAATATTCACACCTCGCAGTATAGCAATAGTTGGGATTTCAGCTTCAGATCAATATTCTGTTGCTAACGAGGCTATGATTGCGCTTCAGAAAGCGGGCTTTCCAGTAATATATCCTGTCAATCCAAAACATAATGAGATAATGGGAGTACCTTGCTATGCTAGTCTACGGCATATACCTGGAGCAGTAGACCACGTTTTTATGCATGTTCCGGCGGAGGCATCATTAAAGGTATTAGACGACTGCATTGAAAAAGGTGTCAAGTCAGTTCACTTTTTTACAGCCGGATTTTCAGAAACTGGCGAAAAAGGGCGTAATATCGAGTTAGAAAATTTAATTATGCAAAAGGCTAGAAAGGGTGGGTTTCGTGTTATTGGGCCTAACTGTTTAGGACCACTTGTACCTAAGAGCCAATTTATCACCAGACATGCAATGACATTTACGTTAGAACCGGGACCCATTGCCTTTCTTTCGCAAAGTGGCGGTTTTACAGACGATCTGCCATTTTATGGCGGTCGGCGAGGATTAAGGTTTAGCAAGATAGTTAGCTATGGTAATGCCTTAGATGTAAATGAAAATGAACTTCTAGAATATTTTTTACAGGATCATGACACCGAAATTATAGCGGCCTATATTGAGGGAATAAAGGAAGGCAGGCATTTTATTGATATAGTAAGAAAAATTACTAGAAAGAAGCCTTTACTTGTTCAAAAAGGTGGCACCACAGAAGCGGGAAAAAGAGCAGCGCGTGGTCATACAGGTAATATGATAAATTCAACGGCTGTTTTTGATGCTTTATGCCGACAGTTCAATATAATACAAATTGAAGATATAGAAGAACTTATAGACATGCTTGTAGCAGTTCGTTTTACTAGACCATTTCCAAAAGGTATCGGAGTGGCAGTACTTGGCACTGGTGGTGGCCCCAGCGTTCTCATAGGCG
>CAZEAR010000154.1:0-5551 GCA_964510365.1 uncultured Dehalococcoidales bacterium | reverse complement strand
GCGGTATGTTTCTGTGGCACTTTCCGTAGGGTCACCCCTCCTGGGTGTTACCCAGTACCCTGCCTGGTGGAGCTCGGACTTTCCTCCCCGGTTCTAAAACGGAACCGGAGCGACCATCCGGTCTACTTGGCCCGGTCTCACTTTACACACAATTAGACACGTAGTCAAACACCTTGCTGTAATATAATAAACCTGATTAAAAATAAGAATAAGATTATAAATCAAAAGTTGAGGAGAAATTGTTTAATCAAAGGTACAGTATCATGCCGCAACTCCCGCATTGTACAAGAGCACCGGACCTGGCATGCTGCTGTGCTCTGGTAGACAATGTTATCCGGCATCCCTGGCACCTGCCCTGCTCTACCTTGACCACGGCCTGCCCTTTTCGTGACCTTAATCCTTCATAAATTCCCAGTGCCGGCGATTCGATATCCAGTGTTAAAACTTCGCGTTTCTTATTTAACTCAGCCAGTTGATTTTCTAAATCGGCCTTTTTTTGAGAGAGAACTGCTTGCTCTTTTTTCCAAGATTCTTCTAATTCTTTGATGTGATCGGTTTCCAGAGCAATGCGTTTTTGTGCCGTCTCTTCATCGGCCATAACATCCAGTAAAACATCTTCCTTTTGGTCCAGTTTGGTTTTAAAGCTCTCCGCCTCCTGTTTAAGGCTGAGCAGTTCTTTGGGATTATTTACTTTCCCACCATAAAGCTTTTCGTTTATCTTGGAAATTTTATTTCCCAAGTCTTCTACCTCCCACTCCATGTCCCGGTGTACTTTTTCTCTATCAGACAAATAATTTTTAGCGTCAAGAAGCTCGGCTTTAGCTTTTTGTACAGAACTGTCATTGCCTAAAAGGCTGTCAATCTCTGTTACTTTGCCTTGCCTGCTTTGAATCTCAGAATCGAGGTATTGTAACTCATAAAGTTTTTTAGCTAAATTCATAGATCACTCTATCTAATATTAGCCGTACAGTAACTTTATATACTATTATTCCTTATTAGTGCGGATAATCAAGTACCACTACTTGAGTACTGACAGGCAGCGTAGAACGGTTAAATGTCAACCTGGGCTGTGATACGATTTCTTTGGTACCCAGTTTCTTTAAAAAGTCTTCGGCAGTATCCAGATTTCGAGTTGCTTTAGGAGTCTTATAGTGCATAGGAATAACAATTTTGGGAGATAAGCTTCGAACAATATCTGATGCTACGGAACTATCAATTGTGGATATACCACCCACAGGGACAAATAACACACCAACTTCACCGATCTCCTCCTCCATATGGGATGATGGCAAATGGCCGATATCGCCCAGGTGGCATAATGTCACCCCATCCAGTTCGATTAAGTATACGGTATTTTTGCCTCGCTCAGTACCCTCACTATTGTCATGAAAAGAAGCTATTCCGGTAATATAGATACCCTTCATCTCATATTCACCGGGACCGCTGATGACTTTAAAGTCATTATCAACAGCATCCGTATAAGAATGACCGGGGTGTTTATGACTAACCGTCACTATGTCGGCATTTGATTTCTTTATAGAATAACCGGTATCGGGATGACATGGATCCGTAATAACAACAGCTTCCTTGCCCTTAATGCGAAAACAAGAATGCCCTAGCCAATTAATATCCAAATTACCGACCTTTTGTTAATCATAATTAAAGCGATATAATTATCTGCCTTTATATTGCTGCAGAAGCATCCAGCCTCCGCGTATCACAAATGCCGCCATTACTATCTTAAGCAAATCACCGATAATAAAAGGATAGAGCCCGACCTGGAGCAGATTGCTTGGCGGGACAAAATTGGCCAACCAGGCAAGTCCAAATATATATAGTGTAACACTGCCGATTAACATGGCAATAATAGAAGTCCATATTTTTCGATCCCAGGACTTCTCCATTAACCATCCGACAACAAATGCAGCAACCACAAATCCGATTAAAAAGCCACCCGTTGGTCCGATAATTCGGGCGATTCCTGGAGGCCCGCCTAAAGCAAACCAATAAGGTATGCCCGTTGCACCAATAGCGAGATAACTAAGCTGACTTAATGCTCCCCTTCGGCTCCCCAGGAAAGCACCAGCCAGTAGAACGCCAAAGGTTTGCCCGCTTATCGGTACCGGACCTATCCAGAAGCTAATCTGAGCACAGGCGGCTGTTAAGCAAGCAAATCCTAACACCAAAACCACATCCAAAAGCAAACTCCTGCGAGAAATAAGGGCATCTATTAGGGCTATACGTGCGGTTGTGACTTTCATGGAAATAATTACCTCCTATTGACCGTGTACTGACGTTAAAGTATATCAACGTGCCTGGAAAAGGTCAATTTAGATGATATTATGTAAAGTTTCTGGACGCCGATACTTATCTAACGTTTCCAACACAATAAATCATCTATTATATATTTGGGGCAGATAATTTCAGCAATGAATTGACCGACATATATAGCTATGCTATGATTTTGAAAGATGTCTGATCTTACAGATCTATATAAGAAAATCGAAGTTTGTTACGATTGTGAGCTATCCAAACACCGAACCAGGGTTGTGCCCGGCGAAGGTCCTGAACATGTTGATTTGCTGTTTATCGGAGAAGCCCCGGGATGGCATGAAGACCAGCAAGGGCGTCCTTTTGTGGGTCCTGCCGGACAGTTCCTCGATCAATTAATTGCGTCAATCGGTTTTAAACGTAATCAAGTATATATAGCTAACGTTGTTAAATGCCGTCCGCCTGGCAATCGTGATCCGCTTCCAGTCGAAATCCAGGCATGCAACAAATGGCTGGAACATCAAATAGAGTTATTAAATCCTAAGATGATCGTTACATTAGGCCGGTATTCTATGGCAAAATATTTTTCTAATGAAAGCATAGGTAAGATTCACGGCAGAGCCAGGAAAATTGATAATATTATCTACTATCCTATGTACCATCCGGCCGCGGCCTTGCATCAGGCCAGTTTACGTCAAACTATTGAAGCTGATATGTTGAAGATACCGGCATTGTTAGCAGAAACTGAAAATATGGAACAGGCCGAAACGGGTCCACAGCAGTTAAACCTATTTTAATTCAAGACTATGAGTAAACAGAAAATCAAGATAATTCCTCTGGGTGGCCTGGGAGAAATAGGAAAAAACATGATGGCCATCGAATATGGCGGTAATATTATCATAATCGATGCCGGTATGATGTTTCCCAAGGAAGATATGCTTGGTGTAGATCTTGTTATCCCCGATATAACATATTTGACCGAAAACAAGGACAAGCTGCGGGGAATAATAATTACACATGGACATGAAGACCATATCGGCGCTTTACCCTACATATTACCCGAGCTCGATCTGCCGATATATGCGACAAAGCTGACAAAGGGTCTTATTACCGTTAAATTAAAAGAACGCAGCAACCTGAAAAAAAAGGTTATTAAGGTAATGCAAAGCGGTTCAAAATTTAAATGCGGAAATTTTGAAATCGAACCGTTTTCCGTTTGCCATAGCATACCTGATGCTGTAGGGCTGATAATATATACGCCTATAGGAATAATAGTCCACAGTGGTGATTTTAAAATTGATTATACTCCTATAGGCAGTAAACCTTCTGATTTATCAAAACTGTCCCAGGTTGGTAATCGTGGAGTACTACTGCTGCTGGCTGATTCTACTTATGCCGATTTAGCCGGTTATACTCCTTCAGAAAGTACTGTCGGTGAATCGCTGGGCCGTATAATATCAAGGGCACCCGGCAGAGTCATAATAACTACCTTTGCTTCTTTAATCTCTCGTATTCAACAGGTGATCGACGTTGCCGCCAAGTACCAGCGCCATGTGTTCATTGTCGGCCGAAGTATGAAAGATACGGTAAAAATGGCATTGGAGCTGGGATATCTGAATGCTCCTCCCGGTATACTGCGACGTTCCGATGAATTGCACCGATTCCCACATAACCAGATTATTTTGTTAACTACCGGAAGCCAGGGAGAACCAACATCTGCTTTAGTACGTATAACTAATAGAGATAACAGTCAAATACGGATTACATCCGGGGATACAGTGATAATATCGGCTACGCCCGTTCCCGGTAATGAGGCGCTGGTAAATAGAACAATCGACAATCTTTTCCGCCAGGGTGCACAGGTTATCTATGAAAGGATAGACCAGGTACATGTTCACGGACACGGGAGCCAGGAGGAACTGAAGCTCCTGCTCAATCTGGTTAAGCCGAAATATTTTGTACCTATACATGGTGAATATCGCCATTTAATGCATCATGCCAAACTAGCAGCCACACTGGGCATTCCTGATAGTAATATTTTCGTGATGGAAAACGGCAATATCCTTGAAATCGATTTTAACAAAGGCAAGATATCCGATAGAATGCCCTCTGATCATGTTTATGTCGATGGTCTGGTAATGGGCAATCCGGCTAATGTTATCCTGCGTGACCGCAAGCTGTTATCCCGGGACGGGATCGTGGTAGTTATCATTGCTCTGGATAGTAGACAGGGGGTAGTTGTTGGAAGACCTGATATCGTATCACGGGGTTTTATCGATACAAAAGATAGTGAAAATATACTGGAAAAGGGTAAGGAACTGGTTATAAGCACCCTAAGCCATGGCGGTAAATATCCTCTTGAACGCAGTTCTATTAACACCAAAGTTAAAGACACACTCAGCAAGTTTTTCTATGAGCAAACCAGGCGGCGACCGATGATACTTACTGCAACGATAGAGGTATAATAATATCGTGTCGGCAAGAAAACGCAAATCAAATAAAACGACGACGCATCACAAATCCAGAAAAGGATCATTCTGGAAATCGCTCGGCGGTTTTATTTCTTCACCTTTTGGGAGAATCTTAATATTCATTATTGTAGTCGGCGGACTAGTTTACTGGTTCTGGTCGGATATCGTTAGCTGGACTGCAACAACCTGGAATAACACTGTGGATTTGCTGGGGGCCGGTTTGATCCTCATTGCCATAGTATTGATTCCTTTATTTTTAATTCTTATAAACGAACGTGCATCTATCTTTATTAAGTACTGGCATCAATTCTTCGGAGTGATAGCCATATTCTTTATTATTTGGGGGATACTGGCAATTATAGACGCCGGCCTGGGAGGTGATGTAGGTAGAAACATTGCAGGGCCTTCTACTGAATCCGGAATACTGAAACTGTGCGGCCTTACTATCCTGGCTATTATTCTTATTGCTCCGAGATGGACGTGGAGAATCCTGGAGGGGATTAGCAGGCTTGTCTGGGGACCTTCAGCTAAAGCTAAGCGACAGCGACAAAAGCCGGCACCGGAACCAATTCAATATCCTAGGTATGAGAGAGAAGAAGTCAAACCGGAAATTATACAAAGTACAACTGAAGTAGAAATACCACCAGAGCCAGCTCCTCCGGAACCGGAACCAGCCCAGCTAAAACCTTCCGAAATGGTGGTACCGGAAACATGGGAACCCGGTAAATATCAGCCATCAATTGCAGTTGGTGGATGGCAGATACCTCCCATAAGCATTCTCGATAAACCTTTGGAAACCAATATTATTC
>CAZEAR010000153.1:1019-5561 GCA_964510365.1 uncultured Dehalococcoidales bacterium | reverse complement strand
ATCGTTGACGAAAGACTGGAGCGTAACTTCAGCTTCGTTTAATACCAGATGGTCCACTTCGTCGAAGTCTTCGGATTCTGTGGTAAAGAGCGGGCCGCCGGCAACGGTCTTAACCCCGAGCCGCTGACATCTCATGATAACGCTTCCTACCGATTCCTTCTGCACTGCCATGGCACTGATGAATACATAATCAGCCCACTTTATATCTCTATCCAGCAGGTTGGTAGCATTCATATCTATGACTTTCTTCTCCCATTCATCCGGGAGCATAGCAGCCACAGTTAATAGCCCTAAAGGCGGAAAGGCCGCTTTCTTGGAAATAAAATTTAAAGCATGTTTAAAGCTCCAGAACGTATCCGGATACTGCGGATAAACTAAAAGAATTTTCAAAATCTTCTCCTTAACTTAGATAACCTGGATAAATTGCTGCATAGGATACAGCCCTTTGGATAAAAAGTCAACAAATTATTATGCTGTCCCTGCTGATAAAAAGTCTTAAACAATCGATTAATTTAATATATTAATAGAAATCGCTGTAAAAGTGAAAACGGGGTTATTTTGAGTCTCGAAATGTTATAAATTTGTATCAGATATTTTTGTAGATATTTGCAGGACAGGGCACCGGATTAATTACTTTTTCCGGCAGCCAGGGCACAGAATCTGGAATACAACTTCCGCACCTGCCGTTTTGTTTCCTCCGGTGATCCATTATTATCGATGATATAATCGGCGCGCTCTTTTTTTTTCGCCGAAGAGAGGTGCGCTTTAATACGATTCCTGGCCTCGGCTTCACTAATTCCGTCCCTTTGAATCAGTCTGTCCATTTGCTTTCCTTCATCAACATGAACGGCCACAGTAATATCGACATTTTTATTTATGCCGGCCTCAAATAGCAAAGGTACATTATGGACAATGATAGCGTCGGGATTAACCTTTAAAATTTCATTTTCCCGTTGCTTTGCTTTTTCGATTATTCTGGGATGGGTAAACGAGTCCAGCTTTTCCCGTTTGTTACTATTTTTAAATACAATCGTGCCCAGCATGGCACGGTCGATATTTCCGTCGTTCTGCAGTATATCTCTGCCGAAATAATTTACTATATCATGCCATGCCGGTAATCCCGGTTCGACGACCGACCTTGATATCTCATCATAATCGATTACATAAGCACCCTGCTCGGCAAAGTATTTGGATACCAGGCTTTTACCGGTTGCTATGCCGCCGGTCAGTCCTACACTTAATATGAGTCACCTCCAAAGTAAATATGTTATTCCCTAATCTGTTTCGGTTATATGCAAGTCATTTTATTATTGATACTTTACCGTCTTAACCGTGTAATAGCAAGTAGAATATGAGATAGCAGCCGGTCAATTATTTTTAGGCCGGGTAAAAACGGACATTCCAAATTATGATGAGCTTTTCTAAATATTTAAGGACTGTTATATTATAGTTTCGACAGGTAGTCTATTGGACCTGCTGCAGCTAATCTTTATGCAGATAATTACACTACGGTGCAGCTAGAGAAGTCCACATAATTTTAACGATGGAGGGAAATTATGAAGCGTTACAGGTTATTTATTCTGGTTGCTATTGCGTTTATAGCCGTCTCAGCATTTTTATACTTCATTCATTATCTGATTTTTCATGACACCCATCATATATTTATATATATGCTAGGAGACCTTGCCTTTTTACCTCTGGAAGTGTTTCTGGTAGTAATCGTTATCGAGAGGATACTAACACGCCGCGAAAAGCAATCGATTATGCAGAAGCTGAATATGGTTATAGGCGCGTTTTTCAGCGAGGTTGGAAGCGGCTTACTGCGTGATATCCTGCGTGGTTTTGAAAACAGTGCGGAAATCGGTCGAAAACTGGCTGTTGATCAGAACTGGGCTCATACGGATTTTAAAAATGCTATGAATTTCGCCAGTGGGATTAAAAAGAGACCGGATTTATCGGCCGAAGAGCTGGAGGAACTTAAAACATTTCTGTTACAGAAACGGTCATTCCTGCTGAGGTTATTAGAAAATCCTAATCTTTTAGAGCATGAGCGGTTTACTGATTTACTCTGGGCAACATTTCATCTGACAGAAGAGCTTGAGGCGAGGGATACCATAAAAGGTCTTCCTGAAAGCGACCTCGGGCATATTGCCGGCGACATTCAACGGGTGTATTCTCATTTATCGGCGGAGTGGGTATGCTATGTGGAAAATTTGAAATCGAACTATCCTTACCTGTTTTCCCTGGTGGTGCGAATGAATCCATTTAAGGAGCATATCTCACCTGTGGTTAGCTGAATAATGTTTAAATCATATAAAGTGTTTTCAGGAACCGTATAGCTATAGCGAAGTCCAGTGCTATAACCTGGCGTTGTCAGTATTCGATAGCAACTGTTCGATTTCCGGGATACTGAGTTCGCGGACCTGGCCTTCTTTAAGTTTGCCCAGCTTAAGGCCGCCTATTCTGATTCTCTTCAATGCTATTATCCGATAACCAAGGCTGTTAAACATGCGGTGTATCTGGCGTTTCCGCCCTTCATGTATAACGATCGTGTAATTGAATGGCGGGTATCTATTGTTTTCTTTTAGTGCGGCGGGAGAAGTCATTCCGTCTACAAGTTGAATACCTTTCTGAATGGCGGTCTTCTCCTTATCATCCAGTTTACCTTTTACCCGGACCAGATATTCTTTTTCATGTTCGAACTTGGGATGTGTGATCCGGTAAGTGAGGTCTCCATTATTGGTCAGTAATAATAACCCTGTGCTGTTTATATCCAGCCTTCCTGCCGGATAAAGGGTGATATCGCGGTATTTGGCCGGGAGTATATCGATAACCGTCTTACGGCCGTAATCGTCTCTGGTAGTTGAAAGGATGCCGGCAGGTTTATTAAGCATTAAAATGAGTTTGCCTTTCGGCTTCAGTTCAATCGTTTTGCCGTCTACTGAAATAACATCTGTGTTTGGATTCACCATGTATGAAAAATCTTCTACGGTTATTCCATTTATGCTGACTCTTCCCTGTTTGATGGTACCGGCTATTTGTCTTCGAGAGCCGATCCCGGATTCCGTCAACAGTTTCAGCAAGTGCTTTGCTTCGGGGATATTTTTCTCCGGTGAACTATTGCTCAGGTTCAATTTCATACGTCGTAATATTTATTTGATATATACTTTAGCATAAAATATTATAGGACGATTGAAAATCAAAATGAAACGGCCGGACTATATTTGATTTATTGAATGCTATAATAGATTTGCTATTTATAGGAAAGAAGTAATGTTATGGAAGAGTTGATTGCTAGAGCCGCTGAGGACCTGGTGAATAGCAATTATGCTATTGTCTTAACCGGAGCAGGAATGTCGACAGAGTCGGGTATTCCCGATTTTCGTGGACCTGACGGCGTCTGGACCAGAAACCCGGATGCCGAGAGGAAGGCCTATGAGACATATCATAAGTTTCTTAAAGATCCCAGGGAATATTGGGAGACGAGATTAAGCCAGAAGTCATTGCTGGGAGACCTGACAGCAGCTTTACCTAATCCGGGACATTTTGCTCTTGCCGAACTGGAGCAGATGAATATTGTAAAAAGCGTTCTTACTCAAAATATTGATGGTCTACATGTTAAAGCAGGTAGCCAGAAAGTTATCGAGTATCATGGAAGTATCAACAAGTTAAGATGCCCTCATTGTGGGGCCAGGTTTGCTGTCGAGAATTATGATTTTGAGAGGCTTAGAGAAGAGCAAAAACTACCTCCGCTATGTGATGTTTGCAAGTCACCGATAAAAGGTGATGTGGTTCATTTTAATGAGCCGATACCTGCGGATGTAATTCAAAACAGCCTGGACGAAGCGGGTAAATGCGATTTAATGCTGCTCTGTGGCACCTCGGCCGTTGTCTATCCTTTTGCCGGTTTACCACGTATGGTAAGACAGCGGGAATTTGAGCGGCAAAAAGCTCCCAAAATAATTGAGGTCAATGCCGAACCTACACCCTTAACGTTAGAAAGGATATCCGATTATATTATTCAGGGGAAGACTGCCGATATTCTGCCCGGATTGGTCCAATATATACGCAAAATGTCAGGATGATTAGATTTACAATGGACTAAACGAAAGTATTATCTATTTCGTTATATATACAGGTCAGTTAGACTGGTGAACAGCAAAACACAATGAGGGTATAAAGTGAAAATCAAAAAGGTTATTATAATTATTTCGGTTTTTATCATATTACTGGGGTTAATGGCCTGTGCTCAGCCCACCAGCGGGATGGTGCAGTCCGATAAACCCCGTGTTACTACTCCGAAGGTGCCCGAAACCGACCTGAAAGCGCTGGTCGACGGCAATAATGAATTTGCCTTCAATCTATATCAGTTACTTATGAAAGACGAAGGCAATATCTTCTGCTCACCCTACAGTATATCGCTGGCATTAGCGATGACCTATGCCGGAGCTCGAGGCGATACCGAGCAGCAGATGGCCGATACCCTTCGTTTCAAACTCTCGCAGGCCCGGCTGCATCCGGCTTTCAATGACCTCGATATAG
>CAZEAR010000153.1:0-1009 GCA_964510365.1 uncultured Dehalococcoidales bacterium | reverse complement strand
GCTTTCCCCTGTTCGTTTACAAAATCTGCTCAGGTGTTTCTTTAGGCACTACGTATTCCGGGTCTGAAATGTCCTTGCCCGAAGAGTTTAGAGGCGTTGATCCTGGTCAATTGGACCCGATCACTTCAACCCTGATTTTGGCTGAAGCCAGGCTAAAACAGGGTTTATGGCAGGAGGCCGTTCAATATGCCCAACTTGTCCTTTCCAGAGACAATCAGAATAGCAAAGCCCACAGCATCCTGGGGACAATCTATGCCCTCGGAGGCCAGAAAAAAATGGCCGAGAGCCATTTGGCTTTTTTAAAGGGCAAGGATGAAAAGGGCTTCAGGCTGAATATAGTAAATGCGATCTGGGGACAAAAGGACTATCAGTTTCTTCCTGCATTCCTCGATGTATTAGCTGAGAACTATGGTGCCGGACTCAGGACACTGGACTTTGTTAACGCCCCTGAAAAGTCCCGCCTTATCATTAATGACTGGGTTAGCAAGCAAACAGAAGGCAGAATAGAAGACCTGATACCACAGGGTGCGATCGATGTATTGACCAGACTAGTCTTGACCAACGCTGTTTATTTTAATGCGGCATGGGCCAATCCTTTCAACGAAAAAGCAACCAGGGAAGGCCCATTCTATTCGTTCGACGGCAGCGAGATAGATGTACCTATGATGAGTCAGCAAGAATCATTTGGTTATGCCGAAGGTGATAACTATCAGGCAGTCGAACTTCCCTATGATGGGAATGAGCTCTCAATGGTGGTTTTAGCACCATATCGAGGGCAGTTCCAAGTTTTCGAAAGTTCGTTAAATAGCGGCCGTATTGGGTCAATTATCGGCGACTTGAAACAAAAACAGGTCAATCTGACTATGCCTAAATTTGAGTTTGAATCGGAATTCGATTTAAAAGAGACTCTTGCTGCTATGGGTATGCCGATTGCCTTTTCCACGGCAGCGGATTTTTCCGGCATGGCTGGTGGCCGCGATTTGTATATATCTGATGTTGTACATAAAGC
>CAZEAR010000152.1:0-5711 GCA_964510365.1 uncultured Dehalococcoidales bacterium | reverse complement strand
ATGCCAGTATCCTTCTCCATGATGAGCACAGGACTTATAGGTATACTTTTCATTCTCCCAGCCGATTCCGCACTCAGATTTTTATCAATGGATTTTTATGATAGGCTCATCGATTTTCCTTTCAGTGCTATTCCCATGTTCATATTAATGGGCTATTATGTCTCGGCTACCGGTATGACCAGCAGGATATTCGATGTAGCCTATGTCTGGGTAGGCTGGATGCGTGGAGGCTTGAGTTTAGCTACTGTTTTAGCCTGTGCGTTTTTCTCATCGATGTCCGGTTCAAGCGTTGCTACAGCGGCTGCCGTTGGTAAAGTGGCATACCCAGAGATGAAAAGGTTCCATTATGGAGATAGCCTAGCTACCGGCGTTATTGCCAGTGCAGGCACACTGGGGCCTCTAATTCCACCCAGCACGGCCTTCATTATTTATGGATTACTAACAGAACAATCAATTGGGAAGCTCTTTGTGGCTGGGATCGTTCCCGGAATTTTGCTGACTATAGCATTTGCTATTACTGTGGGAATACTATGTCTACGTGACCCTCTCAAAGGACCCCCTGGACCTCGAACTAATTGGCGGGAGAAGAAAAAAGTTCTTCCCTCGGCAATTGAATCCGTATGTTTATTCGCACTTGTAATTGGAGGACTATTCACCGGGTGGTTCACACCTACCCAGGCAGGGGTTGCCGGAGCTATTGGTGCCCTACTCATCGGAACCATACGTAGAACACTTACAATAAAGTCGGTGTTTAAAGCAACCAAGGAGGCACTCCAGCAATCCTGCATGGTCATGTTTCTTGTCATCGGCGCCATAATCTTTGGGCATTTTTTTAGTCTCACCACAATACCCATGTTATTTATTGAATCAATTGAGAACCTTGCGATATCTCCGATTATTATTGTTGGCATGGTGGTTATGTTCTATATTATCGGAGGTTTCATAATGGATGCCATGGGTCTGCTCGTGCTGACTATACCAATCATCGCACCGGCAGTTTTTGAGCTCGGATTTGACCCGATATGGTTTGGGGTGATAATGGTTATGTTGATCGAGACCGGGGTTATTACGCCACCAATTGGAGTGAATGTCTTCGTCGTAAAGAGTATTGTCCCCGAAGTTCCTATCTCACGAATATTCTCAGGCATCTGGCCATTCTTTATCGCCATTTGTATCGTTATTCTTATAATAATAATCTTCCCCAAACTGGCTACATTCTTACCAAGTCTTATATGGTAATAACAATGATATTCATAGGATAAAACTTAAATAGGATAGACATGCATGAAGCAAAAAGGTTACCGAGGTACAATTCTATTAGTAAATCTGAATTCAGGTAAAGTAACCAAAGAACAGATACCAGAGCAAGTATATCGAGACTATATTGGCGGAGCCGGTCTTGGTGTCAAACTCATATATGAACGGCAATTGCCCAAAATAAACCCTCTGAGTGAACAGAGCATTCTGGGCTTTATGCCCGGATTATTGGGAGGTACTGATGTGCCTTCCTCATCAAGGCTCACCGTAGTGGCCAAGTCTCCACTTACAGGGGGATGGGGAGATTCCAGCGTGGGGGGGCATATCGGCTACGATCTGAAATGTGCTGGTTACGATGGTATCCTCTTTACCGGCATTTCACCTAAACCAGTCTACTTGTTGGTGCATGAAAATAAGCTCGAACTGCGGGATGCCTCCGGACTTTGGGGGCTGAATACTATAGAGACAGCGGACATGTTGAGAAAGGAAGTAGGTGAGCAAAGACTTAAAGTGGCATGTATCGGTCCTGCAGGTGAAAAACTATCATTAATTTCATCAATAATACATGAGGGCAGGGCGGCCGGCAGGTCCGGGCTGGGAGCGGTAATGGGTTCAAAAAAGCTTAAGGCTATCGCAGTTTACTCTCGAGATATAGTACCTGTAGCAGATGCGACAGGATTACATGAACTTCGATGGAAGTTTATTGAAGAGATAAAAGAGACCAAGGTGAAATTCATTGAAGGTCTAAAAACCGCCGGCACTGCCGGTGACATTGACGCTCTGATTGCCGTAGGCAATTCACCAATTAAAAATTGGAGATTGAACGGGGAGGATAATTTACCCCCGGGTATGGAACCATATAGTAAGGCTATAGGCAAATATCCGGTAAGGAGAACAACGTGCGCAGTTTGCCCTATCGCTTGTAGAGGTATCTTAAAAATGAAAGGGAAAGATATTTCCAGGCCGGAGTACGAGACTATGGTCGCTTTTGGTCCCCTCTGTTTAAACATTGATACCGAGTCAATCCTTGTTGCCAATGACCTCTGTAATAGCTACGGTGTAGATACCATGTCTGCCGGGACAGCTATTGCTTTCGCTCTTGAGTGTTATGAACGGGGTATTATAGCTGATAAAGATACCGATGGTATTGAATTGACCTGGGGAAATACTTCGGCAATTTTAGCTATGTTAGGGAAGCTAGTAAGGAGGGAAGGGTTCGGCGCTTTGCTAGCTGATGGCGTTAAAAAGGCAGCAGCGCAGATCGGAGGCGGATCGGAAGAAAGTGCAATCCATGTGGGTGGACAGGAGCCCGGATTCCACGATCCGAGGATATTCCCTGCACGTGGTACCGGATATATTTGTGACCCTACACCGGGCAGGCACTCTGCCTTTAACACAGGTCCTAGAATGGAGCTTGGCATGGCACCAGGACCATATCCAGAAATCTGGGAGCCGCCGGTCGACCTACACGATTACA
Source organism: uncultured Dehalococcoidales bacterium (assembly GCA_964510365.1). Lineage (GTDB taxonomy): Bacteria > Chloroflexota > Dehalococcoidia > GIF9 > UBA5629 > CAZEAR01. The sequence continues at coordinate 2,977 of CAZEAR010000152.1, read as the reverse complement.
GCCATAAAGCCCAAGTTTATAATCCCATAATAAAATACGAGCAAGTGCTGGTGTCGGCCGGCGTGTGTAAGTTTGTAGTGCCTCAAGGTACCTTTCCATTGATAGAGTTTATTGCTGCGGCAACGGGCTGGGACTTCAGCTCGGGCGAGTTGCTAATTACGGGTGAGCGGATTCAAACATTGCGCCAGCTATTTAATATAAGGGAGGGTATAGAACCTCGCAACGTTCAATTACCAACCAGGATCAGCCGACCACCAGTCAGCGGCCCAAATAAAGATAGTAATCCGGTAGATTTTTTGGTTCTGCGGAGTCAATACTACCAAGCTATGGGATGGGACCCCGATACAGGATACCCCAGTGAATCAAGGTCGAAGGAGCTTGGTCTTATAAATTATGACAACACAAAAGGAGGATAAAACAATTGATAATTGATGTCTTTGGTCATGTAGCACCACAAAAATTCTTAGATGCCTTGCTTAAAAAAGGTGAGATAAAAGAGTTGCCTCCGGCTCTTAATAAACTTGACCCAAGGTTCGAACTTATGGATGAGTTTGAGGGTATGGTACAGATTCTAAGCTTGCCAATCTTTGATTTCGCTTCGTTAGATAACATTTTAAGTCCGGAGGAGAATGTAGAACTGTGTAAACTTGCGAATGATGGGATGGCAGACCTTATAGTCAAGTATCCTGACAGATTTATTGGTGCATGTGCGGCAGTACCTATGACCGATATAGAGGCTGCCCTTTTAGAGATAGATAGAGCTATTAACGACCTTAGATTCTGCGGGATAGAGATTTTTATTGGCGCTAAAGGGATGCCTATTGACTCTCCAGAATTCAAGCCGATTTTTGAAAAAATGAATTCTTATAACTTACCAATTTTACTTCACCCCGCTAAGGAATTCGCCAGTCATGAACATCCCAAAGAGAAAACATCGAAATATTTGTCTATAACAAAACTCACCTTCCCTTATCAAACGACCCTTGCCTTGGTCGATTTGGTATATAGCGGCATAATGGAAGATTATCCAAACCTTAAGATCGTTACGCATCACTGCGGCGGTCTACTGCCTTTCGTTGCCGGCAGGATATCGTCTGGTGCTAAACATAAACCTGCAGCCAAGGGAGCCATTGAGCAGCGAAATCTCTCTCAGGATCCGTCTAAATATTTCCACCGGTTCTATGCTGATACCGGCGCTAGTAGCAGCAAGATAACACTAATATGTGGCTTCCAGTACTTTGGTGCCACCAATTTATTGTTCGGTACAGACACACCATTCGGTAAAATCGGAGCTAATATTAGTGTCATAGAAGAATTGGATATCGGCGAGGAGGATAAACGCAGAATATATGAACTTAATGCAAAAGATATCTTTCGCTTATCTCTGAATGCAGTTACATAGACATATAATTACCGATATTGCTAATTGTATAGCCATCTCTCAAAGTGGCGTATTGTTTGCATCAGGTATATCCCTATTCTTCCTTTTATATCTTTAGCAATAGATCACTTCGAGAAATTGGCTTCAATGGAAAGATAGGCCAGGGATGTTTAATAAGAAGATCAAAATATTCGAAATAATGATGTTCTTAATATATAGGTAGGGGTAACGGAAGAAAGAAAGCTAGAAAGCCGTGAGTTTATAACTAAACTTCGGTCTTTTCAAAACCAAATGGCTATTGGGAGGCAGATTATGACTTAATAATTTGATTTTGGCTCATAATACTAGTTAAGAGTCATACATAATAAATTATATTATTTAGAAAAGGAGGAAGTCATAGAAAATGACAAGAGATTTTAAGAAATTGACTCTGGATGATGCATTTGTGGGACTGAATGCAATGCTGGAAGAAGCGGAAAAGGATCCAAGCAGACCGGTGTCAATGGGAGTGTGTGACGAAGCCGGTCATATGTTATGTTTCTACCGTATGGATGGCAGCGGTGATTTTGCCCGTGAACTGACCATGAGAAAGTGTTCAACATCAGCTCAGTTGGGAGATAGTACCAGTGCGATAATGAAGGGACTGGAAACACCTGGTCGTTTTCCTTTCTACGAATTTAATCATCCCTATTCAACGGTAGTGCCTGGCGGTGTACCTATAGTTCCTCCCGGTAATGAGCGAAATTCTTTGGGTAGTGATGGAAGTGATATAAAGCATAAGAGAGGTCAGGTGGGAGCTTGTGCAGTAACAGGAAGAACAGGCAAAGAAGATGAGACAATTGCCCAAATAGGTGTGAAAGCAATTCAAAAACTGGTTTGGGGCTAGAATGAGTTATACCGCCGGTAGTGTCGAATACTTTAAAGACACTTTAATACGTGCCATTAATCGTTAAATTATGGAGGATATTTAAAATGACAAGACCATTTAATAAGCTAACGCTAAAAGAGGCAATAGTCGGACTCAAGGCAATGCTAGAAGAGTCAAAAAAGACCCCTGACCGACCGATGGCTATGGGGGTGTCAGATGAGTCTGGACATATGATATGCTTTTGTAGAATGGATGGTGGATCTGATTTTGTTAGGGAAATGACATTTCGTAAATGCTTCACAGCAGCGCAGATGGGCGAAAAAACATGGGCTTTTCATAAAGTCTTAAAAGATCATAATATACTTTTCTATAACTTCAATCATCCACTGGCTACATGTATACCCGGTGGTGTTCCTATTGTACCCCCTGGCACAGATAGAGATGATATTGTTGACGATGATGTTCGTCATGATAGAGGACAGATTGGAGCCTGTGCTGCTGGCGGTGGAAGAGCGGTTGATGATGACCAACGAGTAGCAATGATAGGAGCTAAAGCGATACAGAAATTGGTCTGGGGTGAAGAAAATGGGATGATTTCATATAACTACCAATCCGGATAAAAAATGGTTATGTTATAAATAAATTGATACACTATCATTAAAAGTAGCATGCTATTTGAGGCAGAGACATATACTAATAAAAAATATTATCCACTATTTTATCCCGGC
>CAZEAR010000151.1:0-5768 GCA_964510365.1 uncultured Dehalococcoidales bacterium | reverse complement strand
AGTCGATAATCACTGTGTCATATCTTATGCAATACCCTCAACATTTTGTCTCAATTTATATCATAAAGTTACATAAAATATAGCTAAAAAACGATTAAATAGTATTGCCAAAGCACTTTTTATACTGTATATTGTGCACAATGGTTTTAGTTTAGGTTACCAACCACGATAGTAAAAAGTATATCGTTTAGTTTGATTAAATAGTCCAAAGGCTGGATGACCACAACTCAAACCAACTATTAACACTATTGAGGAGGTCATCCAATGAGCTTCGAGGACAAGTCGATAGAATGTTCCGACTGCGGAACCAGCTTCACCTTTAGTGCGGCCGAACAGGAATTCTTCGCAAGTAAGGGATTCACCAACGATCCCAAACGCTGTCCCCAGTGCCGCCAAACAAGGAAAGCGGAACGTTTTAACAGAGCTTACGGATACAGATTCCAGCAGAGGTTCCCTACAACCTGTTCTCAATGCGGCAAAGAGACCGAAGTACCGTTTGAGCCTCGGGAAGGAAGACCGGTATATTGTAGTGACTGCTACATTACTATCAAACAGAGCCAATAAGCCAGATCTTCTATCGTAATCCGATTATTATATTAACACCATCTAATCGACATATGCATTAATTCGCCGGCACTTTTGATACATTACTCAGACTCCAGAATAGACTGGTATGTATCGATACTACCGACATCGAGCCATGTCTCTGTGAAGGTATAATGATGCACCTCATCTATATCTGTTAGATAAGCTATAAAATTGCCCAGATTATCTCTTTTGGTTGTTGAGCAATATTTCGATACGATGGGGAATATACGTGGGGGTATAATATAACATGCTGTAGCTATTAAAGTCGATTTGGGCTGTTCCGGCTTTTCTTCGAATCCAATTATTCTGCTTCCCTCGACCTGGACAACACCGTAATGGCTCGCTTTATTCAAATCTCCGATGTCATAGACCGCTACTAAAACATTGGTTCCATTATAACTGGATATGAACTCCATCAAGTCAAATTCGAAGAAATTATCACTGGCAATAACCAGTAAATCATCAGCAATTTCTTTCTTCCTTATCCAGTAATTTAAAGACCCTACAGCACCAAATGATTCCTCCGCCGATGTAATCGGTTCAATACATAGGGTTAGCTCCCTGCTAATTTTTTTTTGCCACCGGCGAAAATCCTTTTCGTACTTCTTGTTTATATTTACTAATATATCGATATCAAGTGGAATTTTATCCACTATATGACTAATAAGTGCCTTTCCTTTGTACTCTATCAGTCCTTTTGCCCTGTCAACATTCAACGGATAGAGTCTCGTTCCAAAGCCGCTGGCCAGAATCAGACATCTCATAATATATCGTCAATAGATACTAATAATTGAATCTTTCAAGATAATATATCAAACAATACTTAAAAACAACAACATATTCAATACATACAAAATATAAATAGGCGGAGCCAGAATTAAAGACAGGCGATAACTATGACTCGGAGTGGTGAACTATAATTTAATCGACACCGGACTCTTCGCCATAGAGCCGGTCTTTCCATTGTACGCCTTTGCCTATAATGTGACGCGCGCTGCCGTACAAAACGGACAGATAGAGGTATGTGAAGCCAAATGGGTGCAGGAAGGCTGAAATCGGCGGTTCCTTAAAGTGATTATCAACAAGCCATCGCATTAATATTATTAGAACTACTTGAAAGATAACCAGCGCTCTCCATTGCGTTGGAATTGTTACTATAAAAAATTCGTTCCAAATCCAGTAAAAAGGAGCCAGATAAAATACATAGCCGATTACCATTAGTACAACAAGAATTGCAGGGAATAGTGAGGCCATTGAATACATCCACTTTATAAAACCTTCCCACATAGATCTTAAGTTATGATACATATTGCATGAAACCACCGGTGATAAATCGATTGCAATATGCCGTCCGCCATTACGGATTGTTTCGATACCCAGCCATACATCTTCCAATATCCTTGTTTTTACCGCTTCATGACCACCGATCTTCCAGTATTCTTCTTTAGGAAAGAGGAGGAACTGACCTATCGCCAGTGAAGGTTTTGGCTTCCGGGAACGCTGTAACCACCATAACGGCATCCAACTTAGAATAACAAAATACAGCACCGGAATCGCTATTTTTTGTGGCAATGAACTGGCAAGCTGACGGGGAAATCCGGAGAGCATCGACGGATTAAATTTAAACGCGATATCAAGCACACCCCTCAGCATTTTAGGAGCATGAATAGTATCGGCATCAACGAATAATAACCAGTAACCCTTAGCCCGTTTAGCCAGTTGGAAACAGGCGAAAGGTTTACCCGCCCAACCTTCAGCAAGAGGTTCTCCTCTAACCAACCGAACACGTTCGTCTTCAGCGGCTATCTTAGTTACAATATCAGACGTCTTATCAACGGAATTATCATCCAATACCAGGATTTCGTAATTGGGATAATCCTGCTTTTGCAGCGAATTCACACAGGCTTCAATGTTTTCTTCTTCATTCCTGGCTGGAATAAGTATAGATATCAAAGGAGCTATTTCCGGAATCACAGCATCATCTTTTGGTCTCTTTAACGTTCGTAAATTTAATATAAGATTAATCGTAAAAACAACCAGTCCGACGGCAACAATAATTTGATACAGCATGCTATTAATCCTTAAACTACCGGCTTTACTTTGGCATTCTCATGGAACGAATCCAGACCACAGGCCTCAGCTTTAATCCGGGTAGAGATTGCAGGTCGGCAAAATGCTTTATTATCCATACCGCTAATATACATAAAGCCAATAACGGTTCCCAGGAAAAGCCTTTGGCTATTAAGAAATAAACTAATGAGCAAGTTGCTCCGAATATCGGTATCCAGGCATCAATCTTTATAAACAAAAAGCCGAGCAGAGTAAAAGCTAAAAAAGCAATTACAATATCATATTGCGGCAGTGCCAGAAGCACTCCGAGCGTAACCGCAAGCGCTTTACCTCCCCTGAATCGAAGTATCGGGGAAAAAGCATGACCCAGTAACGCGAAAGTAGCCACAACTATTATTGATAATTGCGGGAGTTTAAAATATGCTTGAGCAAGATATACGAAGGGAAATCCTTTGGCTACCTCAAGAATCAGTGCCAGTACACCCACCTTAACTCCTGCAGACCTGAAGACATTTACTGTGCCGGGATTGCCATCTCCGTAGTCCCTTATATTTTTACCTGACAACCACTGGCCAATCCATACTGAAAAGGGACAGGAAGCCAGGCAGAAAGCCAGTATAGCCAGCAATACAGAATAATAGAGCGTTCCCATAATAAAGGCCCCAATAATGTTAATATAAACAGTATTTGCAGGCAGTACCTCGAATTACAAGGTATAGAATAGCTAATAGATACTCTTATGTCAATACTTTAGCACCGCTAAACAATTCTCTATTGAGCTATTCCCTACCAGAACTTTAACCTTCGGTGTTTAACTACATCGGGTTCTATTTGTCATCACCCTAATTCATATATAATATTGTGATCGGTATTAATCGATAGAATAACTTATCAAATTAAGGCTTTTACTCTTTATTAACACTCACCTTCAGCAAATGAATATTTAGATGTGACAGGAGGATAAACATGAGATCGGCGACAGAGTATTTCTGGTTTAACACTCAGCGACAACGGGAATATATTAATATTACCGACAAAGTAGAAGAAGTAATAAAGCGTAATAATATAAATGAGGGATTTGTGCTGGTCTCGGCAATGCATATTACAGCCGGCGTCTATATTAATGATGCCGAGTCCGGACTGATAGAGGATATCGACGAGTGGTTAGAGCAACTGGCACCTTATAAGCATGATTACAGGCATCACAGAACCGGCGAATCAAACGGAGATGCCCATCTGAAAAGCCTGCTCATTCATCATGAAGTTATAGTACCGATTACAAGCGGAGCATTAGACCTCGGCCCCTGGCAACAAATCTATTATGCGGAGTTTGACGGGCAAAGAAGAAAAAGAGTTATAGTTAAAGCAATCGGAGAATAAGTTGATCTTCTCAGCAGAGGATAGAAACCCGGATCTTTGATGGAAACAGTTTATAAAAAAGAGGGCACTTCTAAAAGCACCCCCTTAAGTCATCATCGGCCTTCAACACACTGGTGATGATAACCATCACATTCAACATCAATCTAATAGATGCTTATTTAATAATTACACGTGTTAGGTCCGACTTCCGCTTTGCCCCACCTTCCGGCAGGGCCGGAACAATCCACCTGCAACACTCCATATAACTTGTGAAGCCTCATATTACACCTCAAAACACAAACCTCCTTATAATAAGGCCTCTAGATTTATTCAAACATATACTATAGAAACTGTCAAATTCTGACACGAGCTTCCAAATCTTACGGGAAAATCTTGACCCTTCGAGCATAAAGGTTCTTAGATATAACAAATAATCAATTCAATGATGTTATAATTATGGGGGAAATATAATACGATGTCATGTTATTTTAGACACTTATCTGATATATTGGATGCAGCCGGCATTCAAGTTACTGCTGCTAATAAAAAAGCAATCGACCAAGCTATTCATCAAATAATGGATATCAGCTATAAGGACTGCCCTCACACCTGGAAAGCTCTGAAAGAGCAAATACTATCTAATGATCAAAAACGGCAGGATTTTATTAAAAAATTACATAATGCCGTTAAATAGAAAGGCCATACAAATAAATTAAATTATGCCCCATTACAATCATTATATCGCTTAATAAAAACGTTATTTTCTTCACCGCTACTATTAATTTGAAATATTGGCTATATATCTTGACAGAGTTATACGATGTATCTACACTATTAAAAATATATTACGAGGTATCAAACAATGATATGTCCCACCTGTAAAAATGATATGCTGGTAATTGAATATAACAATATCGAACTCGATTACTGTGCCAACTGCCACGGAGTTTGGTTCGATTCAGGAGAACTCGAACTCTTGCTGAACTCTATCGAGTTGGAACATCACGGTCTTTTATTACATGATATCGTCAATATACCGGAAGCCAAGTCGTCTGAGGATAAACGCAAATGTCCTATCTGCAATCGTAAAATGAAAAAAACCACAATAGGACAAAAACCTGAAATACTGATCGATGTTTGCGATCAAGAAGACGGCCTCTGGTTCGACGGCGGTGAAGTACATCAATTAATAAGTCAATTCTCCGGAAAACAATCACAAATGTCAGAATCTCAACGCGATGTCCTCAATTTTTTGGGCGAAGTGTTTAAAGCTGAGGAATGAACTAAATTAATCAATTTTAATATAAATGGAATCGGAGGTGCTTTATGTCTATCGGAATTATTATAGCAATCGTCGTTGTTGTAATTATCATTATTGCATTCATTGCAACATATAATGGCCTGGTCAGACTACGGAATCAGGTGAAAAACGCCTGGGCGCAGATCGACGTACAGCTTAAAAGGCGCTATGATTTAATTCCTAATCTTGTAGAAACAGTTAAGGGTTACGTAAAGCATGAACGGGAGACCCTTGAAGCTGTGACCAATGCCCGTAATCTTGCTCAGCAATCAGCATCTGCCAGCGTAGGCGAGCGTTCCAAAGTCGAGGGAGAGCTGAGTTCGGCATTGTCCAGACTCCTTGCTGTAGTTGAAAATTATCCCGACCTGAAAGCAAATCAGAATTTCCTGGCGCTTCAAGAAGAACTGACCTCGACCGAGAATAAAATAAGTTTTTCCCGCCAGTACTATAA
>CAZEAR010000150.1:0-5822 GCA_964510365.1 uncultured Dehalococcoidales bacterium | reverse complement strand
GCACAGACACCTTGCATATCCAGATGTAATGTTAGAGCTTCGCCGTCCACAAACTCAATGCTGACATTTACGTTATTGGGCAATCTCTGGGTGGGATGTCCGTTCAACTGCGTATAATCGATTCGCCACAGCATCTCTTTAATAAGCTTATCTCGAAGAATGACCAGTCTCTCTGCCTCCTGCTGCATCTCCCTGCTGGCAATCTCTACAGCTTTACTAAAACCTACGATCCCGGGTACATTCTCCGTACTGGCCCTTCGCCCCGCCTCCTGCTCGCCGCCATGTAATAGAGGTACCACCCTGGTACCCTTTTTCACATATAACGCCCCCATACCTTTAGGGCCATAAAGCTTATGTGCCGACATAGAAAGCAAATCAACTCCCAGGTCATTGACATTAATGGGGACATGTCCGACTGCCTGTACAGCATCGGTATGGAAATATACACCGGCCTGTTTTGCGATCCTGCTTATCTCTGCTATCGGTTCGATCGTCCCAATTTCATTATTGGCGTACATTATAGAAATAAGTATGGTTTTACCGGTTATTGCTTTATTAACATCATCGGGATCGACAATGCCAAACTTGTTAACAGGAAGATAGGTTAATTCAAATCCCCGCTTCTCCAGGAATTTACAGGTATTAAGAACAGCATGGTGTTCGATGGAGCTGGTTATTATATGATTTCCCTTTTGTTCACTGGCAAAGGCAACGCCCTCCAATGCCAGATTATCAGCCTCGGTACCTCCGCTGGTAAAAACGATTTCTTCGTTACGCGCTCCGATAAAATCAGCTATTATTTTCCTGGCAGTTTCAATCGCCCCTTTATTACTTTGCCCGCAAGCATAAATACTGGAAGGGTTACCGAAATCATCGGAGAAATATGGAAGCATCGCCTTCACGACATCAGGATGCGTAGGCGTCGTGGCCGCATAGTCAAGATAAACTCTCCTCATAATTAACCCTCAACAATATCTCCGATTACAGGGTCAACCCTTACACCTCTGGATACAACCCAGGCAATGCCATCATCAATATCCTTGTCTTCACCTTCCATCTCCAGCACCACCCAACCTTTATCCGCAGAGACATCAGCCCGGCGGATATTGGTCACGACTTTATATTTCATTCCCAGATTATAGATAATCGGTTCCTTAATAAGGTCCTGAGGGAAGGTAAACATCACTTGTCTGTTTGCCATTATTAATCTCCTCTATTTAAAGCGCTTAGAACAGGTCAATATATAGTATATATAAGAATCAGGACAAAGTGCCAATTGCGTTTTCGAATGATTCCAGTGTAGGCTGGATCGCAATTGGACACACGATATCCGTTACTATTTCCTGCGTTCTAGGTCCGGCTCCGGTAATAAAAATAACAGTTAAATCATTTTTTTTAATAGCCCCCGAGGCTACCAGCTTTTTCAATCCGGCAACCACTACCCCACCTGCAGCTTCGGAAAAAATTCCTTCGGTTTGAGCCAGCAACTTCATCCCTTCAATGCTTTCGTTATCGGATGCCGAAACAGCGCCACCCCCCGTTTGTCTGGCAACCATCAATGCATAGTATCCATCGGCCGGATTTCCTATTGCTATCGACTTGGCAATAGTATCCGGTTTAACCGGATTGACATGTAAGGCGCCGGCATTAAAAGCGTTTACAATCGGTGAGGAGCCGGCAGCCTGAGCAATATACATATGTGTATTAACCGGTTGGACCAGTCCCAGTATCGAAAGTTCATCCAGCCCCTTCCAGATTCGAGTGAACAGCAGCCCCGACGCAGCTGGTGATATCACGTAATCAGGGGTGCGCCAGCCTAACTGCTCTGCCACCTCGTATGCCAGAGTTTTGCTTCCCTCAGCGTAGTAAGGGCGTAAATTAATATTAATGAAGCCCCAGTTATATCTTTCTACCAGCTCGGAACAGAACCGATTAACATCATCGTAACTCCCGTCAATTGTCACCAGGACCGGATTATGAATGGCTGCTCCAACCAATTTACCCTGTTCAATACCAGCAGGGACAAAAACATAAGCCTTCATATTTGCTTTGGCAGCATGGGCGGCAACGCTGGCAGCAAGATTGCCCGTCGAAGCACAGGCTACAGTATTAATGCCGAATTCTTTTGCCTTGGTAATTGCTACGGAGACTACACGGTCCTTGAAAGAAAAGGTGGGATTTAACGAATCGTTTTTAATATATAGCTCATTAAGTCCCAGTTCATGCCCCAGTCTATCGGCTTTTGTTAACGGTGTAAATCCAACCCCGATATCGATCGGTTCACACTCGATCGGCAGCATATCCCGGTATCGCCACATATTTAGAGGCCCGCGTGAAAAAGCTTCTTTATCTACAGCCTTAGCCATAGCCTCATAATCGTAGCTGACCTCTAGGGGGCTAAAGCAAAAATTGCACATCTTTTGCGGTTTGAGCGGATACTCGCGCCCGCACTTTCGACAGCGCAGTGACCTGGCATAAGAAGGGTGATCGCTTCTGCAAGTTTTGAGATTATTTATTCCGGTATTGTTTTGTGTTCTTGCCATTTATTAGACCTGTTCAAAATAAATCGATTCATTTATCTATAAGATCGCCAGTGACTGCTCGATATCCTCGATCAGGTCCTGGCTGTTTTCCAGGCCAACCGATAACCTGACGAGTTCATCGGTAATCCCAGCTTCTTTTCTGAAATCTTCCGGTATTGAAGCGTGGCTCATCGTAGCCGGATGTTCAGCGAGCGAAGCAACTCCGCCAAGCGATTCCGCCAGGTAAAAAAGCTTCAGGTTCTTTAAGAAACTATTAACGTTCTTAATACCTCCCTTTATTTCAAATGATACCATCCCTCCGAATCCCTTCATCTGCTTTTTGGCGATTTCATGCCCTGTGTGGGATTTGAGGCCGGGGTAAAATACTTTCTTTACCTTGGGATGACCTGCCAGATAATTTGCTATATCAATTGCGTTCTTCTCATGTTGTTTCATCCTGACCGCCAGGGTCTCGATTCCCCGAAGCACCAGCCAGCAGTCAAATGGTGAGGCACATGTTCCCAGAGCATTCAACAGAAACTGGATTCTCTCTGATAGTTCGTCTGTAGCGGTTACAACGGCACCACCTACCACATCGCAGTGTCCGTTAAGATATTTGGTCGTGGAGTGAACGACTATATCGAGGCCATATTCGATCGGCCGCAGAAAATAGGGGGTTGCAAAGGTATTGTCGATTACCGCCAATAAGTTATTCTTCCTGGCAATGTCTGCCACTATTTCAATATCTACAATGTTCAACAAAGGATTGGAAGGAGTCTCCAGCCAGATCATTTTTGTATTGGGTCTAATCGCTTTTTCAATCGACTCCCTCCTATCCATCCTTATAAAAGTAAACTCCAGCCCTAGGTTGGTCATCACATCCTGGAACAATCTATAGGTTCCGCCATAGACGTCCTCTCCCGATATCACGTGATCGCCCGCTTTTAGCATGTGCATTACTGTAGCTTCGGCAGCCATACCGGTAGCGAAGGCGAATCCGGCTTTCCCGCCCTCGAGTTGGGCTATGGTTTCTTCAAGGACTTTCCTGGTAGGATTGGCTGTACGCGAGTAATCGTAACCCCTTGTTTTGCCTATATCCTCAAAGGCAAAGGTTGAATTCTGGTAAATCGGGACTGAGACGGCACCATATGCCGCGTCGGGCCTTTCTCCACTGTGAATAGCTAATGTCTCAAATCTCATATTCCTCCCCCTTCACTGAACTCCTTCAAGATCTTTTTGTTTCTTGGTGTAAGTTCAGCTTTCGGGACAATTAATCCGCTTAAGTCCTCAAGTTTGACCAATCGTTCACTTAAACTTCGTTGTTCTGTAATAACCAATCTGATAATATCAGCAACAGGATCAGGTAACTGGGAGTGGTCCAGAACCATTAAAGGATCGTGCTTATCTTCAACTATTTTTCCGGGTATTCCCACAACTGTAACACCCGGGGGCACCGATTTAACTACCACGGAACCGGACCCGATTCTGGTCCCATCCTCTATGGTAATAGCACCCAGTGCTATGGCACCGGCCCCAATAACGACATTATTGCCGATGGTGGGATGTCGTTTCTCCTTTTTTAAACTGGTACCGGCCAGGCAGGCTCCCTGATACATCAGCACGTCATCCCCGATCTCAGCCGTCTCCCCGATGACTACTCCGGCTCCATGGTCTATGAAAAAACGCCGGCCGATCCTGGCTCCGGGATGAATCTCAATGCCGGTTAAAAAACGGTTCGTATGGGAGATCAACCTGGCCAGTAAACGGAACTTATGTCGCCACAGGTAGTTAGCCACACGGTGAAACCACAAAGCATGCAATCCGGGATAACAGAGAAGCACCTCCGCAATACTTTTTGCCGCCGGGTCCTTAATGAAAACCGTCCGGATATCTTCTTTTAAGGTATTGAACAATTAATGCCCCTCTGTTATTTTATACGTTCGATATGGTTTTATAAAGGTCTTCAAAAAGCCATGTGGAAAGATAGCGCTCTCCGGTATCAGGTAAAACTACAACGATAAGCTTGCCTTTGTTCTCCGGTCTCTTGGCTACCTCTAATGCCGCCCAAGTTGCCGCACCTGAAGAGATGCCCGCAAGTATCCCTTCCTCTTTGGCCAATCTTACAGCCATAGCCCCCGCATCCTCATTGGAAATCTTGATAATCTCGTCGATTAAATCTGTCTGCAAAACGTCCGGGATAAAACCGGCGCCTATACCCTGTATCTTATGGCTTCCAGGCTCTCCGCCGGATAGCACCGGGGAAGTGGCCGGCTCGACAGCAACGGCTTTAAAGCCAGGCTTTTTTCGCTTTATTACATCAGCTACACCGGTGATCGTCCCACCGGTCCCTACGCCGGAGACAAGGATATCAACTTTACCATCTGTATCTCTCCAGATCTCTTCAGCAGTCGTCAGCCTGTGTATTTCCGGATTTGCCGGATTCTTAAACTGTTGAGGGATGATATAGTTTGGATTTTCAGCTACTAACTGCTCAGCCTTCTTAACCGCCCCTTTCATGCCCTCCGCTCCGGGTGTCAGCACCAGCTCGGCGCCAAATATAGACAGCAATTGCCTTCGTTCCTTAGACATTGTATCGGGCATAGTAAGAATAAGCTTATATCCCCTGGCGGCGCAAACAAAAGCCAGGGCAATGCCCGTATTCCCGCTGGTGGGTTCAACTATTACGGTATCTTTATTGATAAGCCCCTTTTCCTCGGCATCTACAATCATGGCAGCACCGATCCTGTCTTTCACACTGCCAATAGGATTGAAAGATTCGAGCTTGGCTACGATGTCCGCCTTCAATCCCGCGGTTATCCGGTTTAATCTGACTAAGGGCGTGTTCCCGATTAACTCGGTTGAGTCTTTTGCTATGCCCCTGGTCAGTTTGGGTATATCTATAGTCTTATAATGAAGTTTTTCTATTGTTTTATTTGTCTGCGTTGTCATTTATGGTTCCTCTCTATTATTTATTTTAACCTGTTATTTATATGACCTTTAGTTATTAATTATTATTTCCCCCTCAATTCCGGGGGGACACTCCCAACCCTCTAACGTTGATAGTAAAAGAATTAATCCAGGTACCATAGAACCGGGCATCCTATCTAGACCTATTCCAGATATACGCTGCTTTTTTTCAACCAAAACATTGAAAATGTGCCGCATTAAATATTCTTTCAAAGTATTCATAACCGATTCCGAAGCTATATATAATACATAGATTCCTTAGACTGGTTTTTCTTTTTATGACCGTCCACTAAATCCTGGAGTGTCTTCGACTCAAGGACTCCATCCATTGCT
>CAZEAR010000149.1:0-5885 GCA_964510365.1 uncultured Dehalococcoidales bacterium | reverse complement strand
AAAATGCCAACGACACCCATAACAAGGCCAATAGGCATTCCCAAAGCCATGAACACAAAAAGACAAAATACTGCTAAAGCACCTATCGTTAGGGGGCTCAAATGCTTGCTATTCCTCCTTCTTCTTCAGATAATACTGGACAGATACAATTTAATAACATCTCTAGGGCAAGAACAAAGCTGCCGATAGATATAATAAACATGAAGGGAGCGATCGGGATGTTGAGAATATTCGTAGTGAAGACTGTGGGAAATAAGTAAGATAACATCCGATCTATGCCTTGCCAGCTTAAAGTTAAAAAGAATAGTGTGCCTATGAAGTATATTATGCGTTCTATTATTGCATTAACACGTTTGCTAAGTCGTGAAGTCACGAGTTCTACACGTACATGTCCCTTTTGTGTTTCAGTATGAGCCAGTACGAAAAGAACCACAACAACAAGTAACAGCTCTACGAGTTCTATAGTGCCTAGTACGGGCGTTTTAAAAAGGAAACGGGTAAAAACATTAATTACAATAAGTAGTAACAATAATGTTAGAGAAATTGCAGCTACCCAAGCAAGGACCTTAATGACTGAACGCAGAAACCTTCTTATTACAATGCATGCTTTTTTATAATTCATGACAATGTTATCTATTCCAGACCTTGCATATTAGGTAATCTAGCAATTTCTCTAAATAATATTTATACTATATTCTTTAATTTGTCTTATTTACCAAGCATTTGATGAATGTCATTAATTAAGTCAGTTGCAGGTAAGCCCTTTGCGTCAAGACTCGCTGCCCAATCATCCTGTATATGTTTTGTTTTGCTAACCCATCGTTGTAATTCATCGTCTGAAAGATAAATTAATTCAACTCCCTTGGCTTTAGATAATTTAATCGCAGTATCAGTAGCCACTTTATTTTCTTTAATAGTTAAATCTATTACCCAGGGATCCAATTCATCAAATACTTTCTGAATGTCTGCTGGCATGCTGTCCCACACTTGTGGATTCATGGCTATAAGGTAGAAGCCTTGAGTAGCATTAATCATCGTTACATATTTTACTACCTCATTCAGTTTAAATGACACCATAGGTTGAAAAGATAAAAGGTCCCCATCTATCATGCCTCGTTCTAAAGCTGTGTATACATCAGGTGCGGGTACCATTTCTGGAGAAGCTCCTATTGATTTGACTAGTTCTGGCAAAGTCTTTCCTCCCGGTACACCGATTACTGAACCCTCAATATCTTTCATGGTCTTTACTGGTTTTTTGGCCATAAGAATAACAATAGGATCAAAAAATCCTGGCCAGACCCATTTTACCTCTTGGAATTCAAGCGGTTTGATATATTTATCAGCAATAACGAATTGAATAAGCTTACCGCTTTTATCAACAGATCCGTACGGTATTATAAATGGCAACTCATTAAAATCTGCGAGGGGGAATCTACCAGGATGATACCCAGCATTAACCTGAGCAATATCTGCTATACCTTTCATAGCCATTTCATATGCCTCGGTTGGTTTACCTAGTGCTCCACCGGGATACATTTTTACTTTAACCCTTCCATTTGTACGTTTATCCAATTCTGCTGCCCAAGGTTCCCAAACTTTTTTTACTAGATAATGTACAGGCGGGAGATGGGTGGCGAAACTAAGTTCAAACGTTTTGGTTGGAGCTGGGGTTGGAGCCGGAGCCGGGGTTGGAGCCGGAGTTGGAACTGGTGCCGGTGCAGGACTGGCGCATGCGGTTAAAATCATACTTGTAACTACCAGGATCAACACTACGCTGAATAAAATATTTTTCATTTTTTAACCTCCCCATAATATTATCTTATCAGTCCAGTTAACTGAGTTATGCTATCACGCCAACATTTTGTCTCCTTTCTTACTTTTAAATATCTATAACTAAAAATTGAATATAAATTAAGCGAAAAAAGTGATTATGTAATCGCTAGTAACTATTGCGAAATCAGACATTAAACGACTTTATAGCTAAAATATTTTAGGCAAAAGGACTATTAGATAAATTAAAAATAAGATTCCATATAGAAGTTCTATGTTATATATTATAGCACTGGAGTCAAGGGGCTAATTGGCGAATCTGCTTTTTGACAAATTGACTTGTGAACATTGCTTTTTTTATGTATGAAATGATAGTCAAACTTTATATCTGTAAAGTTTGTTAGGGGCTTAAATTATTTAAATCATCTAGATTCCCATCTTTATACTATTTCGAGCCATATAACAGTAGTTTAGATGCTCAGGTAAATTCTATTGACAATAAATTTGACCTTATGATAATATCGCCAAAGATTACTATCAAAATAGACATTGGAATGTTTTTTCTTTTTATCGAAGAAATCAAATAATGATAATTGCCGATTTTATTATGCAATCATTATATGAGCTTTATAAAAGATGCCACGCGAAGACTTAAGAGATTGGTTAACAAAAGTAAACAACCTTGGAGAGTTGATAACGATCGAAGGCGCTGACTGGAATTTGGAGATTGGCCACTTTGCAGATCCAAAAGTAAGCGGTAATCTAAATTCGGTTTTTCTATTCGACAAAATTAATGGTTACCCGAGTGGTTATAGAATTGCAATGCCCCGACTCGTTACTGCAGGGCAAACAGCTCTTACTTTTAACCTGCCTGAATGTTCTCAAACGGAACTTATAGACTTAATTCGGCAAAAATGGATTAACTGGGAAGCAAACCTGGATGATTTTAAAGTAAAAATCGTCGATAATGGACCCGTGTTAGAAAACGTGCATTCTGGGGATGATGTAGACCTGTTTGAATTTCCTGTACCCAAGTGGAACCTGTTGGATGGAGGTAGATACATTGGCACGGCGGATGCCGTTGTAACAAAGGACCTGTTTAGTGGTGAGATTAACCTGGGTACATATAGAGTAATGGTTCACGATAAAAAAACCGCTGGTCTTTTTATCGCTCCAGGGCATCATGGCAAAATCCATTGTGATCAATATCATGCAAAAGGAGAGGCTTGCCCTATAGCTGTATCAATAGGCCATCATCCACTGATTTTTACCGTTGCCGGTAGTAACTTTGGTGTGTGCGAATATCAGTGGGCGGGCGCAATAAGAGGGGAACCTATTGAGGTGATAATTGAGGAGGTCACAGGCTTGCCTATCCCCGCTGATAGTGAGATAGTCTTGGCCGGGTGGTGCCCGCCAGATAAGCAGAGGGAAGAAGGTCCCTTTGGAGAATGGACTGGTTACTATGGTAGGCCTCCTACCCATCAACCGATTATCGAGGTTGAGCGAATTTACCATAGAAACAATCCCATAATGCTGGGTAGCGCACCTTTGCGACCTCAACCCGGTCATGGTTTGATGACCAAAGCAGTTATTGATAGTGCCATTATACATAATGAACTCCAGAAGTGGGGTGTTCCAGATGTAAAAAGAGTATGGATAAGTGAAGCTGGATTAACAACGTTTATTATTGTTTCTATAAAACAAAATTTCGCTGGTCATGCAAAGCGAGCAGGATTACTTGCTTCACAGAGTAATACGGTACAGCAAACCAGATATATTGTTGTGGTAGATGAAGATATTGATGTCACAAATATTCAGGATGTTCTTTGGGCAATATGTTTCAGATCGGATCCAGAGAAGGATATAGATATAATTCGAAGGTGTCGTACTGAACCACTTGATCCCCTTCATGTTCCTGGTACACCTCTTTTTTCTTCATTGGCAATTATTGATGCCTGTAAACCATACGAGAGAATAAACGAGTTTCCTAAAGCAATTGAGGTTTGTCCAGAGACAGCGGACGCGTTCCGAAAGAAGTGGAATCACGTTCTTAATGTATTTAAAAAATAATTTTGATAGTTCTATCTGGTGAGGTTATAGGAGCTTGGAAAAAGGACTATAATGAGGATAGACTTAATGAATCTCTAGCAGGATTAAGCCCAAAGAATACCTTGAAAATACATGAGTACTCTATCCTTAATTGGCCCTTACTACGTTGAAAGGTTATCTCATTAGTCGAAGACGCCGTCTGCCATCAACTGAACAAATTCGTCATCCGGGATGCCTAGAATCTTTGAACAAACATATTCATTGTGTTCCCCAAGCATGGGACTTGGCCTATATGCATGAGCAGGTGTCTCGGATAATTTCCCGAATGGCAATTGTACAGGGTATTCCCTCTGCATTCCCGGATAATATTCCATCTGTTGATATCCATAATATTCAAGCTGAGGATCATTAGATACTTCTTCTCCGGTCTGAACCACTCCAGCAGATATATCAGCAGCTACCATCAACCTCATGACTTCCTCGGCTGTATGTTTACTCGTCCATTCTTCAACAAGCTCATTAAGCCGATCCTCATTCTTTTTTCTATTGAGCAAAGTAGCAAACATCGGATCTGTAGCCAATTCCGGATTACCGATTACTTTACAGAAATTTTGCCACTCCTCATCACTAAAGACAGCAATAGTGCACCATCTATCATCACCTTTGCAGCGATACGCACCATGCGGAGCAGCATTAGGACAATGATTGCCCTGTCGTTTGAATTCCCTATTGTTTACCTCATAATCCATAACAATCGGTGCTGTGAAATAAATACTAGTCTCAATATGGGAAAGATCAATATGTTGTCCTTTTCCTGTACGGCGTCTATAATCGAGTGCAGCGAGTACGGTGGCTAGATTAAAATGCGGTACCACTAAATCAGTATAGTAGCCTAGTGATGTTGCCCCTCTATCAGGCCAACCTGTAAATTGCGATAAACCAATAATCCCGGTCATTCCTATGCCAGTGCTCGGGAACGAGGATAGAGGGCTAGTTGCGCCGAATGTATTGCAGCTAAACATAATCAAATCGGGATTGACTTTAACAAGTTCATCATAGTCCAGCCCCATTTTTTTAAGTACACCGGTGGTGAAGCCATCAGCTACGATGTCTGCCCATGCAGCTAGTTTTTTAACAATTTCGACACCTTTAGGGTGTTTAAGGTTGAGAGTTATTCCATATTTATTGGTATGCATCGACGCGGATTGAGGACTGCGCTCTATAGATACAATTCCGTCAATGTAAGGACCTGAGGTCCTCAAATAATCTAGCCTTGTCTTACTTTCAATCCGCACCACATCAGCGCCATGATCAGCTAATAGCTTACAAGTCATTGGCGTTACTCCAATAAAAGCAATTTCCAATACTTTTATGCCCTCTAATGCTTTAATAACCATTTTTGCTACCTCAAATAATATTGCCCTGTTTTAATATATCAAGTTCTTCCTTGGAGAAACCAAGTTCTTTGCTGTATATTTCCGTATTATGTTCACCAATAAGGGGGGCTCGTCGATTGAACTGCCACTTAGTTTCCGAAGACTTAAAGAAAGCACCAGGATAGGTAAGGGTAGCATCAAGCTCAGGGTGCTGTACGTCAAACCAATACCCTCTGGCGGCAAGTGCTTCATTATTAAGCATATCCTGGGGCGTATATACTGGAAGTAAAACAATACGCCTTTTTATTGCTTCCTGAAATATTTCATCTCTTGTATGTGTAAGAAAAAATTTTGCTATTGGCTCTTCAAAACTATCGCGAACTTCTTGTGTAACCTTGTCAAAGTCCAATTCGGTCCAGTTTATCTCTTTCATGAAATCGGGTGCCATGCCTTCGCTATCCATCCAGTCCACGAGAGCTTGTTGACTGACACCAAATTGACCACCTACTACGGCAAATCCTATAAAGCCATCTTTGCAATCCCAAACATATCGCGCTATTGGCCTTCCTGTCCATTCCCAGCGGGGGCCATGCCTTCTTGAATATTTTTTTGTAGCTAACCACCACACATGATTTTGATGTATAAAGGCAAGCCAGGGAAATGCCGCTGCATCATAATACTGTCCTTCTC
>CAZEAR010000148.1:0-5910 GCA_964510365.1 uncultured Dehalococcoidales bacterium | reverse complement strand
TGCATCAAGCGCGCCGCTAACGTTCATTCTGAGCCAGGATCAAACTCTCTGAATATTAATCTTCCTTACCACTATCCAGTTGTTAAGGTGCTATAAGAACAATTTTAAATAATAACATAATTACAACTTACGTGTCAATAACTTAGACTGACCCGGAATACGTCCTGTCAATTATATTTATCCGGATTAGCCATTTGTATTTTCCCGAATGTATATGGTATATTGAAAATTAGGATTATATTAGCCGCTAGGGGTGCTCAGGTAATATTTTGAGGCTGAGACCCTTTAAAAGAAGGGAACCCTTGCAACCTGATCTTGATAATTCGAGCGTAGGGAAGCGGCATCAAACCAAGGGTTTAGTGCTACCTACTCAAGCTCTTGGTTTTTTTATTTTGGAGGAACAATGACACAACTTGAATTAGCCAAGAAAGGCATCCTGTCGTTACAAATGAAACATGTAGTAAAACAGGAAGGCATTTCTGAAGATATTCTCCTGCAAAATATGGCAGACGGCACAATAGTAATCCCGGCCAACCTTAATCATAGTAACCTTGTTCCCTGCGGCATCGGCAAGGGACTTCGTATTAAAATAAATGCCAATCTGGGAGTATCCCCTGAATATGGCACTAAAGATGGCGAGTTGGAAAAGCTTCAAACTGCTATACAATATGGTGCCGATACTGTAATGGACCTCAGTATAAGGTCGGATATTATCCCTATTAGACAGGCTATAATCAAAGCCAGCAATGTACCGGTGGGCACAGTTCCTATATATCAAGCAGCGATTGAAGCCATTGATAATTCCGGCGCCATAGTAAACATGACTGTTGACGATATTTTTAAGGTTATCGAGCAACAGGCCAAGGACGGCGTCGATTTTATGACTGTACATTGCGGTGTCAATCAGGCTGCGATTTCACGTTTGCAGAATCAACACCGGCTTACCGATGTCGTATCACGCGGAGGTGCTTTCCTTATCGGCTGGATACTGCATAATGAAAAGGAAAATCCGCTTTATGAACACTATGACAGACTACTAGACCTGGCCCGTAAGTTTGATATTACGCTGAGCCTGGGTGACGGTATGCGCCCGGGAAGTACCGCAGATGCCACGGACCGGGCACAGGTAGAAGAATTAGTTATTCTGGGAGAACTCGTAGATCGAGCCAGGGAAGCAGGAATTCAAGTTATGGTCGAAGGTCCGGGGCATGTGCCGTTAGACCAGATTGCTTCAAATGTTCAATTGGAGAAAAGTCTGTGTCACGGCGCACCTTTCTATGTTCTTGGTCCGCTGGTTACCGATATTGCTGCCGGCTATGATCACATCACAGGAGCCATCGGCGGAGCTATTGCCGGATTTGCCGGTGCCGACTTCCTGTGTTACCTGACTCCAGCGGAGCACCTATCGCTGCCGGACATCGATGATGTAAAGATAGGAGTCATAGCTTCCCGTATTGCTGCTCATGCCGCTGATATTACCCATAATATACCGGGGTCAAGACAATGGGACAGAAAAATGTCCATTGCCCGAAAAAACCTCGATTGGGAAGCCCAGGCAAAATTATCTTTAGATCCGGGGAAATCCCGTCAGGTTCATAAGAAATATCATGCCGACGGGCCGACTTGCAGTATGTGCGGTGATTACTGTGCGATGGCATTGATGGAAAAATATCTGGGAATCCCCAAGACACAGTGCTGATTATTGATTGACGTAGCAAAAAATGATCGCAGAGATAATTTCAATAGGCACTGAGCTTCTTCTGGGTACAATAACCGATACGAATGCCGCTTTTATTGCCAGCCAGTTGCCAGCACTCGGTATCGACCTCCCTTTTATATCTACGGCGGGTGATAATCAAAAAAGACTGGTAAATACCATCAAACAAGCATGGCAAAGAGCTGAGATTATTTTCACTACCGGAGGTTTAGGGCCAACCCAGGACGATATTACGCGTGAAGCGATAGCTGAATTGATCAATGAAGAGCTTACCATCGATCCTGCTTTAGTCCAAGAATTACAAGGCTATTATAAAAAACGAAACCTGGAAATGCCTAAAACCAATATCAAACAGGCATCTATAATACCATCGGCCCGGATTATTCCAAATGCAAAAGGAACTGCGCCGGGATGGTGGGTGGAAAAGGAAGGACGAATAATAATATCCATGCCGGGGCCACCGCATGAAATGCAATATATGTGGACACAGGAAATCCTGCCCGGACTGCAATCGATACTGGAATCAAATATAATCGTATCCAAAACGTTAAAAACCTTCGGCCTAGGCGAATCTAAGGTCGATGAACTAATCAGCCCTCTCCTTTCCAGTGCCAATCCGACACTTGCTACATATGCCAAATATGACGGAGTTCACCTGCGCATTACGGCAAAAGCTAATAATAAAGACGAAGCGGAAAAGATGATTTTGCAGCAGGAAACTAACATCAAAAAGGTCTTAAAAGATCATATTTGGGGATCAGATTCCGATACCCTTGCCGGTATAATAGGAGAACTGCTAAATGCCAGATGCTTAAGTCTAGCTAGTATGGAATCTCAATCCGGGGGGCTTCTCGCTGAGACTATTTCAAACGTATCAGGGAGTGAACGTTATTTCAGGGGAGGCATTATTGCATATACCGATGAAGCTAAAACAGCCTTTGATATCAAGAAAGAAATTATTTCAAATACAGGAATCGAAACAGCAGAATTGGCCGAGGCAATGGCAACAACGGCCCGAAATAAGTTTAATAGTGATATAGGTATCGGTATCACCGGAGTATCGGACTTAATCAATGTCGAGGGTAAATCTATGGGCAATATATTTATCGGTATCGATAATCAGGGTACCTTGTATAGTTTTGAACGGACTTATCCCGGCGATCAAATGCGGGTAATCCGGATAGCTGTAATTGAAGCATTATTTCAATTAAGGAAGATTTTAATTAATAAATAGCCATATATTAAAATCTTCTACCGATCAAGCTGTACATTAATATAATAACGACAGCTTATTTTTTCTTATCTACTATCTGAGTCTCATTTAATTCCTTATTAACCCACCCCTCAAAGAGAATGAGTTCGGGATATGCCTCAAGTGTATTAAAGTTCTTTACTTTTATCCCGTTTTTCTTGGCATCAATCTCACTAAAAACACGGACATCGTATATTCCCGACATATCCGGTCTCTTATACTCTACACTCTTTAAGCTCCATACCCAGTCCGGATTTCCTCCCAGCTTAACTACAATGTCTCTTCCTACAGTACTATGTAAGTCTTTCGGTCCGGGTAGTTTCTCAACTTTTACTTCTTTACCTGCCATAGGCGTAATTGCAGCCTCAGCAGTTAATTGATTTCGCTTTTTCCATAACATGTTCTTTCCCCCGTTAAATAGAGTAAAAAAAGAAATTGATATTAATGAATATAATATCATGATTAGTATAGCATGTATACTGGCGATTGTAAACAGGATAATTGTTACCGGGGAAATCCGATTTAGCAGGGTAAGAGCGAATATGGCTGGGGATCCAGGATTCGAACCTGGCCTAACGGATCCAGAGTCCGTCGTCCTACCGCTAGACGAATCCCCAGCGCATTAGAATTATAGCATGAGGTTATATCTGCAACAAGCTTTATTAATGCTTCACAAATAAAGACTTTGACAGTAAATATCTGAAGGTTTAACATAACGACAGTGCCGATACAATATATTAGAGTTAAGACCTTAGCACTATAATGAGAAACAACTATGCAAAATACATTCCAGTGCCCTAAATGCAATTCAGATAATTTAATAGGCCAAACATTCTGCGTTAATTGCGGCCATAAGCTGGAATATGACTGCCCCTACTGTGGGAATCCTGTAGATCCTTCCATTGTTTTTTGCACGAGCTGTGGCTCGACTCTGACATGGCCCGAACAAAATCAACCGGCAACAGAAACCTCTGAAACCGTCAAAGGCAGCCAGCAAACAACGATTGACCACAGATACCGATATAGTTCATCTGAGCGGCAAAGTAAGCGACGGTGGTCTATCGGCTTTACCGTTTTGATTGTACTTCTTTTTATTATAGCCGGCGCTATATTCGCCGCTGACATATTTAACATCAAATTATTCACTTTTCCCGGATCGGAAGAACCGGTCACAGAACCACCTCCCCAATCCTCTCCTGCACAGCCAGTAATTACTCCTACTATCTTGAGCTTCGATGCCAAACCTGCTGAGATATTATTAGGTGAGTCGGTAAAGCTTCAATGGGATGTTTCTGATGCTACATCATTAACTATTGAACCTGATATCGGGGAGGTGCAGTCATCGGGTGAATTATCACTGTCACCGAAAACGAGCACTACCTATAAATTGACAGCCACAAATAAAGAGGAAAGTGTCATAGAGACAGTATCAGTTTCTGTTATCGAAAATATTAGAGCAGCTGACATCGTACTTACCGAGAACGATGTTAAACCGGCAGACTTCATATTCAATACCCACTCCGAACCGACATTAGATAATACAGTATCGACATTTTATGCAATATATATTCGGACCGACGAGACCTTCGGCATTTCGGTATATGTTTTTAAAGATATTGCCAGTGTTGAAGAATACTATCTACAAACTAAAACTAATAATAGAACTAATATTGGAGGGATAACCGACCTTGGTGATGTCGGATATTATCTTACCTTCATCGGCGATCCGGCAGCCCATGAGACTTATTCCATTCGATTTATAAAGAATAATGTATATGTTAATATAACAGGCTTGAAAGACTATGATGAGCTCGAGTCTTTTGGTAAGATTATAGAGTCGCGAATCAAATAGATACAAATAATCATATTTGAAGTAAAATTTCTTGGCTGGCAAGTCAATCTAAGGAGAAAAATGGGAATTATCCACGATTTACTCAGTTCATTGAACGGAGATATAAAAGTCAAAGACATTCGCCAGGGCCCTTTTCGAACGGCTGTATGGACAAAATATTGCGGGCTGGCATCTACACCATCCGAACTACTGCACTGTCATGAAAAATCACACGTTAAGGAAGCCGGTGATTTGAATCAAAGGCCGGCAAAAGAACTCGCCAGTTTGGCATTATCACCAAGTCCCTTTGAAGTTGCTATAGGCATGGCAACTATCAATTCCTTAATCGATATCGATACTAAATGGTACCGGGAGATAAATGCCCGCGAAATATTAATCGAGCAGGGAAAGAATAAGAACGTGGCATTAATTGGGCACTTTCCCTTCGTACCTTTGCTTCGCAATGCTGCCAATAACCTTTGGGTCATAGAAATGAATCCGCAGGAAGGCGATTTAGTCGAGAGTGAAGCCAAAAATTTTCTTCCACAAGCTGACGTAATCGGAATCACGGGCAGTGCCTTTATAAACGATACCATTGACGAATTACTAAACTTATGTAATCCCAAATCATTTATTTTAATCCTGGGCGGATCGACTCCTCTATCTCCCATACTATTCGACTACGGGATAGACGCCATATCAGGAACAATCGTGACCAATCCTGAAACAGTTTTACAATACGTAAGCCAAGGAGCAACATTTCGGCAGATTAAGGGAATCAAACTGGTAACCATGTTTAAAGAAATGGTACCTGCCCAATAAGACTTATTAAATTAATAATAAAGGTGGTAATTATCAATGAATAAAAGTGATAACAGTCAAATCGTCAAGACCGGTGGCTGGTCGGCTGGCCCGGGATGCCATGGTGGTTGCGGAGTAAAACTTATAATAAAGGACGGAAAACTGGAAAAAGTTGAGGGAGATGAAGATCACCCTTACTTCAATGGAAGAACTTGCACACGTGTACTTGCTCTTCCTCAGTATATATATCACCCCGATCGCTTAAAATATCCTGTTAAACGTGCCGGTAAAAGAGGCGAAGGTAAATGG
>CAZEAR010000147.1:0-5952 GCA_964510365.1 uncultured Dehalococcoidales bacterium | reverse complement strand
GGGTTGCATTGGCCCGTGCTCTGGTGAATGACCCCTCTTTAATTCTGGCCGATGAGCCAACCGGAAATTTAGATACGCAAACCAGCCATTCCATCATGAATTTACTTCAGGAACAGCATAAAAAGGGAATTACCATAGTCATTGTAACTCATGAAGAAGATATTGCTGAATATACACAGCGTACCATTTATCTCAAGGATGGGAAAATAACCATGGAGAAAACAAGGTGAGCCTCTGGGAAAGCTTCGTCACATCAATTTATTCTCTCTGGGCTAATAAAATGCGATCAGCTCTGACAATACTCGGCATTGTTATCGGAGTAAGTGCCGTGGTATTTCTGGTATCGCTCGGTCAAGGTCACAAAGAACAAATGACCAGCACTTTTGAGGAGATGGGCGCCAATGCCATTTATATCACTACTGCCGGCATGTCGGAGCAGATCCAGGGTGCTACCGGGACCCTCACTCTCGAAGATGCTCAAGCGCTGGCTGATCCTAATCGGGCTCCTTCAGTAGAGATTGTCGCCCCGATGATAGAGAAAATGGCGAAGGTAGTCTACGGCAATGAAAATGCATCCGTTGACCTCATAGGAGTTACTCCCGAAATTGCCGAAATAATCGCTTATCCTGTAGCCAAAGGTGATTTTATCAATGACGAGGATATAAGAAGACGCACAGATGTTGCCGTTTTAGGGCATCAAACCGCCATCAACCTTTTTGGTATGGAAGACCCGCTAGGAAATACTATCAGAGCCAGTGGACGCAAATTCGAAGTTGTCGGCGTAATCGAGAAGAAAGGCGGAATGATGGGCGCTGCCGATGATTTTATCATGATTCCGCTGACAACAATGCAATCTCGAATCGTGACACAAACAAGCGCGAAGGGACATCCCGTTCAGACCATCGCCATCAAAGCGGTAGGTCCCGATGAAATCTCCTCTGCAACCGAACAGGTTACCGAGATTTTGAGACAGCGACATCATATCCGCGAGGGCGAGGATGACGATTTTAATGTAGTCGATATGCAGGATATATTGAATACGATGGAACAGGTCCTCGGTATATTCCAGTTGTTCCTGGGAAGTGTAGGCGCCATTTCACTTATCGTCGGCGGTATCGGGATTATGAATATAATGCTTGTCTCAGTTACCGAGCGAACCAGAGAAATCGGCATAAGAAAAGCTGTCGGTGCCAAGCGTCGAGATATTATCAGTCAATTTCTAGTTGAATCAGCGGTACTCAGTTTAACAGGCGGAATCATCGGGTTACTGATTGCACTGGGAGGCGCATCCCTGATTAATAACGTGGACATCGGGTTCCCACTTAAAGCGCCGGTCTCGCCTAATATAGTTATCGTTGCCTTATCGGTATCGATCGGAATAGGATTAGTTTCCGGGACATATCCTGCTTTTCGTGCTGCCCGTCTCGATCCGATTGAATCTCTACGACATGAATAATTTACTTGCCGATTACCAGTGATAAGAATTCCGCTCTGGTCGCTGCTCTGCTTCTAAAAGTTCCTCTCGTTGCTGATGTAACCACATTACTGCCGGGTTTTTCTATGCCCCGCATTGTCATACATAAATGCTCGGCCTGGATAACCACCGCCACTCCATCCGGTTGTAATGCCTCCAGGATAGCATCGGCAATTTGAGTAGTCATCCGCTCCTGTAACTGCAAACGCTTGGCATATATATCTACGACACGGGCCAGCTTGCTAATTCCCACAACCCTTCCTTCATCATTGGGGATATAACCGACATGAGCTACTCCATAAAACGGCAACAGATGATGTTCACACATAGAATAAAAGGGAATATTTCTGAGGATCACCATTTCTCGATGCCCTTCCTCAAAACCGACCGACAGCTCCTCCCGGGCATTCATATTCATCCCCGAGAACAGCTCGGCGTACATTTCGGCTATTCGTTGAGGGGTACCAATTAGGCCTTCTCTTTCAGGATCTTCCCCGATGGCATCAATAATGGATAAAGCTGCGGATATAATTTTTTCTTTATCAATCATATTTTCACCTCGATTAATAATAAAAGTCCTGCCTGTTCCGGGAGTATGTTTAATATGAAATTCCGTTACTAATGGATAATACTATTCTATAAAAAGGAGATACTCTTCAACAGAAGCCCCCATGACACAACCATAACCACATAAAACTATGAAAAACCAAGAGCCTGCTCTATGACTTTCAAATCGGCAGGAAGCTCAGGAAAAGGCTCGATATTCTTTATCGGCACGTCGGGATCTTTTAAGCCAGTGCCGGTAACTATGCAGACGACTTTTTTACGTGACAGGTCGAGTCCTTGACCGACCATCTTAATAAGTCCTGCCAGTGAAGCTGCTGAAGCCGGCTCACCGAAAACGCCTTCTTTGCTTGCCATGATATTATATGCGGCATGGATTTCCTGATCGGTAACGGAATTAATAATGCCGCCGGACTGGTCCCTGGCATTAACTGCGCCCTGCCAGCTAGCCGGATTCCCAATCCGAATTGCCGAAGCAAAAGTGCGGGGATTATTTACTACCTTCCCCCTTACAATCGGCGAAGCTCCTTCCGCCTGAAATCCCATCATTTTGGGATTTTTAGTCGTCTTGCCTATACCATTGTATTCAACATAACCCTTCCAATAAGCCGTTATATTTCCGGCATTTCCTACCGGCATGAATTGATAATCGGGAGCAT
The DNA here is from genome assembly GCA_964510365.1 of uncultured Dehalococcoidales bacterium. Taxonomy (GTDB): domain Bacteria; phylum Chloroflexota; class Dehalococcoidia; order GIF9; family UBA5629; genus CAZEAR01. The sequence goes on along the minus strand of CAZEAR010000147.1, from coordinate 3,255 downwards.
CACCTAAAACATCTGCAATTTCAAAGGCGGCTGTTTTTTGCCCTTCGATACGGTGAGGATTTAACGAATTTACCAGTGCAATATTATGTTTTTCGACCAGAGCAAGCACGATTTTAAGCGCCTGGTCGAAGTTCCCATTGATAGTAATTATCCTGGCCCCGTATGCTATAGCCTGGGCAAATTTTCCCACAGCGATCTTCCCTTTTGGCACGATAACAATCACGCTGCGGCCGAAGCGAGCTCCATATGCTGCCGCTGAAGCACTGGTATTACCGGTAGAAGCGCAGATAACCGTAGAATTGCCAGCCTCAACCGCCTTGGCAATTGCTACAACCATACCCCGGTCTTTAAAAGAGCCCGTTGGATTGCATCCTTCCAGTTTAAAATATAATTCACCACAGCCAAATTCTTTATCAAGAGTAACAGCTTTTACCAGAGGCGTATCACCTTCACCTAGTGTTATTAAGGGAGTGAATGAAGTTACGGGCAAATAATTACGATATCTTAATAAAACCCCTTCACTCATCGTTGCTATTAATCCTCGACTCTAACAAAATTACTCATCTCTTTGACCACAGATAGAACCTTCATCTCATTAATAGCATTCTGTACCGCATTTTCCTTAGCAGGATGAGTCATTATCACAATCTCCGCAGACTGAGTGGATAAATCCGTTTCTTTCTGAATTACAGAGGCAATGCTTATGTTATGATCACCGAGCACCTTCGAAATTTTAGCTAATACTCCGGATTGATCAGCAGTACTCATTCTTAGATAATATCGAGTCTCGATATCGGCCATTGGTCGAGTTTTTAATTTGTCTTTAAGCGGCATTCTGGGAATAAACTCCTCCCCCCGACCGATACTTTGTGCGATATTTACAACGTCTGCAACTACCGCACTGGAGGTTGCCGAAGGGCCAGCGCCCTGACCATAAAAAATGACCTTCCCTACCAGATCACCCTCTACTTCTATAGCATTATAAACTCCATCTACCTTCGCCAGGAGAGAATCCTCGGGAATAAATACCGGATGCACTCTGGTTTCTATAGCTTTATTAGCTTTCTTAGCTATAGCCAGGAGTTTTATGGCATATCCGAGTTCACGAGCATAACGAAAATCACATGCCTCCAGTCGTGAAATACCTTCACGGTATATGTCCGTCATTTTGACCTCGGTGTTGAAAGCAATGGACGCTAAAATAGCCAGTTTATAAGTAGCATCATGCCCTTCGATATCATTAACGGGATTAGCTTCGGCATAACCCAGTTCCTGCGCCTGCTTTAAAGCAACTGAAAAATCCAGTCCGTTCTTCGCCATTCTGGTGAGAATATAATTTGTGGTCCCGTTAACAATCGCATAGATGGCAAAAATATCATTTACTATCAAATCCCGCTTGAACGGTGCAATTAATGGTATTCCCCCTCCGACGCTTGCCTCGTAGAGAATATTAACCCGTTTTTCCGAGGCCAGTTTCAATAGCTCATCGCCATGTTTAGCCATTACTTCTTTGTTCGCCGTAACCACATATTTGCCCGCGTTCAAGGCCTCCCTGATATATTCGAAAGCGGGATGCTCTCCGCCTATGAGTTCAATGACAATATTTACATCCTTGTCTTTGATTATTTCGGAGAAATCGGTCGTAAAAAGCTGCGGCTTCAGACCTGATAAACCATGCTTTCTCTTATCTACTTCTACTATCTTCTTTAATACTAACGGTATCCCGACCTGTCTGGACAACATCTCAGACTTTTCAGTTAGAACTTTAGCTACACCACCGCCTATCATGCCAAGTCCCAGCAATACAACCCCGATACAGCCATCCTTAATCGCCATAATTACGCTCCTATGTTCTTAAGGACTCTATCTATAGCCCAGGCTTTCTGATCCTCATTAAGATACTCAACTATTTCACTCTTCTGATACTGTTCTCCGATCCACTCTTTAAATATCTTGTCTCTCATGGTACTGATTATATCTTCATCAAGCTGCCTGTTTTCATCTTTATCCAGTACTCTTATCAGCCAGTAGCCACCATCTGTATTAACCGTATCATCATAAATCGGTTCACTGATATCACCCGGCTCCAGCTCAAAAGCAGCATTATTAATGATTGTATTACCATATCCTTTTTGAACCCAACCCAGATCACCGTCATAGTTTTTGCTATCCTGATTTTGAGATAGCTCTGCGACCAAACTTACAAAGTCTTCACCGTTTATTAACTTTGACCTTGTCCGCGAAGCTTCATCCTCACTGCCCAGAAGAATGCCCCTGATATGGGCGCTCTTATCATCATCCTTCTCTAAAACCTCGATAATCCAGTACCCACCCTTCTTGGCAATAGACGGATCGTATATCGGTTCACTCAAGACCCTCGGTTTCAGATCAAACACAACATCTTCCAATATCGAATCGGCAAGGGCATCATACTTCGATCCGATCATCCCTTTCGGTAGCCAACCTAAATCCCCTTTATTTTCCTTTGTGACCGGCTCTACCGAGAATATATCAACCACAGAAATAAAATTATTGGTACTATTAAGCAATGCAGTTACTTCTTCGGCCTTTTCTTTTGTTCCCACAACAAGTGCCTCAACATTCACCTGTTCAACTGTATCCGGGATTTGCGGATCGATGTAATTCTCCATCATTTTCCCCAGCAGGATATCAGCTTTTAATAAATCTCTATTCAACTTATTATTAGGCAGACCGGATTGTCTAATTCCGGCATTTACCTCATCAGATCCGGCATCGAATCCTAACTCAGGGGCAAACTGAATTATCAGTTCATTCCGTAAGATAGTATTATAAGTATAATCGGCCAGTGTGGATATCTGGTCCTTTTCGACGCCTTGCGATAAAACCTTCATCGCATCTACATAATAGTCCATTTTAACTACGGTATCATTAACTTTTAACACCGGTTGACGAAGGTTTTTAAAACTATGGGCATAGATACCGTAACCTCCCAAAGCCAGGATTAAAACCAAGAATATACTTCCGGCAATAAATATAATACGTTGCGTCTTTTTCTGCCGCTCCCACCGGGATAATTGACGCTTGGTAGGCGTCCTTTTAGCCTCAATTCTTTTACGTTTTTTTGCCAATGAACGGATTCCTTTCGGTTACAAAATTAACTGGGATCAATCGTACATTGTCCCAATCACCTACTTATGATAACATATTGCTGAAGCCAATGCGACGGGGTGTAGCGCAGCCTGGTAGCGCACCTGAATGGGGTTCAGGTGGTCG
>CAZEAR010000146.1:0-6032 GCA_964510365.1 uncultured Dehalococcoidales bacterium | reverse complement strand
CCACAGTTGAGAACAGAGGTCTATCGCGAAATATACAGCAAACCAATGTATCCAATCAACTTATTTGAGAAGACAATACCCAGTACTCAAAAAGAGAGACTATACGAATCACCCGTGCAGAGACTGGTCAATGAAGGGATTTTTATACCACCGGCTAAATAAAATCCCCATCACCAAGTAACCTGCATTTAGAGGAGGTCTGTTAAATGATTCATAATGGCTACGGGCAAACTTTAGAAGTAGACCTATCGACAGATGAAATAATTATAAGAGACACCGATCTAGAATTTGCTGAGCAATATATCGGGGGGATGGGGTTCGGCAGTAAAATTCTTTACGACGAAGTCGGGTACAATGTTGACCCACTAAGTCCCGCTAATATAGTCGTTTTTGCTAACGGCCCGTTAACCGGAACTCACACACCTTGTTCCGGCAGAACAGAAATAACGACAAAATCCACACTGACCGACAGCATAGGGACAGGGAATACCGGAGGGCTCTGGGGGGCCAAACTGAAGCATGCCGGCTTTGATCTAATCGTGATCATGGGCCAGGCCAAAGAACCAAAATATATCTGGATCGACAACGATAAAGTTGAGATACGTAAAGCAAACCATATTTGGGGAAAGGACACCAGGACAACATCCGATACTGTAAAAAAGGAATTAGGTTCATCCTCAACATCAGAAATCTCGGTTCTGGCTATCGGCCCTGCCGGCGAGAACCTGGTTAAATTCGCCTGCCCCTTGAATGATTATCACCATGTTTCTGCCAGAAATAGTGCCGGGGCTGTGTTAGGTTCTAAAAAGCTAAAGGCGATAGCGGTCAGGGGAACCGGAAGTATAAGAATCGCCCGTCCGAAAGAGTTTCAAGAAGCGGTGAAAGAGGCCCGCGAACAACTCTTGGCTGCCAGTAAGGCGGCAAAATTAATCGATAGAGATCCCAGAAAGAATGCCGTTAAACTGGGTTGTTTACCAGCCAAAAATTATCAAACGGGTATATTGCCTGATTGGCTCAAGAATCGAGGTGTAGAAGCTGCCCAGAGATACGACATGAGGAAAGTTGGAACCTGTTACGCATGTCCAGTCTCCTGCTTTAACCTGGCAGAGGTAAATGAGGGCAAGTATGCCGGGCTGCAGGTAAACAGGGCCACCATGCCGGGAGCGGTATTCGACTGGGGAGCCAAATGTGCTATCGACAACCTGCCTGCGATATGGAAATGCAAGGAAATATGCCAGCATTTCTGTATGGATTATGCTTCCGCAGCAGGAGTAATAGCCTTTGCCATGGAACTATTTCAGAGAGGGATAATCAGCATAAAAGATACAGACGGTTTGGAACTGACCTGGGGAAATGAAGATGCTGTAATCGAAATGTTAAATAAAATTGCTTTAAGGGACGGCTTCGGAGATATCCTTGCAGAGGGCAGCGCTAAAGCAGCCAGAATAATCGGTAAGGGAGCTGAACAATATGTTATGACCACAAAAGGCATGGAAATCATGAATGAGGACCCCAGGACTGCCCGGAGGGGATGGTTATTCGGCGATTTAACCAATCCCAGAGGTGGTGATAATGTAAAAGGCACTCATTTTTTTGCCGATATGTATAATCCTAACTGGTGGACCGATAAATTCGATATGTTCAATGATGTAAAAAGACAAATATATTATATGCCTCCTGAAGAAGTTTCTTTTACCTGGGAAGGGAAACCCATGATGACTAAATGGTTTGAGGATTTGTACTCGACTCTTAATACTTTAGGCCTCTGCTTTTTCCCTTCCGGCTTCCATTTAGCACTGGGACCGACTCACCTTTCCAGACTATATTCCGCCTGCACCGGTTGGGATAAAACTCCTCAACAAATGATGCAGCTTGGTGAAAAGGTCTTTAATTTACTCAAGGCATACACTGTCCGGCAAGGGATGACCAAAAAGAATGATACCTGGCCTGATAGATTTTACACTGAACCGTTACCTGAAGGGCCCGGTACAGGAAGAATACTATCCAGGGAGGAGATAACCCGGTTGATAGAGGAGTACTACCAATTGAGAGGCTGGGACAAAGAGACCGGTCTCCCGACACGGGAAAAACTGACCGAATTGGAATTGGTCGATGTGGCCGATGATCTGATGAAGATAGGTAAGCTCCCTTAATTAACGTTATAGCCCATATTCGCGGATTGATTAGAATAGGTAATTTAACTATCTAATTAGTATCTCAAATAACATATTTACCTTTTTCCCTAATTGCCATATTATACATTAGAATATCTTCCACATTCTGTTTCTTCTGAAATTTCCCTATATTTCCTATATTCCTCTGAAAGTTACAACTTCGTTTATCGGACGTCGGGAGCTTCGATAAGTATTAGCGATATTATCGGTATTCACATAACCTAAAGCTATGCCGATTGTTATCATTAAGTTGTCCGATATCGCAAGCTCTTGGCGCAGAATATCCGGATAGCCCGTCATACTTAAGGCTGGTATGGAATCTATTCCAAATTCCTGTGCTGCCAACATGATGCTCTGAGACAGCATTCCAAGATCAAACATTTGCCACATACCCAGCATGCGGTCCATACAAAGAATAACCAGTACCGGTGCCCCGAAGAACTTATAATTAGGCGCCAGAAAAGGTTTCATTTCCTTGGGGTCATTAGGATCATACCCGCATAGTTTAAGTCGCTCTGTTCTCATCTGTTTCATTCGTTGTGCTAAAGCAGGAGGTACTTTGTCGTGAGGCAAACCGGGCAATTCGGTATTTCTAGGCATACCTTGCTCATATCTGGCAATATACTCCCGGCGAATTCTTTCCAGAATCTCTCCGCCAACAACGTAGATTTCCCAGCACTGCATATTTGATGAAGAAGGGCTGCGTGTTGCCGCTTCGGCAATCTTCAGAATGGTCTCCTTATCTATAGGGTCCGGCTTGAAATCACGAACCGAATGGCGGCTTTGTAACGCTTCAATAACATTCATATTTGTAATCGATCCTCCTCTCATTATTTTTATTTTAGTATTAGCATCTTCGCAATTCTAAATAACGCCTCCCTTTGCTACCCAAAAGTATATGCAGTAATTCTCTAAGTTGCAATAGCTCAGTAAAACATGCGACTTTTTGTAAACAATCAGCAATGTTATGAGGGAAATTAGCTTGAAAAGTGGGCTCGGCAGGGATCGAACCTGCGACCAATCGGTTATGAGCCGACCGCTCTGCCGCTGAGCTACGAGCCCGCAACAAATCGTAGCAGGAAAACCAGATGAATAGTATACCATAGCATTGCACTGACTGTGAAGCCATATATTATCCCCTAATCTACCGGGCATTGAACAGTTTTCCTAACTTGACTATGATGCTGATAAGAATTAAAATATATAACTAGCACTCCGCAGTCGGGAGTGCTAAATTTATAAAATATTTAATAGTATAAAATATTAATTCGGGTATATTTACTAGGAGGTAATATGCCGGTTTATCAGTATAAATGCACATGTTGCGATCACGAATTCGACCTGAAACAGAGTTTCGATGACGAGTCCACAGCACCCTGCCCAAAATGTCATAACGGTGCCCGCAGGCTTTTTAGACCGGTGCCTATTATATTCAAGGGGTCGGGATTCTATGTAACCGACAGCGCCAGAAAAAGCGAAGCCCAGGACAGCCCTAAATCGATTAAAAAAGACAATAACGAAGTCAGCAAGACAGCAGACGATACCAAGTCAGAGAAGAAAGAAGACAGCAAAGTAGAGAAGAAAGAAGAAAAGGCTGCCTAGTTCTTCTGCAATTATGGTCAACCATTTAAATCATCGAGTCGCCGTTTTTCGCAAAAAAGTAAACGGCGATTATTTATATATACAAATATAATAATATTTCCCTCTTGCAGGTTATGTGCTCTTGTGCTACACTCAAACCGCGTCCCTGTAGCTCAGCTGGATAGAGCGGCTGCCTTCTAAGCAGCGGGTCGGGGGTTCGAATCCCTTCAGGGACGCCATCGTGATTTAGCTTCACCGCTCTTTCCATTTATTACCTCCCATTTCTCATATTATTTGTTCTTTTTTAAGTATTAGCTACAAAATATTGAAAATTTGCTTAACTTTTTAGCTTTGCTTCCATCGTAACAATTTGCTTAACACATATAAGACTATTTACTCCTCTTTAGCTTCCTTTTACGTTTGTAGTCCAGGCTTAGTACAACCCATTCACGGCTCAGCTTCTTTCCATTAATGAGACCTTTTTCTAACAATAGCCTCAAATGTCTCTCTGAGATATCCATTTTTACGGCGGCTTCTTTTACGCTATACATTTACTCGCTCCTGTATTCATTATAGCCGTTGACGGTTGCAAAGTCAATCTTATTATACTAAAATTAAATAATAAATATAGATATGTGATATTGAAATGAGAAAGAAAACTTCGCATTCAACAAGAGAGCTTCAACGAATAGCTGCTCTCCCTTTTAATCCATTTTTCCAGGAGGATGTAAAGCAAATTAGAAAACGCTATCAAATTACTCCAGGGATAGATGCTTATGAATGGTTCTTGCGAGAAAGAATGAAGTACCATAAGTCGGTCTACTCTTTTTTTATATCTGACAAGAAATCTTTTTTTAGGTACACAAAAGCAAAAAATGTTCTTGATACGGATATTCCCTTAGAGTTAGATATACTGCTTGTCATATCCAGATATGATATTCCTATCTCTTCATTTGAAGGTGTGTTACTCTTTATCCTCACTGATAACCGGATATGGCTCGATTCCATACTAAGACCAGAAGTAAAAGTCATTACTGATAGTCAAAGAGGTGAAGTACTATTAAATATCACTATTTCGAATGTCCATAGTTCATTTAGTAAGAAAGAATGGAATGCAATATGGGAAGATCAAATTAAACTGCAACTAATAAGCTTAAAAAAGGCATATTCTATTGAGTTCGGCACATTATCACCTGGGAAGAAACGTAGCTCAGTGGAATCATATCGAGAGCAAATGCAACGCTGGTCGGAATGGTATAAACTATCTGAAATTGATAGATTAGGCCCCACGAATGCTTTGGCCAAATGGCTGGATGACCATAAAGATAAATTAACCCAATACGATAAATATGATGTGAGCACTGTAACTCATGCAATTCAAGAGTTCAGAGAAATAATTACGCCCAAAAAGATGTGAATTTCATAATGTTTAGAAATTCATGGAATTTATAAAAAGCTAGAAATTCCGTTACAACATAATAACATTCGGATATTATGAGGCTAGGTAATACAATCCTAGCCTCTTTATTTATGGAAATAAGATGGTGATTGATATGGAACAATTTGAAACCTCTGACATAGCTCTAGCGAGCTATCTTTTTTGCTCCGGCACTACCCTTTCGAGTATTCAGCGAAACAATCCTAAACGCTGTATCTTTGTTTTCAATTCCCTTAAACCAGAGCTAATCTCAAAATGGCAAGCCGGTAAAGCAACCGTCAACGCTTTAGCTTATTACAACGCATACCAGGCATTAAAAGCGAGACTATATAGAGGCGAAAAATGATAGCAAACTCCCCAAATATAGACTATTTTAGTTTGTTCCTGAAATCGCGTGAGGCTATGGGTGTAAGTCACCGTACCTTAGAGTTTTACCAGGAACGGCTGGGAAAATATATTGCTAAAACCGATTATATAACTGTTTCTCAGGACAAGATACTTGATTTCCTTAATTCAATTCCCCCGAATAAAAATGGCCTTGCAACCCGCCACGCATCCTATAGGTCATTAAAAACGTTTTATCACTGGCTACAAGCACAATATGGTATCACCAACCCGATGGTAGGCGTGAAAGCTCCTATTCTTTCTAAAATTATTCTTCCAGCATTATCAAGATCACAGGTCATGATACTTATTGGAGAAAGCTCAAATCCGCGCGACAAAGCTATTATTTCGCTATTTGTTGAGAGTGGATTGAGGCTTACTGAATTAGCCGGAATTAAGTTACAGGATATTGATTGGGAAAGACGAATTATACAAATTTGGGGTAAAAATAGGAA
>CAZEAR010000145.1:0-6063 GCA_964510365.1 uncultured Dehalococcoidales bacterium | reverse complement strand
ATCGCTTCGAGGTATGGAAGTGGGCCTACTTGCGCCGGTTACCGGTATACTTCTTGATCGCTGGGGACCACGATGGGTTATATTTACAGGTGCCATTATCTCCGGCTGCGGCCTCATTTTCATCAGTCAAAGTACCTCTTTAGCGGCGTTCTACTGCGGTTTCGCTCTGGTAGCTTTAGGTATCAGCGCTTGCACCGGGACGGTAGTTATGACGGCCGTAGCGAACTGGTTCCATAAAAAGATAGGGCTGGCTACCGGCATTACTATCTCGGGTGTGGGTTTAGGCGGTATGATGATTCCTCTAATAGTCAAACTGATAGAAATTTTCCAGTGGCAAACTGCTCTATTCATACTTGGCTCAGGATTCTTCGTCATTATCGCGCCTCTAGCCTTAATATTGAGACACAGGCCAGAAACTTATGGCTATCTGCCGGACGGCGATGAAAGCGGGGCTATTACTCCCACCAGGGTACAGGACAAAGGGTATATCAGCAAACTGGACGTGGGAGCAAAGCAGGCCTTAAGGAGCAGGACCTTCTGGCACATCACTTTATCGCTTACTTTACAATTCCTGGCGTTCAGTGCTATTACTACGCATGTGATGCCTTATCTCAGCAGTATCGGCATTCCCAGATCGACCTCCAGCCTGGTAGCAACTGCCATCCCGATAATATCCATCGGCGGACGACTTAGTTCCGGATGGTTCAGTGACAGATTCGATAAAAGAGCAACGATGGCCGTCTGCTTTACTTCGATACTTATAGGACTTCTGCTTTTCAACTATATATCATATATAGGGACATGGCTTCTTATACTATTCGCCGCATTTATCGGACTAGGTTGGGGAGGAAATAGAACAAACCTTGCAGCCATAACGAGAGAATATTTTGGCAGAAGCAGTTTCGGCACTATTATCGGATTTTCGGCTGGCTTTATGTCGATAGTGGGCTATGGAGGTCCGTCTCTGGCTGGATGGATATTTGATATTACAGGCAGTTATTACAATGCCTGGTTACTATTTGCCTGCCTTTTATTTATGGCTCTGATTACTATCCTGACGACTCCACCAGCCGATACCAAAATTAAGCAAACTTAGAACATTCGGTGTAAAAAGACTGACCTCTTATATTTTATCCGGCTTCATCTCGAATATTTCTCCCGGCTTGCAGTATAAGTTGCCGCCGATGCGCCCGATGGTTTTCAGTTGGCGCGGGTCTATTGTACCGTCGACCCAGACTTCGTCTTTGACGTGCATTGTGACGACTTCTGCGAATACTACATTCCTGAGGCCGGGTCCATCTTTGTATTCTTCCATTATCTCCAGCATTTGTATTAGCCGGCATTCCAGGCTGACCTTGGCTTCTGCAATCCGGGGTGACTTCACCTTTTCCGATGGGACCGCAGTCAGTCCGGTCTCTTTGATTTCATCTATATTGTAAGGATAGTCGGCTGATGCCTGGATCACCTGTTTAATTATGTTTTCATCTACGGTATTAACCACAAAATCGTGAGTGAACTCAATATTTTTTGTAGTATCCTTCTTCTGTCCGGATTTCAGACCGATGGAAACACAGATAACAGGAGGTTTTGAGCATATCGGTGTGGCGAAGCTATACGGGGCCACATTATAGACGCCTTCCGGACTTACGGTTGATATAAATACAATCGGCAGCGGTGACAACGAATTACCTATTAACTCATGTAACTCCTGGCGACCGAGACTTTTTGTTTCAAGTTTCACTTTTCCTGCCTCCTTACTTAAATATTATCGGGGGAATTATATAATAAACTTATCAAAGGTTACATAGTTTTTCATTCATCCAGTCCGCTATGGTTGGAAGCGTCTGCGGTGTCATTCCCATATGCCCACCCGGGAAAACGCGGGCGGTTTTTGGTGCACCATGTTCAAGAAGCAAGTACAAATCTTCAATCGGCACCTGTGAATCGTCTTTGCCGTTAACAAGCAGCATCGGGGCACAGGGATTATCCAGTATTCCCATATCAAGCAACGAAAGGCTCGGCGCGTATTCCAGCCATTTATCGCGGTCATCGATGTCGAAAGCATGCCTTCGGGTGTCGATGAGGTCTATATTTCCCAGATGAGTCGGCGAGTAGCAGGATTGAATCTGCCAATCGGGTTGCCAGTAGTAATGAACTCCCCCGCCCCAGAACACCACCGCCTTAAGCCGTTTTATTTCAATATGAGCAATCTTGGCTGCCCAGTACCCACCGGTGCTCATACCCATAAGCCCGATGCGGGAACCGTCCAAGCTTATTTGATTCTGGATATATGTAATAATAACGCTGTAAAGCCTTTCTCCATCCGTACTTCCGCTAATCGGAGATTCGCCGGTTCCCGGCATATCAATAGCCAAAGTGGCTATTCCTCTTTCCAGAAATGCCCTGTCCATGAGTATCTGTTCTTCCTTAAAAACGTCGATTCCGGCATGGTGTATGAGTACCGGTGGTTTATGTATCCCGTCAGGCCTTCGGAGATACACCGCAATTTCTTTGCCTTCATTTTTATTACCCTTGAAAGGGATAAGCACCTTCTCCAGAGGAGGGTCGAAATAGCGTGCCGCTTCTAAATAATTAGCCACGGAAGACCGATAGGCTTCTTTTTTAAATTCTGTGTCCGGAACTGTAAATCTGGCCATACGATAATAATTATAAGCCAGTAAGTAACTATTTTTGGCTGCTTCGTAATTACCTGCTTTTTCCTGCTCTTTAGCTTTTTCTTCATAGGGACGGGCTATTTGCATCCAGACATTTGCCCAGTGATCTGAGTCAAGACTTTTTAATAAATCACAGGCGCAATGTACATCTTCTTCCCGGGTCATTTCCATGGGATGCGACTGAAGCAAGCTGCAAGACAGCATGTCTTCTTTGACTTTCTGAAGAGTTTTTGGTTTATAAGCTGGCGGCAACATCAATTTACTCTCGTGTTTTAATCACAATTAGTCTGCGGACACCGGTATTATTCTATATTATATACTCTTTAACGTCGGTCTTTCATAAGTAAGGCAAGGTTCATGAAAAATTGACAACGATTCATATCGACATCGCAGGAGTTGTGCGTCATGTGATAAAACCGTTATCATATATAACCTCGCAATTTTTTCTATATTGGAATCGACGCAATACGCTATGGCAGAGCAGGTATATACTAATTGCACGGTCGGTGGCCCAATTTTAGTCCATGTCAAGGACAACCGGATTATCCGCATCCGCCCTCTGGTACTTGATGAAACCGACGCCCCTTCCTGGATAATAAAAGCCAGGGGCAAGAATTTTTCACCCCCGCGTAAAACAACTATAGCTCCCTTCACAGCAGCCGAGAAAATGCATGTCTATTCGGATAGCCGAATTAAATATCCTATGAAGCGAATTGACTATAATCCCGGCGGGGAGCGGCATCCGGAAACTCGTGGTAAAGCAGGTTATAAACGTATATCCTGGGATGAAGCGCTGGATATTATAGCCGGTGAGATGAAAAGAATTCAGTCCACCTATGGCAAGGAAGCTGTTACAGGTACTCGCTCATCACATCATAACTGGGGTATTCTCAACTATCACTTCAGCGTTTTTTTCAGGTTCTTCAACCTCCTGGGTTTTACCCTTATCGATAATAATCCTGACAGCTGGGAGGGATGGTACTGGGGTTCGAGCCATGCTTACGGTTTTTACTGGCGACTGGGTATGCCTGAGCAATATGACCTGCTCGAAGACGCTTTAAAAAACACCGATTTGGTTATTCATTGGAGCTCCGACCCGGATACAACACGGGGATTATACGGTGGGCAGGAGTCAGCTATCTGGCGTTTATGGTTGAAAGAACTGGGTATAAAACAAATATTTATTGATCCCCATAATAATTATACAAGCTGCATTCATGCTGATAAATGGATAGCGCCGAGACCTGGCACCGATGCCGCCATGGCAGAGTCTATCGCTTATACCTGGTTGACGGAAGGTACTTATGATAAGGAGTACATCGCCACTCATACTACCGGCTTTGAAGAATTCAAAAAGCAAGTACTCGGTGAAAAAGACGGTATACCCAGGACCCCCAAATGGGCGGAAAATATCTGCGGTGTCCCGGCCCGAATAATTATAGCACTGGCAAGGGAATGGGCTGCCAAAAGAACTATGCTCGATACTTTTTGCCTGGGAGGGGGAGCTTGCCGGCAGGCGTATGGTACGGAATGGGCACGGCTGATGGTCTATCTACAGACTATGCAGGGACTGGGTAAGCCGGGGGTCAACCTCTGGACAACGGCAAATGGCGCACCCTTTAATGATCAGTTCAAATTTCCCGGATATGCGGAATGCGGCATAGACTATTATGCCAAAAAGAGCATGTCAAAAGGCACTTTAATTAATCCGGTTACTCAACGCTTATACCGCAACCTGTTTGCCGACGCTATTCTAAATCCTCCCATTAGCTGGTTTTTTGAAATGAAACGAGGCTCTTCATTAAACCAGGCTTATAAGTTCACCTACCCCGAACCGGGCAAGTCGGAATGTCATATGTACTATAGACATGGAAGTTCTTTTATCGGCACCATGACCGAAACCAATAAATGGGTAAACGCTCTCCAGAGCCCTGAACTTGAATGTATTGTGGCTCAGGACTGTTGGTGGTGCAGCGAAACCGGATTTGCCGATATTATTTTACCGGTATGCACCAATCTGGAGAGAAACGATATCAGTATGTTCAATGAGGTCGGTGGTTATGTATATGATAACAGCACCGGTACCAACCACCGTATGGTGGTATACCAGAAGAAGTGTATCGAGCCGCTGTGGGAATCGAGACCCGACTACGATATCTATGCCGATCTTGCCGGCAGATTGGGATTCGGGGAAGAATATACCGAAGGTAAGAAAATCGACGACTGGTTAAAAGATGCTTATGAAGATTCATCGTTACCCCGGTATATTTCCTGGGAGGAGTTCAATAAAAAAGGGTACTTCGTGGTACCGATTCCTGAGGATTACACAGCTACTCCGGCTCTGAGGTGGTTTTATGAAGGTAGAGAATGCGATACTCCTGACAGTAACCCTAATAAAGGTACGGATAAAGCTAAAGAGCTGGGGACGTATAGCGGTAAAATCGAGTTTGTCTCTCAGAGTTTAAAGGAATATTTCCCCGACGATAGTGAGAGACCCCTTACCGCACGGTATATTCCCAGCTGGGAAGGATATCAGTCTGGACTTGCTAAGCAATACCCTCTTCAATTTATATTAACTCACCCCAGATTCTCTTTCCATACTCATCATGATGACCATATACAGTGGCTTAATGATATACCCGGGCATCGGGCAATGAAATACAATTATAACTGGCAGGTAGTCCGCATCCATCCCCGGGACGCTGAAAAAAGAAATATCCGGCAGGGGGATATTATCAAAGTTTATAACGATAGAGGTGCGGTTCTAGGAATCGCCAGGCTCACCCAAAGAATCAGGCCGGGAACTATTCATTCCTACGGCAGCGCCTCAAAATATGACCCGCTGGAACCGGGGAAAGCGTATACAGTTGACAGAGGTGGCTGCATGAATATTCTCACTTCGTCCCGCAGACTATCGAGTACCGCCACCGGAATGGCCCCCAACTCCTGTCTGGTTGAAATAGCTAAATGGGAAATCTAGAGAAAGGTTCGCAAGACAATCTCTCAATCGGCATAATTGAAAATGGCGTATAATGGGTACTTGTATTAAATGAAAACTCCCAGGATATTCTACGGCTGGTGGATCGTCGGCACATGCTTCATAGTATCGTTTTACGTGAGCGGAGTGCTTCTTTTCGGATTCACCGCATTCTTTGAGCCCATAGTAAATGAATTTGGCTGGAGCTATACACAGATATCATTTGCGGCATCGCTTCGAGGTATGGAAGTAGGACTGCTTGCGCCTATCGTAGGAATACTTATAGATCGCTGGGGACCGCGATGGATTATGTTCGTAGGTACCATTCTCTCCGGTTTCGGCCTGATGTTTATAAGTCAAACTACCACCTTAGCCATGTTCTATAGCGGTTTTGCTCTGGTAGCTTTGGGT
>CAZEAR010000144.1:0-6064 GCA_964510365.1 uncultured Dehalococcoidales bacterium | reverse complement strand
ACAAGCTATAAGATAATGCAGTACGATATTTTATACGAAGATTAATGACAGTACAAGATATTAACAATCAAAGTACATTAAGTCAGGTTAAATAGAGGGCCTGTCCTGTTTTTAATTTACAGGGCATTATTTCTTGGTGAGGGTCCGGTGTAGTCCTTCCAACTGGCTAAGGTGTTTCTTGAGCCGATTTACTAATTGTTCGGCTTGTTTTAATTGTTGTTTGGTATCTTCCATTTGCACCTGTACTTTGAACAATATTTCATTTCGTCTAATACCTAAATCCGCCTCGAAACCAGCTAGATTCTTTAGCTCCTCATTGCTATCCAGGAGGCTTGACAGCATATCGCCCTCTCGACCTAACTGCTCCTTTTTAAGTTGGCTGTAATATTTATCTGCGTCCTGCATATTATTATCCTGCACTGATTACAATTTATCATATTGACCTATTATTAGGCAATAATTTTTATGAAAATATTATTTAGATTTTGAGATAAGATTTAGGGCTTGCTTTAAATCATCAGGTAAATCGCTGGAAAATTCGCAGAATTCGCCATTTCCGGGGAGGTGAAATCCCAGCCGGGAGGCATGTACAAATTGGCGGTTTAAATATTTTGATTTTACCCCGTAAACCGGATCACCTACAACGGGATAGCCGATGGCGGCAAGATGGACCCGTATCTGGTGGGTTCGTCCCGTCTCAATGGTGATATCT
Source organism: uncultured Dehalococcoidales bacterium (assembly GCA_964510365.1). Classification (GTDB taxonomy): domain Bacteria; phylum Chloroflexota; class Dehalococcoidia; order GIF9; family UBA5629; genus CAZEAR01. The sequence continues at coordinate 5,352 of CAZEAR010000144.1, read as the reverse complement.
AGTAAAGTATAGTTGTCCAGGTATTGCTTAACTTTATACCTGGTTCTGGCGTATCTTCCGTCACTAATAATCGCCATACGCTTGCGGTTGTAAGGATCACGGCCGATAGGCGCTTCGATAATTCCCTTTGCCGGAGTTACCTTACCTTTTACCAGGGATATATATCCCTTGGATACTGACCTGCTTTTGAACTGGTTAATAAGGTTTTGCTGCGCAGTTTTATTTTTGGCTATTATCATTAAACCTGAAGTGTCTTTATCCAGCCGATGGATTATCCCCGGTCTCATCGAATCCTCGAAGCTGGCTAATTCAGGACAACGTGCCAGTAATGCGTTAACCAGGGTATGCATTGTATGTCCCGGAGACGGATGTACGGTCAATCCCGCCGGCTTGTCTATTACTGCTATATCATTGTCTTCATAAACAATATCAAGCGGAATCGGCTCTGCGATAAGCTCGGTTGGTTCAGAGGGCGGGAAAGTTATTTTAATAATATCGCCTATGTTTGCTTTTTGGTGTGCCTTGGCCTGCTGTTCATTAACCAGAATATAACCGAGGGCGATCAATTTCTGTAAATAGGAGCGTGTTAATTCGGGGAACTGGTCAATCAGATATTTATCCAGACGAGTAGCTGGTTCTGTGATCCGGATTGTAGTAGCCTCTGAATTAAGAGGAACTGGCATCTTCCCTTGTAAATCCCAATATAATAAAAAAGATCAGGACAATTACGCCGATTGAGATAGCTGAGTCAGAGACGTTAAAAGCCGGCCAGTGATAGTTTTGCCACAATCGGACATCAATAAAGTCTGTGACATAGCCGAACCGGATACGGTCTATAAGGTTGCCCAGGGCTCCACCGAAAATCAGTCCCAGAGCCAGATTGCCCAGAGTACTATAACGGGAAATACGACCATAGAATAGTAAAATCACTATCAGACCGACAATGTTGAGAATACTCAGCATAAGCGTTTGACCGGTAAATAAGCTAAAGGCGGAGCCGGTATTTTGTGCGTGGATGATGCTTAAAGGGCCGATTACTGAAAATGATTCACCTGCTCCCATATTGGACCTGATCCACAGCTTGCTTATCTGGTCCAGTGCCAGCACAATTGCTGCGACCATCAGGAAAATCCATCTTTTTGACATATTGTTATATTATCCTGTTTTAGAATATTATAGATTTCATCCGAAATGGATGCTATTCTAACTTACGGTCTGGTGGAAAGCAAACTTAAGCAACCTTTAATTTCGTATTCAGGTCATGAGGTGTCAAGAGATTTTGCAGTGATTATTCGACCATGAGCCGAAGCTGGCGGATGGTATCTACCGATTGTCCCTGCCAGTGGTTATTAGCAAAGATGAATGTTTTCTCTGCCTGATTGCTTAATTTGCCTATCTTGGGCAGCCAGGCTGCGAGTTCCTCTTGTGAATAAGTATAGTCATATCTTTCATAGGCATTTTCGTGCTGCCACCACTTGGCTGCGTTGCGCCCGTGGAAGCGCAAATAACCGATATTACTGGTGATTTCAGCTACCGGCGGTATTAACCTGGGCAGCTCAGGCTCATCGACACAGCAGTAACCAAGGTTTTGACCATGAAGCCATTCGAATACTTCCGGTTTTATCCACTGGATATTGCGAAATTCAATTACCGTCGGCAAATCGCCGATTTTCTCCCGGAAAAACTCGATGTAATTCTGGTTCTGACGGTTAAAGTGAAAACTGTAGGGAAACTGGGCTAATATGCATCCCAGTTTACCGGCATCGATGAAAGGGCGGAGCATTTGCAGAAATATCGTAAAAACACTATTTTCTGCCTCGCGCTGGTGGGTCATTTCCTGGTTCGCTTTAACGGCGAATAAAAAATCTTCGCCTGTCTTGGCGACCATAGAATCTATGACCGAAGGTTTAGGAATAGCATAATAAGTCGAATTCAGTTCCAAAGCATTGAATTCACGGGCGTAGAAACGCAGCCATTCCTGCCGCGGCATTCCGCGAGGATAGTAGTTTCCTACCCAGTCATTGTAACTGAAGCCTGAAGTACCAAAATAAAGCAAATCTAAACCAACAAATACTTTAACAGCCGAAACTATTAAAGCATAAATAAGAACTATTTTGTTAGTTTTAGAGATTATTTATAACGCTGCAATAATAGCCATTATGCCGACTATGATAAGATAAATACCAACTAGATAGTTGAGAATCCTGGGGAAAATCATCACAACGATTCCAAAAATTAAGGTGATAATACCCCATAATAAACCGCCTCCGCCGAGTGATAAACCGAACATGTTACCTCCTTATTATTGTTAAAATACCGTAAACAAGTAGAAATATCCCTATTATTAGGTAAAGATCAAGCCACCTGAAGAGTATCAAGACTCCGGCAATAATTGCCAGTATGCCTATTACCAATCCGTTTGATGCTATCCCTGATTTAGCCACTTTCTATAGTCCCTCCTTTAGCAAATTGATCTGATATCTTCATTAATTTTATATCATACTGTCAATAGCTCCATTAATAAAAAATCTATTCGGGTATTTCGGCAGATGTTTAACAGAAAAATATTATTATTCATTATAAACGACAGACCATCTATAATTCCGCCATACCTTTTTGGGCCAGTTCGTCTGCCAGTTCATTCAGTTCTACTCCCGAGTGACCGCTGACCTTGTTAAATTTCACATTATGCCTGGCCAGTAAATCCAGCAGCTTGATCCATAAATCTTTGTTTTCAACAGGTTTCTTTTTATAGTTTTTCCAATCGTTTTTCAGCCATCTTTCATACCATCTCTTATGGATACAATTTACCAGGTAGGCGCTGTCGGAATATATCTCGATATCCATGTTTTCTGCTTTGACTTCAGCCAGGGCTCTAATACAGGCGGTTAATTCCATTCTCTGGTTGGTTGTATTTAGCTCTCCCCCGTACAATTTTTTTATATGACCGTTATATGTCAACACAGCACCCCAGCCGCCTTTATTCTTTTTAAACTGATTGCCCGAGCACGCTCCGTCGCAGTAAATGATTATTTTGTTTTTATCCATTATCATCCCTTTTCCAGTAGGCAGTCATAATCAACACAGTTTCGATGATAGACTAATACTATAATCTTTCATGGTTTTTCTGTGCTTCTTCCAATCAGGGCAGTTATCGGCTACCAGATTCCAGAATCTTTTTGAGTGATTCATTTCAACCAGGTGCATTAACTCATGTATGACTACATAATCGATAACCGGTTCGGGCATCATTAAAAGTTTCCAATTAAAACTCAGATTTTTTTTACGGGAACAGCTCGCCCATAATGTATTCTGACCCCGAATCGTAATTCTATTGAAATTCAAATTCAGTTTATTGCTCGCCAAATATGCTTTTTCACCTATTATTTTCTCCGCTTGCATTCTGTACCAGTTCTCCAGCGCTTTATTTAACATGCTGTTATCCAGTTGGGAGTTTATTATGAGATTGTTATGCTCGATTCTTATATTCTCTATATTACCATTATTGCTTTGCCTTATTATTCTCATATTGTTGCCGAGATAAGGTATACTATCCGTAATTATCGGTTTGCTTTTTGAGTCTGTTGACATTCTGCCACCATATTTTGCCAGTTTAGATATAATCCAGCTTTGTTTGGATTGGAGAAACGAGGGGAGAAGATCGGCATTATAGAATCTAGGCATTACCGCAGTTAGGCCGGAACCCGGTTTTATTTCCAGGCGGATGTATCTTGCCCTGTTGCTGCGTTTGACTGTATATGAAATGCTTTTACCATTGAGTACAATTGTTTGCTTGCCGATAATCCTCAAGGGAGGCCGTTTTTTAGAAGCCATATTAACAGTTTAACTATAATTTATACTTCGTGTCTACAGTGAAGACTCAAATGAAATTTGCTCGATACAGCGTTGTATCGACACGAAAATAGATATAGCATGTTATACCTTGCTTTTAAAATAGCTTTTGTTATAATTGTGCCCATTAAATTTTAATTATGGTTTTTTTGTTATTTAATGAGTCATAATATAACGATTTATATTCATTTTCCTTTCTGTCGCAGTAAGTGCGGTTATTGCTCGTTTGTATCATACCAGGGATATGAAGCTTATATTCCTGCCTATATCAGCGCATTAAAAAAGGAACTGGCTGCACGTGCAACCGAGCAACTGGTCAGCAGTATATATTTCGGCGGAGGAACACCGAGTATATTGTCGTCCCAGCAGATCGAGGATGTCTTAAAAGCTGTCTTCTCTTTATTTGCTGTTCAAGATGATGCGGAGATAACAATCGAAGCTAATCCCGGCACTATCGACGAATTATACCTTTCAGCTCTGAGAATTATCGGGATTAACAGGTTGAGCCTTGGGATACAAAGCTTTAATGATAGTGAACTTGCCATGTTAGGACGAATCCACAATTCCAGTGAGGCAAAAGACGCTGTAAAACAGGCCCGGAGGGCTGGATTTTCTAATTTGAATCTAGATCTGCTATACGGTTTGCCGAAGCAGGACCTTCACAGCTGGCAGGATACATTAACCCAGGCGATAGACTTGCAACCGGAGCATCTTTCTCTATATCCACTGAGTCTGGAAGGTGATGAACCTATGTTCCGGTTAATTAAACGTGGTGAAATGCCTGCTCTTGACCCGGACCGGAGTGCCGACCAATATGAACTGGCTGAACATCTGCTGGGGGAAAAAGGTTATAAGCATTATGAAATTTCAAACTGGGCGAAGGAGGGGTTTGAGTGCAAACACAATATAGGATATTGGCGAATTCAGCCTTACCTGGGAGTCGGAGTTGCGGCTCATTCTTACTTTGGCGGCCATCGTCTGGCAAACACAAAGGACGTTGACAGATATATCGATGCTTTCCTGTGTAACATGCCGATTATGTGGGAACAGAATGAGGAAATCAAACCTGATTTGATGCTTTCCGAAGCTGTGATAATGGGGTTGAGGTTGACTGATGGAATCAATCTGGATGAAATTAACAGCCGGTTTGGAATTGATTTGTTGAAGACCTATAACAGTCAGATAGACGAACTAACAGGTCTGGGATTATTGGAATGTATGAAAAGAAATATTAAGCTAACCAATCGAGGCCGGTTACTGGGTAATGAAGTTTTTTGCCGGTTTATACCTTAGCGGTTTGATGATGCTGTAAAGTATATACTATATAGTTAATAGAGTACTGAACTGAACGATATAAAATGAATCAATCGAGGATCAGAAATTTCTGTATAATCGCGCATATAGACCACGGTAAGTCGACGCTTGCCGACAGGTTGATCGAGCTTACCAATGGTATGAAGATCGGAGAGATTTCAGAACAGGTACTGGACAGGATGGACC
>CAZEAR010000143.1:0-6180 GCA_964510365.1 uncultured Dehalococcoidales bacterium | reverse complement strand
GTCCGAATATGGCCAAGGAAATTATACCGGGTATAATCACAATCGCCGATATCAGGAAGAACCATTTTCTTTTACTTATCAAGTCTATCATTTCTTAATACCATACGCGCCAGGACTGGTAACGCCGCGTATTACAAAACGCAGGAATGTCCTAGTGATTACAATCGCTGAAAACATACTCAAAGCAACACCGATAAAAAGGGTCAAAGCAAAGCCGCGAACGATGAATGCACCCAGTGTACCTCCAAACCAATACAGGATTATGCAAGCTATGAATGTGGTGACATTACTGACACGGATTGCCGGCCAGGCTCGGTTGAATCCGGCCTCGACCGCTGCACCCATAGTACGACCGGCCCTGATCTCCTCTTTCATACGTTCGAATATAAGGACATTGGCATCTACCGCCATACCGACAGACAGGATTAAAGCCGCCACACCGGGTAAAGTCAGCGTTATGGGAACCAGTTTAAAAATGGCCAGCAATACAACGCCGTAAATTATAAGGGCACAGGAGGCAACTATGCCCGACATACGATAGTACAGTATCATGAACAGGATCACCATACACAAACCGATCGCCCCGGCAATCAAGCTTTTCCGGATAGAATCGGAACCGAGGGTAGCATCGACATCCTGCTCATGAATTATCTCCAGGGGCACGTCGAGCGAGCCCGAATTAAGTTGTATAGCCAGCAGCCGGGCTTCCTCCAGCGTTACACCGGTGATAACTCCCCTTTGCTCAATTACCGCTTGAACTGTGGGCGCGGTAATAAGTTCATTGTCAAGGAAAATTCCCAGCGGCTTTTGTAGATTCCTCTCCGTAATCTGCTTAAAAAGGACAGCCCCTTCATCATCCCATTCAAACAATACTTCCACTTCTCCGGTCTGTTGATTCACATTCGGCGTTGCATTCGGTTTTAAATATTTTCCGGTAAGGGCTTTCTCCTGCCCATCACTACCTCTAGCCATAGCCGGTACCCATTGATCTTCCTGTTGATTAAATTCCGCCCCAGCCTGGGTAGTTTTTTGTTCTCTGAAATCAAGCTCAGCAGTTTGCCGAATAAGCTTGACGGCCTCCTCCACATCTTTAACCCCGGGAAGTTGAACCAGAATCAGATCTTCGCCCAATCTTTGTATGATGGGTTCGGTGACACCGTAGGCATTAACCCTTCGCTCGATCTTCTCTATTACTCCCTGAATGGCATCTTCAGCACTCTGCGAGGGGTCACGTTTGGAAAGATCCGCTTTGTATACTAAATGGCTGCCACCTTTCAGGTCCAAACCCAGACTCAATCCCTGCTTACCCAGCCTGTTACTATCCAGAGGCACTACAGCCCATAAAGAGAAGGCAAAAAGAACAAGTACAAAAATTAATAGATATGTGTTTCCCTTACTCAATCGTCCAGAATTTCCTTAATTCATTAGCTATACAAAATTGCCTATCCAGCGAATCATCCAGTCTGCAGGGATCACTTAATCCGCCGCCATCTTTTATCTTCAATTCCCTGGATACCAGAAGAATCGCTTCTTCCCTGGTATTAATTTCACCTGCGGCATGTGCTTCTTGTACTAAATCCAGAAGTTTACCAATAAGTGGCCCCTGAGTCAAGCAAAATGTTTTCATCAGGTCATGCCCATCAACCAGTTTTTCTGCTAACACCTCAATCTTTTGCTTATTATTTTCAGCCATTATATACCTTATTAATTCATTATGCCGCTTCCAATCCGTAACATTGATGCGGGGGCCGCAAGTAGCCAGATAATCAGCCAGAGCAAGTACCAGAATATCGAGCCCATCAGTACCGGTATCCCGAAAATAGCGATAAACAGCCTTGCTAGTAGGCATCCCCGTATTTGCCATCTGCACCGGACGAAGATGATAATAAACCAGATTTTTTACCAGTTTTATCTCTTTACCCGAAAATCTCAACCTGTTTAAAATTTCCACCACTATATCGGCTCCATCCCCGGGATGGCCGATAAACCGCATCCTGCCGGTGTCATCGACAGTTTTGGACTGCGGTTTAGCCACGTCATGCAACAGGCATCCGAGCTTTAACATCTGTCTGCGGTTGCTGCCCCCGGATATTTCCTCTTCGAAATGGCTCCTTATATCCTGCAGCCATGAGGATTCTTTCAATAAGTCCTGCTTGCTATAGGGCCAGTCATTCTCAAGAAGCAAGAATTCAACCGCCGCTACGGTTTCGATTGAATGGTTAAAGACATCCCAGTAATGTTCTTTCGGCTGTGCAACATCCTTCATTTCACCCAGTTCAGGAATGATCCCGGTTAATAGATGCAGCTCATCCAGATAAAGTAATCGATCACGGAAGCAAGATAATGATAGGAGGCGCAGTATTTCATCTCTCAGCTTCTCGCCGGGAACATTACCCACCAGTTCGCTGTTATCTATTATCAAATTTTCAGTACCGGCTTCTATACCAAAACCTAATTCCGCAGCAAATCTTACCGCACGTAATAACCGAACTGCATCCTCTTTGAATATTTGACTGCTTACTGCTCTAACCGTCTTATTCTTGATGTCCTCTTCACCGCAGAAAGGATCTATCATCTCGTGGGACCCTGAAATAAAATTCGACAAGTCAACTGCAATGGCATTTATAGTAAAATCACGCCGTGCCAGATCGTTTCTCAGGCCATCCGAAAACCCGGTGAAATCCAGTTGCCAGGTTTGATCGGGCCCGGCAATAATTACCCGGACCACATTATTGGCATCGTCCAGTAATACATATTTGCCGTCGATATCCTGGGCAAGCTCCCGGGCAACCAGCCTGACATCGCCATTGATAGCGATATCGATATCATATGTATCCCTCCCTAAAAGCCAATCCCGAACAAAACCTCCAACAATATAGGACTCAAGATTATGTCGAGTAGTGACCCGGGAAATACTATTTAGAAGACGGAACAATTCCGGTTTAATAGCAGGCATTGTTCTGGATTATAGCCCAAGGTAATTATATTGTAAAGGAAGCAATTAAATGCGATTTTCTATGTGGCATGATACCGATTTAAATATTTTCTCTTGAAATAATTCGTGCAGCGAAAGACGTTTTTTAATAATATTTACTTTTCGGCATTCAACCTTGTTGGCCGGATAATAGAAGGATATAATTAGTCGATATGAAATATAAGCGTATTGTCGCCAAATTCGGCACTAACCTTCTTACCGGAGGTACCGGCCGTTTGGACCATGATATTATGGACAATCTGGTACAGCAAATATCCGCGCTCCATAGTCAGGGGCATGAACTGATAATGGTATCTTCGGGAGCAGTAGGCGCCGGACGGCAGAAATTAAAGCTCAACCGCGAACGCAAAGACATCCCTTTTAAACAGGTACTGGCATCTGTAGGACAGAGTCAACTTATGCATATATATGAACAGCTTTTCAGCCGCCACAATATTATTGTAGCCCAGGCCCTGTTGACCAAGACAGATCTATGTCACCGCGCCGGATATTTGAATGCCCGTAACACATTGCTGGCTTTAATCGAACTGGGTGTAATATGCGTTGTTAATGAAAACGATGTAGTAGCAACTGATGAAATAGGAGGTATTCAGTTCGGGGACAACGATAATCTGTCGGCTATGGTGGCCAATCTTATAGATGCCGATATTTTGATAATGCTTACCGATACCGAGGGACTTTATACTGCTAATCCACAACTTAATCCCGATGCCAAATTGATATCGAAGGTGACCAGGATAGACTCGAAAATTCAGCGATTAGCCAGCAAAACGGCAGGTACCTATGGCATAGGAGGAATGGCGACAAAGATAGCGGCTGCCAAGCTGGCAACATCCTGTGGAATGACAGTGGTTATTGCCAGTGGAAGAGGACCGGATAATTTGATCAGTATTGCCAAAGGAGAAAACATAGGCACGCTATTTACTCCCCGCGCCGGTAAGAGGGAGAGCAAAAAAAGGTGGATGTTAAGCGGATTAGCTTCCAAAGGCAAACTGATAATCGATAATGGAGCGATGACAGCGTTGAAAAAACAGAACAAGAGCCTGCTGCCGGCAGGTATATCCGGGATTGAAGGAAGATTTCATCGTGGAGATGTAGTCGATATCGTCGATCAAACCGGAAACCAGATTGGCAACGGCATAACAAACTACAGTTCGAAAGATATTGCCGCCATTAAGGGAGTCCATTCATCATCGGTACTGAATATACTGGGTTATGAATATGGAAGTGAAATTATTCATAGAAACAACATGGTACTGCTATAGAAGATATATAAAAAGTATTTCAGACCCGCAAAGAGGAGAATTGTATGAAAATATCAGTTAACGAGCTGCATAAAAAAGGGCAATTAGCCAAAGAAGCTTCGAAAAAACTGGCCTTTATGCCTGCCGAAATTAAAAATAAGGCTATATCTGCTATAGCGGATGCCATTATCAGCCAGCAGTCCGAAATATTGGAAGCAAATAACCTTGACTATGAAGAGGCCAAAGCAACGGGCATGGGCGCAGCCATGCTGGACCGACTTATGCTGTCGCCAGACCGCCTGGAATCTATTGCTCAGGACGTCAGGACAGTGGTCTCTTTGCCGGATCCGGTCGGCGAAATTATCGAGGAAAGAGTGTTACCAAACGGCCTAAAAATCAGTAAGAGGCGAGTCCCTCTCGGTGTAATAGGGGCCATATATGAAAGCCGTCCTAATGTTACCGTCGATATCTCCGTCCTATGTCTTAAGTCAGGCAATGCCATAATTCTCCGCGGCGGCAAAGAATCACTTCATTCCAACCAGGCCCTTACCGGGACCATCCAAAAGGCTATTAAAAACACCGGAATGCCGGACGGCGCTGTCCAGTTAATCGAATCGACAGACAGGACACTGGTCGACCATATGCTTAAAATGAAAGGTACTATAGACCTGATAATACCCAGAGGTGGCGCAGGCTTGATCAAGTTCGTTGCCGAGAATGCCTCTATGGCTGTCGTTACCGGCGGAATAGGCGTTTGTCATACTTATATAGACCAGAATGCCAATCTGGCAAAAGCTGCCGCTATTGCTTACAATGCCAAAGTTCAGCGGCCCACCGTCTGCAATGCGCTGGACACGCTCCTGGTCCACTCTAAAATTGCCGATGAGTTCTTACCCATGATTGCCCGTGAATGGATTAAAGCCGGGGTGGAAATGCACTGTGACCAGCGCGCTTATTCTATTCTGAAACAAAATTTTTCATCTAACATTTTACCGGCTACTGATGACGACTGGGGAAAAGAGTTTTTAGCGCTAACAGCCGCTGTCAAAATAGTGGACTCACCCGGCGAGGCGATCGAGCATATCGACCGATATGGCTCCGGACATTCCGAAGCTATTGTTACCGAAGATGAAAATACGTCCGCACGATTTCTTAACGAGGTGGACGCCGCCTGTGTTTATGCCAATGCCAGCACGCGATTCACCGATGGAGGACAATTCGGTCTGGGAGCTGAAATCGGAATCAGTACTCAAAAATTCCATGCCCGCGGGCCGATGGCGCTCAAGGAGTTAACCAGTTATAAGTGGGTTATTAAAGGAAACGGCCAGATACGCCCCTAATCCAGTTTCGATATCGCCGATTCCTGCAGATCAAACAGCTGTTTAATGCCTTTTTCGGCAAGTGCAAGCAATGAATCGATAGTTGACCTGGTGAAAGGTCTTCCTTCAGCCGTACCCTGGATTTCGACAAATTCACCTCTGTTCGTCATAACCACATTGAAGTCGACGGAAGCACGAAAGTCCTCCTGATAACAAAGGTCCAGCAGCGCTTCCCTGTCAACAACGCCAATGCTGGTAGCAGCCACCGCACATTTAAAAGGTATCGCCTGAATAACGCCCTTCTTTTTTAAATTATATAAAGCCTGATATAAAGCAATATATCCACCAGTAATTGCCGCAGTACGGGTCCCTCCATCAGCCTGCAATACATCACAGTCTACAATAAAAGTCCTTTCACCAAGAGCAGTTAAATCGATAACAGCCCGGAGACTTCGGCCGATAAGGCGCTGTATTTCCTGGCTTCTGCCGGCAACTTTCTCCATCGAGCCACTCCGAGGGGTACGCGTATGAGTAGACCGGGGCAGCATAGCGTATTCGGCAGTTACCCAGCCGCTGTTTTCACCTTTTAAAAATCCCGGCACCTTATCTTCCACGCTTACAG
>CAZEAR010000142.1:3726-6199 GCA_964510365.1 uncultured Dehalococcoidales bacterium | reverse complement strand
ACATCGATCAAATCAAGCGCCTCTTCAGCAGTATCTTCATCAATAGCTGCTACAGCTGCCACAGGATCACCGATATATCGGACTTTGGTCCGACAAAGGATCTCCTCATCGCAGAGTTCGGGAAATCGCCGCCAGATACCCTGTTTACGTCCCAGCGTGTCATTTCCGGTAACGATTATTTTGACGCCTGCTAACCTCTGTGCTCTTCTAGCATCGATATTGAGTATCCTGGCATGTGGATGGGGGCTTCTTAATATCTTTCCGTAAAGCATATTAGGCAGCACCATATCGAACGTATATTTGGCACTGCCAGTTACTTTCTCAGTTCCATCGACACGATGTACACGTTTACCTATTACCGAATAATTGCTCATTTCTCCTCCTTATACTGCCCCTCGGCTACGGCGTTTACAGCGCGTAAAATGCTGTTATAGCCGGTACAGCGGCATACATTGCCGTCTATCCCTTCTCTGATTTGCTCTTTAGTAGGCCTGGGATTTTCATCCAGTAGCGCTTTAGCTGACATTATCATTCCAGAAGTACAAAATCCGCATTGAAAAGCACCGTAATCGAGAAATGCCTTCTGCAAAGGATGCAGTTGATTGGCTTCAGAAAGGCCTTCTATAGTCAGTATTTTCCCGTGATTTGCTTGAAGAGCCAGTATAGAGCATGATTTAACCGCTAAACCGTTCAATATTACAGTGCAAGCACCGCAGGAACTGCTGCTACAGCCCCTTTTGGTACCGGTCAGTCCCAGATGATCCCTTAAAACTTCCACCAGAAGTGTTTTGGTCTTAACGTAAAAATCGTATTTTTGACCGTTTATTGATAGTTTAAGCTCTTTTTTCATGGGGATATCCTCCTTTATCGGTGTGATTGGCTCTATCCAGGGCTTCTTTTGCCACTCTGGCAACTAAAATCCGAACCAGTTCTCGCCGGTATTCCTCCGAGGCAGATATGTCAGTTATGGGATCAGCTTCGGCAGAGGCGATTTGCCCCGATTTTTTAAGCAGATTTTCGGTTATCTTTTTGCCTCTAACTATTTTTTCAGCTTCTTTAGCCCGTTTTGGAGTTGGAGCTGCAGCGCCCAGAACTATGCGTATATCGCTGCATATTTCTTTGTTTGAATCAAGGGTAATGGATACAGCGACTCCTATCGTACCCATGTCACTTTCTATTACATTAAACTTGGTATAGGCCGTACCAGTATAATCAGGAGATGGCGGCACCTGTATCTCGGTGAGCAATTCTCCTGGTTGAAGTATTGTTTCCAGGTAATCGGAGTAAAAATCTTCGATAGGAAGGCTCTTTTCTCCATTGATACCGGCTATAACTACGTTTGCTTTTAGAGCTATTAACACCGGTGCCGGGTCTCCGGCCGGATCGCCATGGCAGACATTTCCGCCGATGGTACCCCAGTTACGAGTCTGAATCGATGCCAGTCTATGTTCCATTTCAGCAAGTACACTGTAACCATTTTTCATTAGGGGAGATTTCTCTATGGATCGATGTGTGGTTAAAGCCCCGATTTTTATCCCTTTATCTTTATCAGACTTGATGTAGTCGAGTTCGGATATGCCCTTAATATCAACTAAATACCCGGGAGCAACCAGTCCCTGCCTCATCAAGACCAGTAGTGATTGTCCTCCGGCTATTACTTTGCAATCGTCTTGATATTTGTCCAGTAAAACAAGTGCTTCTTTAAGTTTTGTGGGAGCAAAGTACTCGAAATCGTTTATCATTATTTTTACTCCTCCTTTATTGTCTGGGGACCGAATTCATGTCCACGTGATTTAAATTGTTATTAATTAATATCCCCGAGCATTTTACCAAAGGGATCTATAGCGCTGCCGGTTATAAAAGACGGTATTTTAAGTCTTTGATCTATATTTGATGAAGTTTTTATATTCACTGTCTTAGCCTTCTCATCTTCTTTACCGAGATGGCCTCGATATTCTTTACAGAAACATAAATAATAGTGCCGTCCCCGGTAAATGGCACATTCTCTACATAGTTCTTTGGAGAAGGGACATATCATTTTAATCTTAGCCATTTATTTATTACTCCGGTTTAACGGGTAAAGTACACCTAACATTTTACTAAACTTAATCTTCGGTGATACACCGAGGGATATATATTAATTAATTCCTAAAGAGTTTGCCAGCAGTTAATGTTGTATAAATATATTATTTCAATAAGTCCATAATGTGCATTACCTTTACGGGTATATCATTTCTAATAGAACTGTCAATTAACTGGATAATACAGCCGGGGCAACTACTGACCACAATATCGGCATTGGTTGCCTTGATTGACTCTGCCTTTCTATCGGCTATTTTCTTCGACAGGTCATAGTAATACAGGCCAAATGATCCCGCCATACCGCAACAAAGGTTTGCATTGGGCATCTCTACAAAATCTATATCGGGTATCGCTTTAATTATTTGCCTCGGTTGATTACTTACTCCAAGAT
>CAZEAR010000142.1:0-3716 GCA_964510365.1 uncultured Dehalococcoidales bacterium | reverse complement strand
CGTACCAGATGACAGGGATCATGCCAGGTAATCTTTTTGCCTTTAATCTCATCTGCAGGTCGGTAGGCTGATGGCGGCAACTTAAGTATGTCAACCAGGAATTGCGTTACATCCTGCACCTTTTCTCCAAATTTATTATAGGCTTCCTTTCTTTTATCCGTATCGGCGAGAAACTTAGAATAGTCCTTTAGCGCCGAGGTGCAACTGGCACAATCGGAAATAATGTAATCAAGCCCTTCAAAAGCTTTGACATTGGTATCAGCCATTTTCCTGCCCGCTTTAAAATCACCGGTCGATAAAAATACGGGTGCTCCGCAGCAGCCCTGCTCATTGGGTACCACAACTTCTACTCCATTTTTGGTTAAGAAATTAATTATCCGCTGACCTAACTCAGGCATTACGAAATCGGTCATACACCCCGTGAAATAGCCGACTCTCATTTTGGTTTCTATGCCGTCCGGTGGACTATTAACAATGGGAACTATATTGCGTAAAAATTTGGGTGCTATTCGAGGAACATTCCTACCTTTACCCAGGGCTGACAGGATGAGAGATAAATGACTGATGGTTCCCTCTGTTTTAGGCAGGAAGATACCCTGAAACCACGAGATAAAACGGACCGTATCCCCGAACAACCTCCTCCTCGGCAATATCCAGTCATAGATAATTCTGGAGAAAAAGCCGATGCCTTTATTCTGTGCTGAGTCTGCTCTGGCAGCAATTATGATATTGGGTAAATTTGCTTTCGACGGGCAGTTGAAAGTACAGGCCATACATAAAGTACACTTATTAAGGCGAGCGGCAAGCTCTTCTGTATTTTCCAGATTGCCGTATAGCAGTTCCCTGATCAACATATTTTTGCCCCGGGCGACAGATGATTCTATTTTTTCCTCCTTATAGACAGGGCAAAAATAGGTGCAGAAGCCGCATTTCATGCAGCGGTTCAAATCGGTCTCGAATTTGTTTAATTGTTCATATCTGGCTTTTTTTGTAGTTCTCATATCGAATTAATCTTCCCAGATTTTTCCCGGATTTACTATATTATTGGGATCTAATAGCCCCTTGATCTTTTTCATTAAGTCGATGGCGAGCGGGTCCATAGCTTCCCTGAGAAACCGTTTTTTCTCCAGTCCGATTCCATGTTCGCCTGATAGAACTCCACCTAATTCTATTGCCGATCTGAATATTTCGCCCATGGTTTCTTCAGCACGGGCAAACTGTTCTTTGTCCCTTTTATCGGTGAATATCGATGGATGAAGGTTGCCATCACCGGCATGCCCCAGGAATTGAATATAGAACCCCGATTTCTTCGAAATCTCATCCAGCTTTTTTATGAATTCAGCAAGTTTATCGCGAGGTACGGTAACATCTTCTGCTATAACCGTATGGGAGGCGCCGAAAACAGCCGCGAAGCCGGCGCGCCTCATATTCCAGTACATAGCAGCCTCGGCGTCATCCTTGGCCAATCTGACTTCTTTAGCTTCGCTTTTTTGAAAGCTTTTCAGAATCTGTTCGGACTCGGCCTCAACTGCTGCTGTTGATCCGTCGGTTTGTATCAGGAGCAGAACCTGTGCATCCACCGGAAGCCCCATGGGAGCAATCTCCTCGATACGCCTTATTACAAAGTTATCAACAAACTCGATTTTGGAAGGTATTACACCGCTGCCTATAACAGCGGAGACTGCTTCACCAGCCTTTGCCATGTCATCAAAAACGGCCATTATGGTTTTATTAGCCTGTGGTAAAGGCAGCAACCTCAAGGTTATTCTGGTTATTATGCCCAGAGTCCCCTCGGAGCCGGTAAAAAGCATTATCAGTTCGTAACCGGTACGGTTCTTAACCGTAACTCCACCGAGCTTCATTATGTCACCATTGGCTAAAACCACCTCTAATCCGAGGATATATTGTTTGGTCACACCGTACTTTACACAATAGG
Organism: uncultured Dehalococcoidales bacterium; assembly: GCA_964510365.1. Lineage (GTDB taxonomy): Bacteria > Chloroflexota > Dehalococcoidia > GIF9 > UBA5629 > CAZEAR01. The sequence continues at coordinate 1,780 of CAZEAR010000142.1, read as the reverse complement.
GGCCGCCGGCATTCTCAGCAACGGTTCCACCAACTGTGCAACCTATAAAACTCTGCGGGTCGGGAGGATAGAATAAATCCTGTTTAGCTAGAGCAAGGTTCATGTCATTCAAAATTACACCCGGCTCTACGGTTACGGTCATATTGGTCTTGTTAATATCCAGGATTTTATTCATTCTGGTGGTGCATAATACGATGCCACCTTTAATCGGGATAGATCCTCCACTAACATTAGTTCCCCCACCCCTGGGTGTTACCGGGATTTTATTCTCGTTAGCCTGTTTCATTATTTGTGATATCTGCTCAGTAGTCGTGGGCAATACTACAACATCAGGTTTGTGAGCTAATACAGTAGTACTATCATAGGAGTAAGCGGTGAGGTCTTCATTTGATGTTAGAACGCCGTCTTTCCCGACTATCTCCTGTAATTTAGATATAATTTTTTTATCCAGCAAATTTGCCCCCTTTCTCTAGTCCTCTTCGGCTCAGGATTTTGAAACGGCTTTTTCCCCGGCTAATATGGCCGCGCCCAGAGCGGCTGTAATTTGCGGCTCATCAGGGACCAAAAGATCAAAACCAAGTTTATCTTCTAAACATTTAACCAGTCCTATATCTCTGGCTCCACCTCCTGTTAAAGCACAGGCCGGCACGATTCCCAACCGCTCTAACAGGCTCTGGATCTGTGCTGTCAGAGCCCGATGAACGCCGGCGAGGATATCTTCTTTAGAATCACCTTCTGCTATCCGCGATATCGCCTCAGATTCAGCGAATACAGCGCAACTGGTATCGAAATCGATGTTTTTGTTGCTGTTAAGCGATAACTGGCCTATTTCATTCAAATCAACACGCAATACGTGGCTTATAACCTGTAGAAGCCTGGCACTGCCGCCGGCGCATTTGCCGCTTAAGAGGAAAGAGGTAGTCCTTCCATTACCGTCAATTTTAAGCACTTTACTAAACATATCACCTATATCTACAACTGTTCGGGCAGAAGGAAAAAGGTAGGCTATTCCTCTACCCTGGCAGGAAACGTCACTAACAACCTGGTCGGAAAAAGAAACACTTGCTGATCCGTAACCTGTGGCTATAGTATAACCTAAATCGTCAAAAGATATGTTTGCTTTTTTTAATGCTTCTTCTGCTACTTTTTCAGCAGTTTGCCGGTAATTGCCTCCGGACGGCAATATATAATGTGATAAAACCTCATTCCCCGACAGTATAACCGCTTTAGAATAAGCGGAGCCTATATCAATACCTGCAACATAAAGCACTTAAGAATATCTCATTCCATATTAATTTAATTAAATAGCGTAGCCTCCTGTAATACACGCTTTTTTCTAACCAGGGGCGTACCGCTGCTTTCAGCACGTCTAACAGCATCATTGCCTAATAATGCCGCACCTATGGCGCCTGCAAGCAGAGGTTCTGATGGTATGTATACAGGAAAACCAAGCTTAGTCTCCAAGGCCTTCACCAATCCCGCATTTTTGGCACCACCGCCTGTAAGTGCTACCTCCCTCTCAATTTTCAACCTGCCCAGCATACCGTAAATCCTGCTGGCAATGGCCTCATGGATTCCGGCTATGATATCAGGCAGCGGCACTTCGTCCGATAGTTTCGATACGACCTCCTGCTCTGCAAAAACCGTACAGAGGCTACTTATAGCGGCCACATTTTGGGCCGTTAATGATAATCTACCCAAATCATCCAGATCTACGCCAAGTCCTTTAGCCATTACTTCCAAAAATCTGCCTGATCCGGCAGCACACTTGTCATTCATG
>CAZEAR010000141.1:0-6221 GCA_964510365.1 uncultured Dehalococcoidales bacterium | reverse complement strand
CCGCATTACCATCCATGCGGCGGCGAATAAAGACAGATAAATAAGCGGATACCAGAGCAACTGGGGCAGATTTGTTAACGGCAAAGAGATACTAATAATACGAATTAGCGGTACCAGGCTCAAGCCCAATAAAAAATTTCGATTCTGTACGTCGACGTTAAAGGTTATTTGACCGATACAGTAGAATAGCAAAACCCAGTGGCAGATTATACCGGCCCATGGCTCAACATATATGGTTAACAACTCGGCAATGATAACAGCTATTAAAAAAAACCATAAAGAAAGCAGCTTTGCTTTAATCCTTGTCAGAATGTTTATATTTAACAAGCCTTCTCCTGAAAATCCGATCTTCAGTTTATTTACTTACATTTATCCATAGATTAAGCGTCAAAGGTGAGGCGTTATTTGTTTGTTTATAAAGAATGAAATCGACCCTTTGATTCATACCGGTCTTGGTAGGTTTAAAAGAAACAACCTTTTCCCATTTTTCTTCCCTATCAAGGGTAATAATATCGCTTGTGTATAACACAGTCTGATCGATGGATATCTTAAAAATGTAGCTCATTTCTGAATATTCATGATTTACGATACCAAGTATCACTTTTGCATCATCTTCTAATCTCAGCTCCACTGGATAATCATGAGCTTTACCATCAGTACCCAGAATGTAGAATTCGGTAAATTTATCCCCCTCACCTTTGGTGAAGATGTAATATATGGCGGTGATGCAAAATACAATCGCGATTATCAATACTATTATGACAATAAGTTGAAGTATATTTCGTCTGCTCCCTTTATCGGGGATCTTACCGGAGATAAAGGTATCACCGTTATGCGGCGATGTTTTATTTGAAATGTCTTCAGACGTATTGAACATAGCGTTGGTCAGCTAACCGTTTTTAATAGAATAGCATAAATGAAATGGTTACAGTAGCCTATAAACCAGAACGGATTCAATAAACGGCACTGTATGTGAAAAACACTCAATGTATCCAAATAGATTGCTATGATTTCTTTTTCTCAATGCAATTCGGGTATAGAGCCTTTGGGGGGAATAGGTACAATGAATTTTATTCAATCCTGTGTAGGGAATATCGGGAACATATAAGTGGTATTTACATTATAATTTTTTACTTTGTCGGTCCAATTGGTGCTTGCAGCCTTTCGATTTCTGATACAATCTGAATGAGTTCTTGCTTTGGATCTCCATTATTGTCGAAGAATCCGCATTGTGGATTCACCGCATCGCTGGACCAGAATAGAATTGCTACACGGCCTCCATGGTTGAAAATAGTATCTATATAATCATTATTAAATCCGGCAACGTCCCAATACCGACACGTCTTACACCTGTAATTTAGTTCCAGACACCACCAACCATCTGTAACACCCACCCAAGGCAGAAAGTCAGTTAAAACAGTATCAAGTCTTTCGGATGAATTTTCGTAACAATCAAAAGCTGGTATATCGATAGATTCCAGACAGACTTGCTTTATTTCAGGCTCGATTCGATTGGCCATAAGATTGTGAGTTATCGGAACATCAACTTGCCTAAGAATACCGGTAAGAAAGGTCATGTAATCTGCTACTCTTTCGGCAGTGTAACGCTGATCTTTTTCGAGCCAGCTATAGTCCGCAGCCTTTAATTTATAATCGAGCTCATTCTCAGCACACACAGCTACAACATTCGGATACTTCTTAACAACTTCGACCCATCTCTCAGCCCACTTTCCTAATGAGTCAGCATCCGGTACCCATTTCCCGTTTATCTGAAGACCTCGATAGAAATCCGGAGTTTCCAGGTCGTTGAAACCGCCGATCCACTTCGAATATATACCGGGAATAACCAGCATTCTGTGCTTATAAATTAAATCCAAAAGAGCACTATAGGCAGCCTTTTCATCAGCTACATCGGGAAGCCACCACCGAAGGTAAGGCAGCTCTATACGGACCAGTCGTATACCTGCCGATTCCAGATAGGTCAACTCCTTATCCAAAAACGCCAGGTTCTCAGGCAGGTAGAACTGACCGCTTACGTCTCCATAAGGCAACCGTTTGGATAAGTACATCCCAACCAGGTTCTTCTTGGTTCCATCGATATGAAAAAAGCCCTCTTTATCTATTTGAATATGTTCGCTACTTCCATCAGCCCAGTTAATTACTCTGTCATATAAATAGCCAACGTTAGCGCCATCTACTGTCCGTGGATTAGAATCAACTGTTTGTGGAACGGGGGTAACCATTTGCGGAGTAGAAACCTTTAAGGATGAAAATAAGATATAAAATCCTGCTCCTATACACAATATTACCAAGCATATTACAGGGATAATTAAGGCATTTTTTTTATGTGACTTATGAACTTCTTCATTCTTAACTGCGTAATTGAGATCGATCGCCTTACGGATATCTTCCGCCGCACCTTCTATAGGTTCGATACGCTTTCCGACAACCGAAGTCAAATCATTGATAGCATCCGTATCCTCGATATCCGTCACAACAACTGTTAGATAATCTCCAATAATGTCCAGAGGTATAATATTATGTTTCCTGGCTAAATTCTCCGGCACCAGAGAAAGCACCCCTGGAAGGATTTTGTTCCTGGTAATATCTTTAAGTGGAGACTTCTGTTGAATACTGAGAACTGTCACCAGATCACGGGGAGTAATTAATTTATTATCAATCAATACCTGCCCGATCAGTTTATTGGTTTTACGTCCCGTTTTCAGAGCATCCCGCAACTGCCCTGTGGTGATCACTCCTGTTCGAATAAGTATTTCACCCAACTTTTCTTTATCAGCAATGCTATTATCTGAATCCATCTATATGCCTCTATTGCCTTTCCTATTATGCAAGTCTATTTTATAGGCATAATAAGGTAATATTTATTGCATACTTTATTCCTGACATATAATATATACCATTGATATAAATAAAACTATTAAATCAATTGGAGTATTTTTGAGTCTAAACAATATTTACCGAATATTTACCAAATATTAACCTATATTTTTACATTTTACTGTTAATATGAGCCCGGCAATTTATTTGAAAAGGTAGAGTCATGAAAGAAAAAGAGACAATCAGTGTAATCGGGTTGGGAATCGTAGGAATAACTACTGCAGTAGGTTTTGCCCTTAAAGGATACAGAGTTGTAGGTGTAGACATAGATCAAGAAAAAGTCAGACAACTAAATCAAAAAAGCTGCCCAATTTATGACGAGGGATTGGATGAGGCAATTAACCAAGTGGAATTCATCGCTACAACGGATTATAAACAGGTATTGGATTCGGACGTCTCTTTTCTCTGCGGCTGTACGCCCGGGAAATCAGATGGCTCCATTGACATGTTCTTTGTAGAACAACCGGCAAAAAGTCTGGCGGATATACTTAAACAGAAGCAAAGATCACACCTTGTTGTGCTAAGGAGCACAGTAGTGCCCGGCACAACAGAACAGTTTATTATGCCCCTCTTTGAAAATTCCGGAGATGTGTCTGTTTGTGTAAATCCGGAGTTTTTAAGAGAAGGGATGGCATTGAAAGATTTCCTGTATCCTAACAGGATAGTCATAGGGGCCAACGATAAGCAAGCCGGCGATAATTTAGAGAAGATATATAAAGACTTCGATGCTCCTATAATCAGAACGGATATTCAGACAGCCGAAATGATTAAACAAGCTTCAAATGCCTATTTAGCCACTAGAATTTCCTTCATAAATGAGATAGGAAATACTTGTAGAGAATTGGGCATTGATGTTTATGATGTAGCCAAGGGAATGGGGTATGACGAACGCATCGGATACCAATATTTAAATGCCGGCATTGGTTTCGGTGGTTTCTGCCTTACCAAAGATATACCGGCATTAATTGCTAAAGCAAAGGAACTGGGATATTTGCCAAAGATATTAGAAGCTGTAATGATGCTAAACAATGAACAGCCTTTGCGAATGATCCAATTACTAAAACGGCACATACCATCCCTAAAAGGTAAAACGGTTGGTATATTGGGTCTGGCTTTTAAACCGGGTACCGACGATGTCAGGAGATCCAAAGCAATAGAAATTGTTGATAGTTTACTATCAGAAGGGGCTCGAATAAGAGCATATGATCCCAAAGCAATGGAAAATTTCAAGAGACTATATCCGGACAATATAGAATACACCAGCTCTGAAAAAGTACTGGAATCAGATGCCATTCTTCTACTGACTGAATGGGATGAGTTTAATGATCTGGATTATAAAGATAAAATTGTAATAGATGGAAGAAGGATTTTGAAAGCAAAAGAGGCAAAAATATATGAAGGCATTTGCTGGTAATTCTCCACACGAAGAAGATATTAGTTTTATTCTACAGAATCTCGGTGATCGTAGTTTCCGTGGAAAAACGCTGCTGGTAACCGGCGGAGCCGGTTTTCTGGGTTCCTGGATTTGCGAGATTTTGATCAACAAGGGAGCCAGTGTTATATGCCTCGATAACTTATCCAGCGGACTGAGATCAAACATAGAACATCTGGTAGGTAAAGATAATTTCGAGTTCGTCGAACGGGATGTCACGGAACCGCTTCATTTTGAGGAGAAAATAGATGTGGTGCTACATCTGGCGAGCCGGGCTTCACCTTTTGAATTCGAACACTATCCTATAGAAATATTAAAAGCAAATACTCTCGGTACATTAAATATTCTGGAAATATCCAGGCAAAAGGGGGCCAGGTTTCTGTTCGCTTCTACTAGCGAAGTTTACGGTGATCCCTCTGTTGTACCTACCCCCGAGTCCTATCACGGCAATGTTAACACCATCGGGGTAAGGGGATGCTATGATGAGGGGAAGAGATGCGGTGAAGCTTATGTAATAGCCTATGGGAAACAATATAATCTGGACATCAGAATAGCTCGTATTTTTAACACTTACGGACCCAAGATGAGGGGGGACGGAGTATATGGCAGAGTGGTACCGCGCTTTGTTTCACAGGCATTAACAGGTCAACCGATAACCGCCTTTGGTACAGGAGAGCAAACCAGAAGTTTCTGCTATATTACCGACCAGGTAGAAGGATTGCTCCGGTTTATCTGTACCGATGAAGCTAGGGCTGAGGTAATCAATATCGGGAACAACAGGGAAGTGTCGATTATTGAACTGGCCAATACAATTAAGAGTTTAACCGGGTCCAATTCTCAAATCGTATTCTGCCCGCTACCGCAAGACGATCCCGGTCGGAGGTGCCCTGATACTACCAAAGCTAACAATATAATAGGATGGAGACCGAGAATGACACTGGAACAAGGTTTGACAAAGGTTATTAACTATTTCAAAGAGTCTCCCGAAACTGCTCTACGGAAGGGTTCGGATGCATAATGATTAATCGAACAGTGATTGTTATCGGGGGAGGAATTCATGGAATTACTACAGCTCTTGTGCTTGCCGATCTAAAAATCAATGTAATACTAGTTGAAAGAAATGAAAAACTTCTACAGGGAACGTCCGGTGCAACACATAACCGGGCACATATGGGGTATCACTATCCCAGATCGATCGAGACCGCTGAGGAATGTTTGCAGGGTCTCGATTACTTCAAATCGAGATATCCTCAAGCTTTGTATTATCCCAAAGAAGCATACTATGCAATTGCAAAGGAAGGATCGAGGACGAGCACAAATGGCTGGATGAAATTCTGTGATCGTATGCGGATTCCTTACAAGCCACAGTGGCCATCAAAAGAGCTGTTATCAAGCGAATACGTAGATAGTTCGTTTCTTGTTCCGGAACCCTGTTTCAATTTGAAAGTTTTACAAAGTCTACTCGAACAAGAAGCAGCGCAGAAAAAAGTGGATATTAGAGCGGGAACGGTTGTTACCGGGATAGAACGCAAAGATGATGGAATTTACACGGTAACCGCAGAAAAGGGAAATACCAAGGAAAAGCTTACGGGACATATACTTATTAACGCAACTTATGCCTATTCAAATAATATACTGACTTTGTGTGGCCTGGAACATGACAGAGTGGATTATAATTACCATACTACAGAGGTTATAGTGACATACAGCGAAAAGTTTATACCTTCATTAACTGTTATGGACGGTCCTTTTGTTTCAGTAATGCCCAATGCGGGATATGATAACCAGTACTTAGTATATGATGTGACTTACTCTGTGGTCTATGAACAAAGGGGATTTCTATATGAAGAACCGGTGGGGCTGGAGTCAAATTGGACAAAGATGATAGAAC
>CAZEAR010000140.1:0-6247 GCA_964510365.1 uncultured Dehalococcoidales bacterium | reverse complement strand
ATATCAATGTTGATGCCCTTGTGACGGGTGTCGTCCCACATATTCAGGGCTACTATCAATGGAACCTGCATTTCCAACAACTGAAGAGTAAGGTTAAGATTTCTCTCCAGATTAGTGGCATCGACCACATTGATTACCATGTCTCCTTCTTTGAGCATTTTCACAGCCACTTCTTCGGCTTTACTGCTTGCCTCGAGACTGTAGGTTCCCGGTACATCGATTACCTGAGCACTGCTGTTGCCCAATTTCAGATAACCTTTAGTGAATGATACTGTTGTTCCGGGATAGTTTGATGCAATAATCTTGGTGCCTGTTAAACGAGAAAACACGGCACTTTTACCCACATTGGGATTGCCCATAAGAAGAATATTCATTGTTTTATCTTGTATTTATCCTGATTTATCGACTTCAACTATTACCCTATTGGCCATTCCAAAACCGATTGCCACTTGAGAACGACCGATTCTTATAGTACTGGGCCCGTGGAAAGCCATCGAGTTTATCTTGGTAATTTCGCATCCGGGTCGTATTCCCAGGGCAGAGAGCCGGTTAATAAATTGCTGACCTCCATGCATCTCAATTACAGTACCGATTTGCCCTGCTTGCATTTTGCTTATTGTGACTTTCTTTTTCTGTCTGTTATCTTCCATCTGTTCACCTTTATGAAGAGTATCATGGTTTATCTAAAATACTTATTTTATTCATACTGAATCGTCTGCAACTGCCCGCCTACATATAAATATTTCCGCAAAATTTATCAGTCCAAAGTCTTCTTTAATTATTTTGAAATTATGTTGCTGTAGAAATTGCTTTAAATTGTGTCGGGCGAAGTCTTTAAAATATTTGCTTTCGTACAGGGATATAATAAATACACGGAATAATCTGCCCAGTTTATTGCCGGGTATATAATAGTCGATAACAACACTTTGCTTGCTTACCCTTTTCATCTCATCCAGTACTTTATGTCTGATTTCACGCGGCATATCATGCAAGGCAAAGGAAATACAGGATATATCGAAGCTGTTATCACCGAAGGGCATGTCAGCAGCATCGGCAAGCTCAAAGCGAACATTTTCATATTTATTCTTCTTCCGGGCGATTTTTAGCATATCCTCCGATATGTCTATTCCAACAACTTGGCATCCTTTTTTGCCGAAAGCGAAGGTCTGGGCGCCGGTACCGGCACAAACATCCAGTACCTTTAATCCTTTTTTTGCTCCTATCATATCCGCAACCTTATTTCTTATCCGGTAGATGGGCATGGTAACCAGGTCGTAAACCGGTGCCCAAAGTTTAAAAAACCTCTTTATATATTGATGGTAGTTATCGTTCATTATTGTCCTCGTGTTCGTTGCTCTCTTTTTTGCGGCAATCTGAGCATAAGCCGGTCATATATACTTCTACACCTGTAATATCGAAATCATATTGCTGCCCCATTTTATATTTAAAGTCATGGCTTAAAGGACATTCGAACTCAATTATTTTGCCGCAGTTAATACATGAAAGATGCTGATGTTCAGCCGATGGTTTCACCTCATAAAAATGATGCTCTTCTGAAAAATGGTGCTCTTCAATCAAGCCCAGCTTTTTAAAAAGTTGTAGATTACGATAAACAGTTGAAAGGCTGATTCGAGGGTATATTTGCTTTGCTTCTAGATACAGCTTGTCAGCATCGAGATGAGCGTCACTCTTTCGGATCAGGTCGAGTAACAGAGTCCGCTGGCCTGTTATACGGCGATTGGAGCTATTTAATATTTGACGGCTGCTTTTACGCAGCTTTGGTTTTTCAGACATTCACGCTCTTTTAGTTATGCTATAAGCTAAACGATTAATTATATTGCTAATGCAAATCATTTGCATATATTATTATATAATATGTATTTGATTATTTCAATATTATTACACTGGCCCGGTTTGTAAGGTGTGAAACAGGTTATATCGATCTAATAGAGAAATGCGAATTTATCATGCTTGGCTATAATTATAAAATCCCTTACCGGACTTACGGCCGTATTGGCCGGCACTTACTTTTTTCATTAATAATATTGGTGGTGCAAAACGCGGCTCTTTAAGCTGTTCATGAATATTATCGCAGATAAAACAGGCAGTATCCAGCCCGATAAGGTCGGACAGGGTAAAAGGACCCATGGGATGATTTAAGCCGAGTTTGACTGCTTTATCGATGTCCTCTTTAGTGGCCTGCCCCGCTTCTAGCATTCTTACCGCCTCGATAAGGAAGGGCATAAGCAGCCGATTAACTATAAAGCCGGGTGCGTCAGGGGCAATTACTACTTCTTTTTCAACCGATTTGCCGAATACCATAGCTGTTTCCATGGTCTCGTCGCTGGTAGCGATGGTTTTAACCAGCTCAAGCAGTTTCATCATTGGCACCGGATTAAAGAAATGCATACCAAGTACCCTGTCTTGCCTTTGAGTTGCCGCAGCTATGTCTATTACAGATAGACAGGATGTATTGGTGGCGAGTATGGTATGCTGTGGACAGATCTTGTCGAGTTCTGAGAAAATCTTCTTTTTCAGTTCCAGGTTTTCAACGGCTGCTTCAATTACCAGGTCACATTCCTTAAAGTCCTCACTATTGGTGGTTCCTTTAATACGACCTAAAGTCGCTGCCTTATCATCTTCCGAAATAAGACTTCTCTTTATTGCCTTTGTAAGTGATGCATCCAGAGCAGATAGTCCCTTATCTAATAGTTGCTGATTAATCTCCGAAACTATTACGTCATAGCCCGCTCTGGCTGTTACTTCTACAATACCCCTGCCCATAAGTCCACAACCAACAACGCCGACTTTCTTTATATCCATTGTTTACCTCCAGTTATTCTCCTGTTATTGAGTAATTATCTTGCTTTAAATTCGGGTTTTCTTTTCTCCAGAAAAGCATTGCACCCTTCATCGAAATCTTCGGTAGTTATTACATAGTCGGTTAAAGCTTTTTCTAATTCAAGCCCTTCCGATAGCGATAGGCTGGTACCTTGAACCATCGCCTGTTTGGCAGCTCTAACGGCTAATGGCCCCGGTTTGCACAGTATGTCAGCCATTTGTTTTGCTGTTGTCATAAGATCGGAAAGCGGCACGACTTTATTAACCAGACCAATACGATAGGCTTCTTGAGCATCGATAGGCCTTCCTGTTAACAGGAGTTCGGCGGCTTTTGCCCATGGTATGACACGGGGCAATCGCTGTGTACCGCCCCAGGCCGGGATTAAACCTAAGGTAACTTCGGGTACGCCGAAAGTGGCATTTTCTGAAGCAATTCTTAAATCACAGGCAAGACATAACTCAAGTCCGCCTCCCAGCGCTACACCATTGACAGCAGCAATTAAAGGCTTCCATAGATTAAGTCCGCGCATGATAATAGGTGGTTCAACCCACGGCTGTCCGATCGCTCCCTTAAGCTTGGGAAGCATTTTTTTAATATCGGCACCGGCGCAGAAAGCTCTTTCACCCGCCCCTGTAACTATACCAACCCACAGATCATCATCATCTTTAAATTCAATAAATGCTTTGCTTAATTCCTCGAATACCTCAGGATTTATAGCATTGTGAGCTTCGGGTCTGTTTATCGTAAATATTGCGATTTTACCATCTTTTTTATAATCGACAGACATGGCAAAACCCCCTTTGTTTGTTGATTTCAGGTTGAGTGAAACGGATGAATTTTAACAGACAATATCGATTCGTTTCAACATAAGTCTACTTTGGCATACTATATTGATTATAATAGTCTTCTCGAAGACGTAAGATTATATAGATTATTGATTGATTATTAAATTCGGGTTAATATTTATAAGTAATAATGGCTATAAAACAAAAATCCGGACTAAGCTGGTTCGATAAACTTAAAATCAAATTAAAAGGTGCGGTGGGGAAAAATCCCATACTGTGCGATAGTTGTAAATGGGATTGGCGAAGCGCCTGTCGACATCCGGAACGACCTAATGCGGTCTGGTGTCCGGATTACGAAAAAAGGGGTGGATAGTAATATCCGGCACCTGATCCATTGAGTCTCCTGCTATCATTCATATAAAGATGCCCATGTTTAATGGTTACTTGCCCGCGCCATATGGCGGACCTTATTTATTGTCAATAGTAAATGATAATAGGGCCTTTAAGAGGAATTTGCAAAGGTGTGTAATCTGCGTTTTTGACACTATAAATCACTGATGCTATGATGATATCGAAATACCCGACCAGAGGATAGGTTGGGTAGTGTATGGAAAGTATAGATACTTTATATATAGTAATCTTCATTTTATGCCTGGTTTTGTCGGCTTTCTTCTCCAGTGCTGAGACTGCATTGGTCTCTATGTCCAAGCTCAGGATTAAACACCTTATAAGTATTCAGCTCAAGGGATCTGAACGGCTGGAAAAAATAATTGATGAGCCGGGAAAGTATCTGTCGGCTATATTGCTGGGCAATAACCTGGTGAATATCGCGGCAGCAGCTTTAGGTACGATAATGGCGGTTGCAGCTGTAGGCCTGGCCTGGGGCGCCTTACTAGCTACAGTAGGTGTCACTATATTAGTTCTGATATTCGGTGAAGTCATTCCGAAAACGGTTGCGACTCATAATGCGGAACGTTTGGCCTTGCTGTATACAGGTCCCGTTCAACTGATTATATGGATTTTTTATCCTTTTGTATTAATACTGAATCGTATCGGTACGGGTTTTACCCGCATGGTGGCTGAAGTAGATGAAAATAGGAAACTGGTTAGCGAAGATGAGATTCGTACCGCGATAACGGTTGGGGAAGCTGAAGGTGTATGGGAGGAAGCAGAAGCAGAGATGATACATAAGGTGTTTGAATTTGCTGACCGCCCGGTAAGTGAAACAATGACGCCTCGAACTGAAATCGTTTGGGTAGGGGAAGGAACTACTATCTCTCAGTTCCTGGAAACATATCAACTTTATCCTCATTCCCGTTTTCCAGTTTACCAGGGTACTACCGATAATGTAGTTGGCATGCTGTATATTAAGGATGTACTCAAAGCACAGGCAGATAACTCGGTGGATTCAGATACTCCCATCGACGGTTTTTTACGGCCTGCCTATTTTGTTCCTGAATCCAAACAACTGGGTGGGCTGCTGACTGAGATGAGAGATAACAATGTGAAAATGGTGATAGTTATAGATGAATATGGCGGTGTTGCCGGTATATCGACTCTGGAGCAGGTTATAGAAGAAATTGTGGGCACTATCGGAGATGAACTGGCTGAAGAAGAAAAGGATATCGTTACTATTGATGCCAATACTTTTGAACTTGACGGAGGCCTTAGGATCGAAGATGCTAATAACGAACTGAATTTGAACATCCCTGTCGGTGAATATGAGACCATGGCCGGATTTGTTCTCAACCATCTCGGCCGTATTCCCAAGCAGGGCGAACAGTTAAGATATAAAGATTTGAAAATTGTCATACTTGAAATGAGAGGAATGAAGATAGAGAGAATTCTGGTAACCAAGGAAATGGATGCAGCGTCTACGAGTTGAATTCAGTCGTGGTGAAGAGATCAAGTTCCTTTCTCATTTAGATTTAATGAGGCTTTGGGAAAGAGCCTTTCGGCGCGCTGGTTTATCACTGGTTTATTCTGGAGGTTTCTCTCCTCATCCTCGAATCTCACTGGCGTCTCCTCTTCCGGTCGGGATTACCAGCCAGGCGGAGTTAATGGATGTTTTTCTTTCGGACTGGATATCACCTTATGACTTTATAGATCACTTGAAACCTCAATTACCTAAGGGTCTGATATTACTGGATGCATGGTCGGTCGGTTTAAGTGAGCCGTCACTTCAATCAAAAGTGACCTTTGCCGAGTATGAGGTGGAAGTGGCAGTGGAAGTTGAAGCCGGAACAATCGAATCTAAACTTGAGTCTTTTCTTGCAGCCGATAAAATACCCTGGCAGCATTTTAGAGATACCGGGGTGAGGAACTATGATCTTCGTCTTTTGGTAGAAGATTTATGGCTTATTAAATGCCATGATTCGTTGTGTGTATTAGGAATGAGATTACGTTGCGGCAGTAGTGGCACCGGTAGACCGGAGCAGGTGACGAAGGCACTCGACCTGTCACAACGTCCGAAGCGTATCCACCGGACAGGGCTAATTCTGAATTAAACTGGATTTTGTAGGAATATGGTTATAGAAGTTAATCCCGATGTTGAGCGGCAGAAGATTGCTCGTGAGTATGCTAGGATTTCAAGGCGGTTGGACCTTGCTGAGGTGATGAT
>CAZEAR010000139.1:0-6284 GCA_964510365.1 uncultured Dehalococcoidales bacterium | reverse complement strand
CGCTTGGTGGGATTTGAACCCACGGCCTCAGCCTCCGCAGGGCTGCGCTCTATCCGCTGAGCTACAAGCGCTTAATGCCGAAGGTGGGATTTGAACCCACACATCCGTAAGGATACTACGTCCTGAACGTAGCGCGTCTGCCATTCCGCCACTTCGGCCTGGGCAGTACTGGATTTGAACCAGTGGCCTCTTGCGTGTGAAGCAAGCGCTCTAACCGCTGAGCTAACCGCCCCGAAACGAAGCTATTTTAGGCCAAATAGTCAGCTTTGTAAAGTAATAACCATAGCCTGGAATAGAAGGCAAGAACGATATCGTCGCTCCCGCTGATACAGACAAGTTACCGGGTTGGTATCAGTTATTATTGGCTACATTTTCACAGCATACCGAACAATTCCGGCATTCGCCAGAGCACGGTTCAATGTGAATCGTCACGTTCGCCAGATTCAGTACCTGTTCAATGTCCCTTTCCAGATGATCACAGAAATCATGCGCCTCAGACACATTACTATCCTTGGGCATTACCAAATGGAGATCGATATACCGATCGCTTCCCGATTTACGAGTGCGCAGTTTATGATAGCCTATTATCTGGCCTCTGTGCTCTGCGATGCACTTTTTTAAAGCATTTTCTTCTTCTTCGGGCAAGCTGGCATCCATTAAACCGCCGAAAGATTTTTTAGTTATATCGTAAGCAACTTTAATAATAATCAGTGCTACCAGAATCGCTACAATAGGATCGAGCAGGCTAAATCCCGTTAATCGTACAATAATCAGCGCAATAAGGACCCCGAACATGGTGATAACATCCGTGGTAAGATGGCGGGCATCTGCTTCGAGCGCCAGTGATTCGGTGTTTCTGGATACCCGTAGCAGATAGCGGGAGACAATTATATTTACGACTATCGATACCACCATTATTCCAATACCTATTTCCACTAATTCCAGGGTAGAACCTTCAATTAATCTCTGCACCGCTTCCTTGATAATGATCCCGGCAGCAACAAATATCAATAATCCTTCGATTACCCCGCTGATATTCTCTGCTTTCCCGTGACCAAAATGGTGCTGCGCATCCGAAGGCCTGTCCGCAATTCTAACGCTAATGAACGCGACCACAGCTGCAGCCAGGTCCATTATACTGTGGATTGCTTCAGCCAAAAGACTGACACTACCGGTAATAATACCGGCAACTAGTTTCAGCAAAATGAGCGATGTATTTGACACGATGGATATCGCTGCCGCTCTGGACTTTTTAGTAAATTTCATATTGTCCGATTTCCTTTACAATAAAAAAAACCCGTAAGACTTTAGGTCCCACGAGTTAATTATCCCGCTGCCTACTCCTGGCCCGACTACTTCCTGATATACCAGAAATGTCTGCTCCAACCCGTTATCGTTAAACTATTATAGGTTTACAATCTATATGTGTCAATAGATATAATATTGACTGACTATTATGCCAATGTTATGATGGCGACATCGTAATAACACGGATTAGCGCAATGAAAAAAGTACTTATCGCCGGAGCCACAGGTTATTTAGGCAGATATGTTGTACAGGAGTTCCACAATCAGGGATACTGGATCAGAGTACTGGCACGTAACCCCGGCAGATTAGAACAAATCGGCCCGTTTCTCCAACCGGCAGTAGCAGATAAGATTAACGAAGTTCATATAGGGCAAGTCACTATACCGGAAACCCTGAAAGGAATCTGCGACGACATCGATATCGTATTTTCTTCAGTTGGAATTACCAGGCAAAAAGGAAAATACACTTACCGGGATGTAGATTATCAGGGAAATAAAAATATACTGGATATAGCCGTAGCAAAATCTGTTAAGAAATTTATCTATGTATCCGTTTTTGGTGCTCATCTTTTTGAATATCTAGAAATCGTTAAAGCACACGAGGACTTCGTCAGGGAATTACAAAAGAGTGGATTTGATTATACAATAATTCGCCCTACAGGTTATTTCTCAGATATGACTGAATTTCTGAATATGGCAAAATCGGGTAGAGTATATCTTTTCGGAAGTGGCGAAAACAGAATGAATCCAATCCACGGTGCCGACATGGCCAAAGTCTGTGTTAATGCAGTAAATACCGACAAGCATGAGATACCAGCCGGCGGTCCCGAGATTTTCAGCGGCATTCAGATTGCAGAGCTGGCATTCTCGGTACTGGATAAGAAATCCAAAATCACCAAAATATCTCCTAAACTGGCTAAAACCATAGTAAAATTAATTCGACCATTTAACAAACAGATGTCCGATCTCGTCGAATTCTTCGTTACCGCGGGACAAAGCGACGGTATAGCTCCACCTACGGGAACACATAAACTTCAAGACTTTTATAAGGAGCTACTATCCAGGACACATTCAAATAAGGACTAACATCCTGGATATATATTATCCTCATTGTGCCTATTAAGGTATCAAATTTTTGAACCGTTTAATTTATTGACATGAAATATCAAATAGTTTACGCTGATGTTGGGAACCCAGTAATAATATCCAGTATTTCGTTGTGCAACCGGCTCTAGTTGAAGAAGGAGAAATATGATTATTGTCGGTGAAAAAATCAATACCAGCCGGAAAAGTATTGCTGACGCAGTTGAAAAACGTGATTCGGCATATATATCCAGGATAGCCAGAGAGCAAGTCGAGGCCGGTGCTCATTATATCGATGTAAATGCGGGAACTTTCGTCAATCAGGAGGCAGAATGCCTTCAATGGTTAGTTGAGACTGTACAAAGCGATCTGGATATACCGCTATGTTTGGATAGTCCCGATCCTGAAGTGATATCGCGGGTAATTAAATATCACAAAGGGGAACCCATGATAAATTCAATTTCACTGGAAGAGGGACGCTTTCAATCTCTTCTCCCCGTAATCACAGCACAGCCATGCCGGATTATCGCCCTGTGTATGGCACAGACTTCTATGCCCACGACTGTGGAAGAAAGAGTGCAGGTCGCCTCCGAACTAATCAAGAGAATGACCGGTGCCGGGATACCACTTGAAAGGATATATGTCGATCCGCTGGTACAGCCGGTATCCGTTGATATCAATATGGGTGTCAGTGCCCTCGGCGCCATTGATAAAATAATGAAAGACTTCGCTGGTGTAAATACCATTTGCGGGCTGTCCAATATCTCATTTGGCCTGCCGGGACGGCGAGTGATTAACCGCAGCTTTCTAGCACTTTGTATGGCTTATGGTCTTTCATCTGTTATTTTAGATCCGTGCGACAAACAGCTTATGGCAACTTTACTGGCTACTGAAATGATTCTAGGTCGAGACGAATACTGTGAGAACTATATAGAAGCCTTCCAAAGCGATCGCATTGTCAAAGAGTAGTTTTTTTAATAATATAGTCTTAAATCAATGCTTAAAGGGGTGTTATCGTGAGTGAATTTAAAGTGCTGAGTGAAGCAGTTATTAAAGGTGACGTCAATACGGCAGTAGCAGAGACTCAAAAGGCACTGGACTCCGGTGCAGGACCTCAGGATATCCTGGATAACGGGCTAATCGCTGCCATGGACGATGTGGGAGAACGGTTTTCCAAAGGACTGATATTCGTTCCCCAGATGTTACGTTCCGCCAAGACCATGCAGGAATGCGTAAAACTGCTGACACCGCTGTTCCAGCAGAGCGGCATAAAATCGAAAGGAAAAATACTGATAGGTACGGTTAAGGGAGATTTGCACGATATCGGAAAGAACCTGGTTTCCATGATGTTAGAAGGCGCCGGATTCCAGATAACAGATATGGGTATAGACGTTTCTCCAGATAGTTTCATTAAAAATATAGAAGAGCTGGAACCGGATATTTTAGCCATGTCAGCACTGCTTTCTACTACGATGCCCGCTATGGCTCAGACCGTAGAAGCCCTGGAGAAGGCAGGGCTGAGAGATAAAGTTAAGGTAATGATCGGCGGAGCGCCGGTTACCGAGAATTATGCACAGGAGATCCGTGCCGACGGTTACGCTCCCGATGCCGGCTCCAGTGTAACCAAAGCTAAAGAGTTACTCGGCATATAATGATAGAAAACTAACTTAAGAAAGGAGGGAAATGTGAAGCAAAAGGATGTCCCTACTTTTCTCCCCCGGCTGAAAGTATTAGATAAGACACAGGCACTAGCAATACATAATGCTGCTCTAGAGATACTGGAGAATATCGGCGTTAAGATGGAACATAAAGGCGCCCTGGAAATGCTTGCCGATGCCGGAGGCAAGGTCACCGACGGTAATTGGATCAAATTGCCTTCCCGACTTGTGGAGCAGGCATTATCGACAGTTCCAAAACGGATAGACCTCTATGACCAAACCGGCAATCTGACAATGCCTCTGGCAGATGGAAATCCTTATTACGGTACAGGTTCGGACACTACTTTTACACTCGATCTGGAAACCGGTCAGCGGCGCCGTAGCACTTTGAAAGATGTCGCCAACTTCGCCAAACTGGTCGATGGCCTGGACAATATGTCATTTCTTATGTCCATGGGCAATCCTCAAGATGCTCCCATCGAAAGCATCTATATTCATGCTTTTACCGCGATGGTTAAAAACAGTAATAAGCCTATCGTTTTTATTGCCGACAGCGGCAAAGATATCGCCCGGATATATGAAATTGCCTGTCAGGTAGCCGGAGGAGAGGATAAGCTTCAGAAAAAACCTTTTCTGCTAAACTACTCGGAAGCGATAAGCCCGCTGCGTTTTCCTGAAAATGTAATGGATAAGCTGATCTTTTGCGCCCAGAAGAAGATACCTATATGCCTGCCCTCAGGTTCCAATGCCGGCGGCGGGGCTCCGGTAACCCTTGCCGGCGCAATGGCTATGGGGATTGCCGAGAACCTGGTGGGGCTGATAATTCACCAGTTAGCCGGGAAAGGTTCACCCTTCCTGTTCGGTCCCAATGTCAGCGTTCTGGACATGAAATCAACAGTAGTCTCTTACGGTTGCCCGGAGTGGAGTCTAACCCAGGCAGCGCTGGCCGATATGCGTGATGAAATCTACGGTATACCCATATGGGCCTATGCCGGCTCTTCGGATTCAAAAGTCATGGATGCACAAGCCGGGGCCGAAGCGATGTTCTCTATTATTACCGCCATGCTTTCCCGGTGCGATGTAATCCATGATGTCGGCTTTTTGGAATACGGCAGTACATCATCGCTGGAAATGGTGACTATGGCCAATGAACTGGTAGCGATGAGCAAATATTTTACCGGCGGAATTCCGGTTAATAAGGAAACCCTGGCCCTGGAAGCAATTGAAAGAGTTTCCGGTGGTGGACCCGGCTCCATATTCTTGACAGACGACCATACGTTTGAGCATTTTATGGAAGCCCAATTCCTGCCGGTATTGTTAGACAGGGCCCGCTTCGATTCATGGCACGACTCCGGTGCCAAGGACCTCTATCAGCGCTGTAACATCGAAGCTAAAAGGATCCTCTCAGAGCATAAAGTTGTGCCCAAATCCGACACGGTCTTAAAAGAAATCGATAAAATAGTACAAAACTCCTAGAGGAAACAAGATTTGGCAGCAAATTTACCACTGTATCAACCACTGACATCTACAGACCTGAAGCGTATCGACACCACAGCACGAAAAATTTTACACAGCGTCGGCATTAAATTTTCCGACCATGCCTTCCTGGATTTGATTAAAACAGCGGGCGCGAAAGTCGACGACAAAAGTCAGAGAGTGTTTTTTGAATCAAACTGGCTTGATGACGTGCTCGGTAATGCTCCTTCACAGTTCGTACTCTATTCCAGGGACGGTAGGAATGATCTTCATCTCGGCGAAGGCAAGGTATACTTCGCTAACGGAGGACGGGTATTCCGTCGCCTTGATCCGGAAACGGGCGTTTTTCGTTATACTACTTTGAAAGACGTAGCCCGGACCGCTACAGTCGTAAATAATCTGGAATATATCTCCTTATATATCATCGCCTGCCAGGCGCATAATGTTAAACAAAACGTCTATCACCTGAATGATTTCTTTCATGCTCTCCATCATACTACCAAACATGTAATGGGTGGTTGTGACAATGTCGATGGTGCTAAACAAATGTGGGAGCTCTCAAGTTTTATAGCCGGGAACGAGAAAAAGCTCAAAGAGAAGCCCTTCGTTTCGGTAATCACCAATCCGATAAGTCCGCTCACCTTCGAGTCCACCACATTGGAAGTGCTCAATTTCTGTTGCACCCGAGGTATTCCTGCCACCTGTGCACCAGCTCCCATTGCCGGGGCTACTGCTCCTGCCACCCTGGCCGGTACTCTGG
>CAZEAR010000138.1:0-6430 GCA_964510365.1 uncultured Dehalococcoidales bacterium | reverse complement strand
AATCGACAACGGAGACTAAAAGTTTTCTCGGATCTTCTTGGCGAATTTTCTTTAGCTTCTGAACAATTGTGTCAAAAGCTTCTTCCCAGGTTATCTCGATCCATTTAGGATCAACTCCTATTCCTTTCTCAGGATTAGTTCTTTTAAGGGGTGTTTTGATTCTGTGTGGATCATAAAGCCTCATTAATCCCGATATTCCCTTGGGGCACAATTTACCGAGGTTATCAGGATTTGATTCATCTCCTTCAATTTTAACTGCAACTCCATCTACTATTTTTACTTTAATACCGCAACCATGAAGACACATGCCACAACAACTATGTTTCCACACTACATTTTTATTTGCTGAACTTTGTTTTGTGTTCATATTTATACGCATACGAAATTAATAAAATATAAATATTTTTTGAAGGCAGATGTTCCTACTTTGCCTTTATTGCCTTCAGGATTTTTTCCGGTGTTATAGGGAGCTCCCAGACACGAATACCTACTGCATTGTAAATAGCATTAGCAATAGAAGCGGCTTGGTTCACACAGCCTATTTCACCAACTGCTTTTGCCCCGAACGGTCCCGTAGGTTCCGGTTTCTCAACCATTACAATTTCCAGCTCGGGCATGTCTAAAGTACCTGCAATCTTATAGGTATCAAAATCATCTGTTAATACTTGTCCGGAATCTTTGTCGGTTACCGGAATTTCCCAAAGAGCGTATCCCAATCCCTGAGCTACACCACCTTCAAGTTGCCCCTCTACAATCATAGGGTTAATCAAAGTTCCACTGGCATTGACCACTGTCATTTTTAATATTTTGACCTCCCCGGTTTCTATATCCACTTCGACTTCAGTAAAAACTGCCTGATAGGGTGGCGGAGAGTTATGAGGACTAAACGAACAACTCCCTGTAATTTGTTCCACATTAACATGGCTATAAATAGCTTCTTTAGTAATTTCTGCTGCCATGATTCCAATTTCCGGATTTGTTTTGACATAAATTCTCTTATCTTTAATTTCAAGAGAATCGGCTAATGTACCCAATTTATTAGCTGCTCTATCAAACAGTTTTTGTTTAGCTTTCATAGCAGCCTGTTGAACAGCTTGACCAACTATGTACATTGTCCTGGACGCGTGTGACCCGATTTCAAATAAAGTAACATCCGTATCTCCCCAGACTACTTCCACATCCTCAAAAGGTATACCTAATACCTCTGCAGCTACCTGGGCCAAGGAAGTGAAAGAGTTTGTACCGATTGGTGGTGGAGAAATTATTAAAACGATAGAAGCGTCTTCATTAAATTTTATGAAAGCATTGCTGTGTTCTTGGTGCGCTGGCCATGCGCCGCTATTATGAGCCATACAAGATACTCCTACCCCTCTTCTAAGGAGACCCTCCTTTTTAGCGTATCTTTTTTCTTGCCAACCTATCTTTTCTGCACCGATTTTGATGCAGTCGTTGATTTCTACATTAGTTAGCGGAAAGTCGGGGCCGAAGACACCCGGGTCACCGACCTTACATGTATTCTTTAGTCTAAAGTCAAGCGGATCCATGTCTATCTTCTCCGCCGCTTCATCTATTACCTGTTCTCTGATGAAGGTCTCTTCTGGATTGCCAAATCCCCTCATTGCACCACAGGGTATTTTATTTGTATATATAGCATCAGATTCAGCCATAAAATTCGGGCATCTATATAAAGCATTACCAGCCCCCATGGCAACAAGTGATTCCAACGCTGCGCACTCAAGGTGAGCACCAGCGGCGGAGATTATCTTCTTTTTAATTGCAGTAATAGTTCCATCATTTTTGACGCCCATTTTAAAAACATATGGTCCCATGCAAGATCGCGTAGGCCTATCTATAAACTCTTCCTGCCGAGTATAGATCAATTTAACCGGTTTACCTGTTTTCATGGCCAATGAGATGCAAATCGGTTCTCTCAATAAACTCAGTCCAGCACCGAATCCCCCGCCAATATATTTACCTATTACGCGTATGTTCCTTACCGGTATGTCGAATATGTATGCAATCATCCTCTTCATTAGATGAGGTAACTGTATTTGTGTCCAAATGGAAAGTTTTCCAGTGGCATCAAAACTGGCTATACAATGGAAAGTCTCGAGCGGAGCTTGTCTTTGTGGTGATGTAAAACCGGTCCGTTCTATAATGTAGTCGGCTTCTTGAAAGCCTTTTTCAACGTCTCCAACCGGGAAAGCATCGATGTGTGCTCCGATGTTATTTTTCAAAGGCGCTTTACCTGGTAATCCGTCACTCTGCCGTCTTTGAACGAAATCGTGGATTTTAGGAGCGTTACTATTTGTTGCTTTAAGTTCATCAAATATTACTGGTAATTGTTCATATTTAACACTAATTAGTTCTAATGCCTGCTCAGCCACTTTTTCATTAACTGCAGCTACTGCGGCTACTGCATCGCCTACATAACGAACCGTATTGTCCAGAATGCGTCTGTCGTATGCTCCCCACATCTCTATACCGGAGTAACTCTGAAGATTCATAAGAGTACCGGTATATTGTTTCTGAAGGACATCTTTGTGGGTGATTATGGATTCGACGCCAGGCAATTGTTCTGCTACTGAGGTATCGATTTCTACAATTCTAGCATGAGCATAAGGACTATGCAGGACTTTGCCAATCAGCGTGTTAGGCAGATGAATATCCGACACAAATTTTGCAGCTCCGGTGACCTTTGCGATTCCGCTAATATCTGGTTTTCTTTGCCCGACTATGGATAACTCTTCTACCATGCTAAACATTCTCCTTCTGGCAAACCTCTGCAGCAGCCAAGACTGACTCAACAATCTTGACGTAGCCAGTGCACCGACATAAATTTCCAGACAAGGCCTTTTTAACTTCTTCTTTGGTAGGTGCGGGGTTTGTATCAAGCAATGCTTTGGCTGATAGAATCATTCCGGGAGAACAGAAACCGCATTGAACTGCACCGTGATCCAAAAATGCTTGCTGAATGGGATGCAAGCTTAATCTGTTGCTTATTCCCTCTATAGTTAGGATATCATGTCCTTTTACTGTCAAAGCCAGAGTTAGGCAAGAGAGAATAGGTTTGCCATCAAGTAAAACAGTACATGCACCGCAATTCCCGCTCCCTGCACAACCTTGCTTAGTGCCAGTCAGACCCAGCTTATCCCTTAATAACTCTAAAAGAGTCGTATTAGACTCTATCAGCTCTTCGTATATCCTCCCGTTTATGGTAAATTTAGCGACCTCTTTTTTCATCTCCTTTTCCCTTTCCTTTGACTTCTTCTACCGCTCTCAAAATAGCTCTTTTTGTCAATATCGCCACCATTTCTTGTCTATAATCGGCAGTTGACCTTAAGTCAGTAATAGGTAAAGCTCCTTCACTAGCTAAGATCGAAGCCTCATTAATCCTATCCTCGGAAATCACTTGATTTTTCAGTGCTTTCTCAGACTTTTTAGCTCTTATCACGGTTGGTGCTATAGCACCAAGAGCTATTTTAAGGTCTTTACAAATATTCCCTTCAACCGTAACCATAACAGCAATGTTAACCTTAGCTATACAAGCTCTTGTATGCGACAGCTTTAAAAATGCTGTACCCGTATTTGGCGGAAGAACAGGTACTGACAAACTGGTTACAATCTGATCTGAATTTAAAATATTAGAGCAGACCGGAATAAAAAAATCTTCAATTGATACTTCTTTGCTGTGACCGGAACTATTACCATTAATCTGTAATTTAGCGCCCAAAACATATAGTACAGGCGCAATGTCCGAAGCTGGTGAGGCAACACATAGGTTACCAATAACTGTACCCATTGTTCTTACCTGTACCGAGTTTATTAGGCTCGCGGCTTCATATAATAGTGACCAATGTTTTCGTATTTCATTTGAGAGTTCTACGTCACGGAGTGTAATCATAGGGCCTATTTCTAAACCGTTAGCTCCGTTATGCTTAATATATTTCAGATCCGGTATTTCCCGAATGCTGACTATATATTCAGGGTTTATTTGCCACCTTCTCATCCTGGACACCACATCAAGACCCCCAGCTAAAATCTTTGCCTTATCTTTGTATTTGTTAAGTAGATTTGTTGCTTCAATGAGTGTTCTTGGCTCTAATAGTTCATAGGGTCTTATCGTTCGGTGCATAATACAGATCCTCTTATAAATATATTTATACGAATATTCGCGATAAATGCATCATTAAGAAGCTCCGGATAATTAGAAGCCCTCTGATTTATTTATCTATATATTAATTCGTTTAAAATCACAGAATTTTTAATATAAAACATAACTTTAACGGCACAGGAAATGAAGAGCTATCTTTCCAGGTTTAAACATACTTATATCCGATTTTTTTTATACTAAAAGGTAAGAATATTACGAACTTTGATCTGTGGTCATTGTCTAAAGAATATTGCATCATTAATAAGCTACTGATAGTCAGAAGCTCTCTAAATTCAGGATCAAGTTTGAAAAAGAGAAATCCTTTTCAAACTTGATCAATTACCTATAATATTAAATTGAACTTTGTATATACTTGCCTTAACTATTCTTCTTTATTAATGACATTAATGCTTTTTAGCGATAAATGCTCTTATCTTGCTATACGCTTCGGGGCTAATTTTCCTTTTCCATTCTTTCCAAAGCGAAGAATAGGCAAGATCTTCATACCATTTTGCGTCTTCTGGAGAAAACTTGATTACTTCGGTTGTATCATAGAATTTCTTTAATCCTTTTTCTGTCTCTCCTTTGAAATAAACTTCATCGTCTTTTTCTACTTCAATCATGACTTCAATCATCAACTTTTGCAAATGCTCTGGTAATTGGTTCCATTTATCTAAATTTATAAGAATTGGAACATCTCCTCTATAGAAAGGGTTATCGACGATGTATTTTGTCACCTCAAACATACTTGCTTCCGCTGCTGCATTTGGAACTAATACGTACCCATCGGTTACTCCTCTTTCTATTGCAGAATACAATTCCGGATTTGCGACAAAAGTGGCAGCAGCACCCAAAGCAGAAATAAACGGCTTATTCATGTCTCCAGTTGTTGCTATCTTAAAACCGGACAATTCTTGAGGTTTAGAAACAGGTTTATTAAGGAATAAGTAAAATGGGGTATCATCTGCTAATCTACCCAGATAGTAAGCGTTCATCTTTTCTTTATGAAGATCTACCATATAGTCATAAAAACCATTCTCTCTCTCTTCCCATGGCTCACATTCTGAAAGAGTAATACCCCATGCCTCAGGTACATATGATGGATAGTTACCAAAAGGTACCCAAATCATATCAATTGTACCACTACTTACTGCTTCTGGCTGATTAACTCCCGCGATTACTTCTGGTCCACCAACTAATTCAATAATTAATTCACCTTTTGAACGTTCATTTACTCTTTCAATAAACCAGTTTACAGTTGTTAATGCTGGTAAGAAAGTGGGTAAAAAAGCAACCATTTCTAGCTTTATGGGTTTAGAAGGTGTAGGTGTCGGTGCAGGATTTGGCCCAGGAGTAGGTGCTGGTGTTGGTACAGGTTTCGCACAGGCTATGCTTAGTGGTAAAACTATCAATATTAAAATTAAACTTAGCACAGCTAGTAGCAGAAAAGACCTCTTGATTTTCATGCTATTCCTCCTGATTTGTGTTTTTATTGGTGGTAATAAAATTGATTTTAAAAATTGTGTTTAATTTTACTGTTTTTGTAATTATATACACTCTACAATATAAACCTCCTTAGCAATATAAATAATAATGGATTATGTAAGTAATATACTACAGGATTCAGAGCTTGTCAATACTTAATTGCGTCAATTATATACTATTTTTGCAATTAAATAAACTATAAATCGATAAATATATATACTAGATTACTATAATGATTTCACAGAATAGGTATAATGATTTTATCTGCTTGCACGGAAATTAGGTAGTCAATACCAAGTAACCACACTATATTCCAGTCCATAAACTCTTTAAAACATGTTTATTTATTAAATCGAAACGAAGCAGTGCACAAATACGGTAAAATCCATTTTAACGTTGCTTTATGCAGACTTTGCTTCTTACATTAATATTTAATAAAATACTATACTCTAGTAATTGTTTGAATCTCAATGATTCTAGCGACGATAGGACAATCATCAAGTTTTACTCTTCTTTCCTGATTCTCAACATATAATACATCTGCTATCTTCCTTACACGTCCAGTAAACAGCGTACTATCCACAAGACAAGCTACATAATTGCCTAAATCAATCGGTGCGTTTCTATCAACCAGAATAATATCTTGATTATCAGATTTACAATTCCCACTTACTGCATACCCTTCTATTCCCGGATGTGGCTGTCGAGTTCTAGCTTTGTAAACATATTCCATTGGGTCTATTCCATCCCCTGCATTATATGGGAACTGTTCATAAACAGGTACACTAACAG
>CAZEAR010000137.1:0-6577 GCA_964510365.1 uncultured Dehalococcoidales bacterium | reverse complement strand
CCAGGAATATGGCCCATACCCAAAAATTTTTCCATCCTTCCCTCCTTAATTCAGCGAGGTTAATAAATGACCTTCCACCGGACACTTTAATTATATACCCGGTCAAACGAAATCGAATATCCTCTATACATTATTATAGCAAGAGTTGGGATTAAAGTATCCTTAGCCGAACGTGGAATCCGATAATTTATGTTGGTTTATACGCGAACAACCAAAAAATATATAAGTTTCCAATAGAGGACTGAGGCATCCAGTTCATGCGGACTTAAACATATGCTATAATCCATCGCAACATATAAAATCCACTGTAGAATAAATTAATACAGGTTATTTATCCTGATGGCCAGAAATAATCTTACTCGATTTAGGGAAGCTGCTCCCCGATTTACCTATGGATATGTGATAGTTTTATCTTCTTTACTTATTATATTAACAAATTTTATTTTACGTTACGCTTTCGGAGTATTCTTTAAGCCGATACAAATTGAATTTGATTGGACAAGAGCATTAACCTCGGGGGCTTTTTCATTATCATGGCTCATCGAGGGCTTACTGGGTATAACTGCCGGGTGGCTAAGCGACAAGTACGGGCCCCGCATTGTTTTATCACTATGCGGCGTATTTGTGGGACTTGGTTGTGTTCTCATGTCTCAGATAAGCGAAATCTGGCAGCTATATATCTTTTATGGAGTTATGATAGCTATCGGTACATCCGGTATCAGGACCCCGGTATTGGCGACCATAGCGAGATGGTTTGAAAAGAAACGGGGAATGATGACGGGCATTGTTCTTACAGGAACAGGATTCAGCTTAACAATTGGAGCCCCGCTGGCAACCTGGCTTATTTCCTCCTATGGCTGGAGGAATGCCTTTATCATAGTGGGAAGTATTATTTTTTTTGTTATCGTCCTTGCCAGTCAATTTATCAAGCGCGACCCTTCTTGTATCGGGCAAGAACCATATGGCTATGATAAAAATAAGAGAAACAGCCCGAACGAAATTGAAGCCGGTTTCAGTCTCCGGGAAGCAGCCTCTACCCGGCAATTCTGGTTAATATTTTCCGTATTTTTTTTCTTTGGATTTTGCGCATTCGTTGTCCTTTTACACATGGTCCCGCATGCAACTGATATGGGTATATCGGCTGTAACCGCCGCCAACATATTAGCCCTTTGGGGAGGACTGATGATTTTAGGGAGGATTGTACTGGGTAGTATTGCCGATAAAATCGGGGCAAGACAAATATTCATTTTCGGCTTTGTGATATTTTCGGTATGTTTATTCTTTCTGGCAAATGCTAAAGATCTGTGGAGTCTCTATATTCTTTCTGTTTTAATGGCTTTCGCTCAAGGTGGAATGGGAGCATGCGAATCGATATTGACAGCTGAAGTTTTTGGCTTGAAGGCACTCGGCATTATTCTGGGAGCTCTATGTGTAGGCTTCACACTTGGAGCAGGAATCGGGCCTCTTATTGCCGGGTATATATTCGATATTTCCGGCAAATATGATATGGCATTCATTTTAACTGCTATATTATGTATTGTCGGACTGATATCGACCTTGCTTATTAAAACAGACATCTCCAGATCGAACTGATATATGCGAGATATCACCGGGCCTCGTTTGACACCTACCTATGAAACCTCTGTTTGACACTAACTACTACCGGATATAGAATTTGACTAACGAATTCCGGCTCTTTCCGTCGAGCATATTACACGGCGGTTCAGGACTAATGATTTTAAAACAGTCTGATATAAAATCTCCGGTCAGTCTCTGTTAAATATATCGATAAGCAGGAATGGTAAAAATTATGGAAAAGATAAGATTAGGGAAGACCGAGATGATGGTATCCAAGCTGGGCTTTGGAAGCATTCCTATTCAGAGAGTTTCGGAAGACGCAGCGGTTGTTATCGTTAAAAGGTGCCTCGACCTGGGTATAACATTTCTGGACACAGCCAATAATTATACTAACAGCGAAGAACGTATTGGCAAAGCAATAAAAGAACGGAAGCGGGAAGAGTTTATTATCGCTACCAAGTCCATGTCGCGAAATCGCGATGAAGTAGCGAATCATCTCAAACTGAGTCTGAAACGCCTTGGGGTTGAATATATTGACCTGTACCAGTTTCACCAGGTCGGCGATTATAAATCCCTGGATATGGTACTCGATCCCTCAGGGCCGATAGAAGTGGTAGAAGAAGCCAAAAAAGCCGGGATAATCAAGCATATCGGCGTTTCTTCACACCAGATAGATGTAGCCAAAGATTTAATCAGATCAGACCGATTCGAGACTATCATGTTCCCCTTTAACTTCATCACCAGCGAACCCGCGGATGAACTTTTACCTTTATGCCGTGAACATGATGTCGGCTTTATTGCCATGAAACCACTGGCAGGAGGAATGCTGGAAAACATTACTCTTGCATTTAAGTATCTCTTCCAGTTTCCCGATGTGGTCTCAATCCCCGGTATAGAGAAGATACATGAAATTGAAGAGATTGCTCAGATGCTTAACACACCATTAGAAATCGATGAAAATGAGCGGCGCGAAATACAGCGTCTCCGAGATGAGCTGGGTACCAGGTTCTGCCGCCGTTGCGACTATTGCCAGCCGTGTTCTATGGAAATACCCATATCAACGGTGATGACCATGAGCAGCGTGGTCAAACGCGCCGCACCGGAACGGATATTCAAGGGCGGTTTTGCCGATGCTATAGAAAAGGCAAAAGAATGCACTGAATGCGGTGACTGTGAGGAGAGATGTCC
Organism: uncultured Dehalococcoidales bacterium; assembly: GCA_964510365.1. Lineage (GTDB taxonomy): Bacteria > Chloroflexota > Dehalococcoidia > GIF9 > UBA5629 > CAZEAR01. Next base: position 3,811 of record CAZEAR010000137.1, on the reverse strand, counting down.
CTATAACCTACCCATCAGGGATATGTTAGTAGAACAGATAGAATATTTCCAGAAAGCAAAGATTAAATACGACCAGCAATTAACTACGTAGATAATATATTACCCCTATCTCATGAGGCATTTGTGATAATAAATATAATAAGTTTATATTTATTGGGGCTAGCCGGTTAACTAAAAACTTGCCTATTGTTACTATTTACGGTATAACAATGATCAATATATAACGTTGTTTTCATAGCTTAAAATTAGAGGATGTATCAGGTATGAAAAAATTTGGAAGTTACATATTTATATCGGTAGTACTAATCCTGCTTATCGGTACTATAACCAGCTGTGTTACCGTTGTCCGGGAACCGGGGGATTCTTCATCACCGTCAAATGAAAAAGTGTCGCTGAAAAATACCTTCCAGGAAGATAAATTTGCATTTAGCATCCGATATCCTGGTGACTGGTCATATGATATATCCGGTTATATAGTTACCTTCAGTGGTAAAAAAGACACACCAGCTTATTATTCGACCGTTAGTGTTCAAAATCTGGCGTCGGTCAAAAATGGCGGTACCTATGAAAATGTTGATTCGGTGATAAATGATATTAAGAATAAACTGGGAACTGCGTCCAACACCAGGTTCCATAATGAGAATGCCTTTATTTACACAATGGAAAATGGGGAGAAACTGACAGGAAAACAGTTTACCTCCGAATATACTTACCAGGGAGAAGATTTCAAACAGCTGCAGATTGTAGTGCCGCGGAGCGATGGACTGGCATTTCATGCCTGGGCATACATCTCGCCAGTCGACCAATATAATACCTATCTAGGAATAGCCCAAGCCATGCTTGATTCCTGGGTTATACAACCGCATTTATCGGATAAAATATCTGTTCCCTCACCAAAACTCAACACGTACACCAACGGTTTCTCCATATCATATCCCCTGGACTGGATAAAAACGCCCGAAAAAGATATGAGTGCTGATGAGATTATGGCCTTTAAGCATCCAACCACAGAATTTTACGCAGGAGTTAGTGTATACATGTGGGGATTAGAAACTGTTAAGAGTTTAGAGAGCGTTTACCAATATGAACTGGAACATGCACTGAAAGAAACATTAAAAAGATATACAGAAATATCCAAAAATAATTTGACCGTAGACGGTATACCGGCAATAAGAAGTATTATTAATGCAACGTATAATGACGGCTATGAAGAAGTGTGGGAAGCAATCTATTTAGTACGGGACAAGACAGTTTTGATTGCAGAATGTGTATGCAATATTAAAGATTACGAATCTCTTAAGTCCACTTTTAACTCAATACTAAACAGCTTTCATGTTCTTATGTAACGAAAGTAATTGGCTGTTTACAAGACTCTGTTACATATTTTGACAAGTTAATTTAACTTACCTTCCCTGCATGCGGAAAAATGATAATCATTTTAAGTTAAAGTGACAGGCAAAAGGATTTTGACACACCCCACCTTACCCGTTATAATCAATCTCAATTGCCGAGTTGTGTAGCGGTAGCACGGGGGACTTTGGATCCCTTAGCCTAGGTTCGAATCCTAGCTCGGCAGCCAGTATTTACTTTGCAGATATCCCTTTTAATCTATTCATATACAATTTCGTCTTGTTCACCTGCTCCTATTGAAAGGGAACCGTGATAAATCAACTATTAGATACCGATTTACAGATTGATGGTATAGACATTACGTAATACCTCGGAGATTGTGGTGGTTCCTTCTTTAACCTTCAGCATTCCGTCGTGCAGCAGGGAAATCATACCTTCCTTTATCGCTTGATTTCTTAACTCAGCCGCCGGTGCTCCGTCAAGTAATAATTTTTTAATGCTATCGGTTACGATAAGTACCTCGAATAATCCAACTCGCCCCAGATATCCCGTTTCAGCACATACGTTGCATCCCGATCCCTTAAATAACGGACCGGTTAATTTCCCCATCTCGGCTTCATATGCTACCCTTTCCTCGACCGAAGGTTCATAATATTCAAGACAATGCGGACAGATTCGTCGTACAATACGCTGGGAAACAGTCCCCGCAATCGATGAGCAGAGTAAAACCAGGTCTACACCCAGGTCCCGCAATCTATAAATAATGCCGGCGGAGTCATTAGCATGAATGGATGAAAACAATAAATGTCCGGTAAGAGCCGCCTGTATCGCAATACTTGCTGTTTCTATATCGCGTATCTCACCGACCAGAATGACATCAGGGTCCAGTCGCATAAAAGACCTCAGGCCGGTAGCAAAGGTCAACCCAGCCTTTAAATTGACCTGGAACTGATTAATGCCGCTGAAATGATATTCCACAGGGTCCTCTATGGTCATGATATTTCTTTGACTTCTATCAAGCTGATTAATCGAAGCATAAAGCGTGGTTGTTTTACCGGAGCCGGTCGGCCCCCCGAACAGAATCATCCCCCAGGGCAACTTAAGTAATTTCTGATAGCGTTCAAGCACATCGGGCAAGAAACCCAGGCCGGTCAGTTCCAGTAAAGCGGGAGACTTGGACAGAAGTCGCAGTACGGCCATCTCTCCCTCAACAGTATTAGCTACAGCAACACGCACATCAGTATCAATATCATCGACTCTGACCGAAAACCTCCCATCCTGCGGCCTTCTCCGCTCAGCAATGTTCATGCCTCCCATAATCTTTAACCTGGACATAAGGGCTGCATGAATATCGGCAGGCAATGACGTTATGGTCTGCAAGACACCGTCGATCCGGTATCGAACCTGAAGCCTGTTGTCATGAGGTTCGACATGAATATCCGAAGCCCGGTTTCTTATCGCCTGCTGAACTATCATATTGAGGCTGCGCATTGCAGGTGCCTGAGAAGAATCATCCAGGTCTACAACTTCATCGACAACTAATTCTGTCGATGCGGATACCGATGGGCTGATATCGTGTTCCATAACATCTCCCAGGGCATAATTCCGGTCTATAGCCTGGCGGATATCCTCGGGAACTCCCATCATAGGTTCGACTCTCATCTTGGTAATGGCGGCTAAATCATCGATAGCACGCACATCTCTGGTATCTTCCATGACAACCGTTACGGCATCACCGATAATATCTAAAGGCAAAGCATTATGTTTCCTGGCCAATTGCTCAGGTACCAGTTTAAGTGCCTCTTTGGATACTTTCTGCTTAGCAAGATCAATTAAAGGTACTTGTAGTTGAATACTAAGGGCTGTCGCCAGGTCACGCGGACTGATAAGCTTCTTTTCTATTAAAATCTGCCCGATCATTTTATTTTGTGAGCCAGCCGTCTGTAATGCCTCTTTTAGCTGGTCCTGATTTATTATCTTGGTACGGACAAGTATCTCTCCCAGTTTCTCTTTCCGCGCTTGCTTAGAACCGTCATCCATATGTCGACTCCTGTATTACTTCACCATTATACGGTTATAGTGCGATATGTCCTCCGGACAATAAACCGGTACAATGTATAAAATCAATTCAGTCATTATTAAATACAAACCGGAATACCTATTACTATACCGGTATATTACCGATTTTAATCTTATCTAAATTAATACACAAAACAGACGTTGTCAATTATATTATCGGTCCAATAATCATATATTAATAAATTGTCGCCAAGCGATATATAATGCTATAATACCATCCGCTGATAGACTATCACTTAGGCGAGAATATCGCAAATAGACCTTTATCGGTCACCAGAACCGACAGATACGGTCTAAAAATGATCTAAGGGCAATCCCATTCCTCGGTAGCTCAATGGTAGAGCGGGCGGCTGTTAACCGCTAGGTTGTAGGTTCGAATCCT
>CAZEAR010000136.1:5328-6629 GCA_964510365.1 uncultured Dehalococcoidales bacterium | reverse complement strand
GTGAAGAACGTCCTGGCGAAAGTGATTTTATCCGTTTAACCGTAGATTACGAAGAACGGCATTACGCTGTCGGCAAAATACCCGGTAGTTTTATCAGGCGGGAAGGACGCCCCAGTGAAAATGCTACATTGACCGCACGTCTTACCGATCGTGCTTTACGCCCGCTACTATCCAAGGGTTTAAGCAATGAAATTCAAATTGTTATTACGGTACTTTCCACTGATCAGGAAAATGCTCCGGATATTTTAGCGCTTATCGGCGCTTCAGCATCATTAAACCAGTCCGCTCTTCCCTTTAATGGACCGGTGGGTGCAGTCCGCATTGGCTACATTGACAATAATCTGGTAATAAATCCCTCCCTTCCGCAATTAAATGAAAGCCTGATCGATGTTACCGTAGCCAGTACTAAGGAAAAGGTTGTAATGGTAGAGGCTGATGGTAAGGAAGTCACAGAGGAACTGATATTACAGGCTATTGAGCTCGGGCATACCATAAATCAGGATATAATAAAAATGCAAGAAGAGCTCCATCAGGTTGTTAACCAGCCCAAAATGGAGATAAAGGTTACCGAAGTAGCCGAGGCGTTGAAGAATATTATTGTATCCGATTACGATAATAAATTAGCTAAAGCTATTACTCAGACGGATAGAGACAAACGCAAAGAAGAGGTAGCATCTCTAAAACAGGAAATCGTCGAAAAACTTAAAGACGATTTTACTGAGGAAGATATTGCCTCAGTAATTGATGATCATCTAAAGAAGGCGGCCAGGAAACATATACTTGAAACTAAGAACCATCTTGATGGCCGTCAGAATAAAGAGATCAGGGCTATTAGTAGCGAAGTTAATCTTTTACCGCGTACTCATGGGTCCGGCCTATTCACCCGAGGTCAAACTCAGGTACTGGCAATTACTACGCTCGGTTCATTGCGGCAGGAACAGCTTATTGACGGTCTGGGATTGGAAGATACCAAACGTTTTATGCATCACTATAATTTCCCGCCGTTCTCTACCGGTGAGGTAAAACGGTTAGGATCGACGAGTAGAAGGGAAATCGGCCATGGCGCTTTAGCAGAAAGAGCTCTTTTCCCGGTGATACCTAAAGAAGATGATTTTGCTTATACTGTACGGATTGTATCCGAAGTATTGAGTTCCAACGGCAGCACTTCGATGGCGAGTGTATGTGCTTCAACCTTATCATTAATGGATGCCGGCGTACCGATAAAGGCGCCGGTGGCTGGAATAGCCATGGGTCTCGTTACCGGAGATAATAATGATTATGTTGTCCTCACAGATATTGAA
>CAZEAR010000136.1:0-5318 GCA_964510365.1 uncultured Dehalococcoidales bacterium | reverse complement strand
TAGACGGGGATATGGACTTCAAAGTTGCCGGTACCAGACAGGGGATCACAGCAATCCAACTGGATATTAAACTCAGCGGTATCGACTTGCAAATACTATCGGATGCATTATACCAAGCTGGTGAAGCTCGATTTCAAATACTAGATAACATACAGGGGGCTATCGCTTCGAGCCGCCCTGAGCTCAGTCCTTATGCTCCCAGAATGTACAGGATCAATATCGATCCAAGCAAAATCGGTGTTGTAATCGGACCAGGTGGTAAAACTATAAGATCTATAATTGAACAGGCTAAAGTTACGGTAGACGTTGAAAATGACGGTACAGTGCTTATTGGTTCTCCGAACGAGGAAGCAGCCCAAAAGGCGATAGATATTATTGAGGGTTTAACCAGGGAAATAGAAGTCGGCGCCATTTATACCGGAAAAGTCACACGTTTAATGAACTTCGGCGCTTTTGTTGAAGTATTACCAGGTAAAGAAGGACTTGTTCATATTAGTGAACTGGCAGATCATCATGTAGCAAAAGTGGAGGATGTCGTTAAAGAAGGTGATGAGATTACAGTTAAAGTCACTGAAATAGATCGCCTGGGTAGAATCAACCTTTCACGTCGAGCAGTATTCGGTGATTCCCCTGAATCAAGAACTGTGAGATCCACTGAATCCAAATCGGATAGTGGTCGTTTCCGCAGGAAACAGTCCAAGCCTCGTTCCGGCAGTTATGACCACAGTAAAAAAAGCAGCCGAAATCGGTCTTTTGCCGGTCAATAACGATTTTCTGAGGGCCTGTTATCTTCACAAACAGGGTTAGAGAGAAATCGATGAAGCCAATAGCAGTTGTAGTACATGGTGCTTTAGGGAAAATGGGTCGGTCTATAATAGCAGCCGTATGCCATGATCCCGATCTTAAGGTGGTCGGCGCAGTAGATATCAAAGCTAACCAGGATTACCTTGAATTGCCCGACTCGGTAGAGAAGGTACCGCTTTCACGGGACTTAAGCCAGCTTGTGGAGACCTGCCAACCCCAGGTACTGGTAGATTTTACGATTGTCGAAGCTGCAATATCTGCTGCACGAATTGCTGCAAAACATGGGATCTATCTGGTTGCGGGTACAACGGGATTCTCGGATGAAAACCTGAATGAAATCGACCAGCTATATAAGGAAAAACAGATTGGTGCGGTAGTTGCTCCCAACTTCGCTTTAGGAGCGGTAGTTATGTTACATCTGGCAAAAATCGCTGCGCAATATTTTGACCATGCTGAAATAATTGAATTACACCACGATGAAAAAGCTGATGCCCCTTCCGGAACTTCGTTAGCTACGGCTAAAGCAATGTATCAATCTAGAGGTAAACCATTTGTATACGCACCAACAAAAAAGGAAAATATCGCCGGTACCAGAGGCGGAGAGGTTGATGGCATAGCTATACATAGTGTAAGATTACCTGGTTTTGTAGCGAGTCAGGAAGTGATACTGGGTGGACAGGGACAGACTTTAAGTTTACGCCATGATTCGATAGGGCGTGAATGTTTTATGCCCGGTGTCCTGTTAGCTATAAAAGAAGTATTTAAATACCGAGGATTGGTTTATGGATTGGACCAATTATTACATTTAGGGGGAAATAATGAAAGCGTATAAAGTAGCTATCGTCGGTGCTACTGGCCTGGTCGGGCAGGAATTTATTAAAGTATTGGAACAGAGGAAATTCTCTGTTTCTTCAATACAGCTGTATGCGTCAGATCGTTCGGCTGGCAAAAAGATGTATGTGGGTCACCATGAGGTTGTAGTAAAAGAAACCACTGCGGACTCTTTTCAGCAGGTAGATATTGCACTTTTTTCGGCTGGTGCAGAGATCAGCAAGCATTTTTCGCCAATCGCTGCAAAGGCGGGAGCTCTGGTTATCGATAATAGCTCTGCCTTTAGAATGGAACCGGCAGTGCCACTGGTTATTCCTGAAGTTAACGTTGAAGATATCAAGAATCACAAAGGAATTATTGCCAATCCTAATTGTTCAACCATTCAGGAGGTAGTGGCTCTTTATCCACTACATAAGGTGAATCCTATTAAACGCATCATAATGTCATCATATCAGGCAGTTTCCGGCACCGGTGCATCAGCTATGGAAGAATTGACAACCCAGGCCAGGTTAATATTGGAAGGACAAAATGTGCTTCCTCATGTTTATCCTCACCAGATTGCTTTTAATTTACTTCCGGAGATAGATGTTTTCCTTGACAATGGCTATACTAAGGAGGAACAAAAAGTAGTCGATGAAACCCGGAAGATAATGCATGCCGAAGAAATTGCTATATCCGCGACTTGCGTCAGAGTTCCAATTTTTATTGGGCATAGTGAAGCGATTAATGTAGAGTTCACCCATTCGATTGGTCCGGATGAAGCCAGGGATATTTTAGCTAAGTCCCCAGGAGTGAAAGTGCTCGATGATCCCAATGTCAGCCTTTATCCGCAGCCCTGGTTGGCTGCAGGTTCCGATGATGTTTATGTAGGGCGTATTCGAACTGATATCTCTCGTCCGAATAGTCTGGTGATGTGGGTAGTGGCAGATAATTTACGCAAAGGCGCTGCTCTTAATGCTGTTCAAATCGCCGAGGAGGCGGCAAAAAGAGACTGGGTTAAAATCCAGGCTGGTTAAAACCAGGAAAAAAAGATGAATAAGTTCGGTCGCCTAATAACAGCCATGGTGACTCCATTTGATAAAAATGGGGAAATTAATTACGTACAAGCGCAAAAACTTGCTTTAGCTCTTATTAATGCAGGCAGTGACGGAGTACTGGTCTCGGGTACAACCGGTGAGAGCCCGACTATAGTATGGAAGGAGAAAGCACGTCTCTTTGCCGAAATAAAAAATGCGGTTGGGGAAAAAGGTTGCGTTATTGCTGGTACCGGTGATAACTGTACTGCAGATAGTATTGAATTTACTAAAGAGGCCGAAATGATAGGTGTTGATGGATGCCTACTTGTCGTCCCATACTATAATCGTCCCAGTCAAGAGGGTTTATATCAGCATTTTAAAGCCATTGCCGAGAGCACTAGCTTACCTTGTATTCTCTATAATGTACCTTCACGTACAGTTACCAACATGGCCGCAGAAACCGTGATAAAACTCAGTAACATTGATAATATTATTGGTATTAAAGAAGCCAGCGGTAATTTGGAACAAATCTCCCAGATAGTAAGCGGATCAAGAGAAGGATTTTTAGTTTATAGTGGAAATGATAACGATACTCTACCCCTGTTATCAGTAGGTGGTTATGGCGTTATTAGCGTGGTCTCTCATCTGGTTGGCCTTCAAATGAAGAAAATGATCGAAGATTATTTTATGGGCAAAATCAGTGAGGCGGCAGCAATGCATCGTCATTTGGTACCGTTAGTGAACTCGCTTTTCGTAGTAGCGAACCCTATGCCGATCAAATATGCCCTGAATCACCTGGGATTTTCTGTAGGTAAGCCTCGACTACCACTGATTGAACCGGATGAAAAGTCCAGGGCCGTTATCGAAAAGACACTAACAAATTACAAAATCGATTTGTCCATGTAGTTCGGATTCAGGCAGGTCTTCTGTTGTTATGACCTGTTTCGGATCTCAACAATTCCAATTACGATCTTATTTACCTATTTGTTTAATTATTATTGTTTCTTCTCGATTGGCACCGACTGATACAATATCAACGGGGCAGGATAACATCTCTTCTATCCGGGCGATATAGCGTCTGGCAGGAGATGGCAATTGTTCCAGATTCCGCGCGCCGCTTATCGATGTTTGCCATCCTGGTAATTCCTCATAAACAGGTTCGCATCGCTCGAGAGTAGACAAATCAGTCGGATAAAAGTCAATAATTTTACCGTTCAATTTGTAGCCGGTACATATCTTAATGCTAGGCAAACTATCCAGGACATCTAAGCGAGTTAATACTATACCGGTGAATCCATTTATGGCTACGCTGAAACGGCCGACGACAGCGTCAAACCAGCCACAACGTCGTGGCCTGCCGGTAGTAGCTCCGTATTCATGAGCAATGTTCCTGATTAGATCTCCTATTTCATCCGGCAGTTCCGTGGGCATAGGCCCACCACCCACCCGGGTTGTATAAGATTTAAAAATACCCAAAATATGATCAATTCTATTAGGAGGTATTCCTGAGCCTAGTGAACTATTCGCGGACAGGGGTGAGGATGATGTGACATAAGGATATGTGCCGAAGTCAGGATCGAGCATGGTACCTTGAGCGCCTTCTAACATGATCATTTCTTTTTGAGATAATCTGTTTTGAATAATCGAATTGGTTTCTCTTATGAAAGGCTTAAGACGCTCTCTATAATCACAATACTGCTCGTAAACCTGGTTAAATGACAGAGGCTCCGCATTATATACTTTTGTAATTATGGTATTTTTCAATTCAATAATTGCGCTGAGACGGGATTTAAATGTCTCATTATCAAAAAGATCAGAAGTGCGAATACCAAGGCGAGCTGTCTTGTCAGTGAAAACAGGCCCGATTCCCTTGAGCGTAGTACCTATGGCGCTTTTACCCCGTCTTTCTTCTTCGAGGCGATCCAGAAGTATGTGATACGGCATGATAAGGTGGGTTCTATCACTGATAAAAAGATTATTGGTATTAATGCCTTTCTGTTGTAGCTCCATTATTTCTTGCAGGAGAACAGGCGGGTTTATCGATACACCATTGCCGATAATACAGATTACCCTGGGATAAAAGATACCCGACGGTACCAGGTGAAGTTTAAATTCTCCGTATGGATTTATTACTGTGTGCCCGGCATTGTCGCCACCGGAAAAACGTATAACTACGTCTACTTTTTCAGCAAGAAGGTCGATTATTTTCCCCTTGCCTTCGTCTCCCCACTGGCCGCCGACTATGGTTATTACTGACATCTCTTTAAAACAGAACTCGTTTTAATAAGCAATAATTTGAACAATATGGGTTCGTTTGTTGCTGTACTTTATACATTTGTAAAGCTGAAATTGTTTCCAATCAATTTGGTTTTACTTTTTTTATCTGACGATACAAGTAGAACAATCGTTGCCCAAAGGTAAAAAAACTGAAGATCAGCAGAATTATCAAGACAATTAATACTTGGTTAATAAGCAAACCCAGAGTTAATATTATAACTCTCTCGGTCCTGGTAAACAAACCTACTCTGCACTCGAAACCAAGTCCTTCGGCCCTGGCTCTGACATAGCTGACTAAAAAAGAGCCTACTAATACTCCAAAGGTGATGTAAATTCCCAGTTCATTGCCGTTTTTCAGATAGAGAAATAAGATTCCGAAAAGAACTATGG
>CAZEAR010000135.1:5258-6717 GCA_964510365.1 uncultured Dehalococcoidales bacterium | reverse complement strand
GTTTCAGTGAGTCCGTTATCCGTCTCCCCGCCAATGCCATCCTGTCGTTGGTGGACTCTATCAGGGTATCTCCCCAACCAACTATGCAGGCAGCATCGTCAAAATCACGAAACTCTGCCCTCGAGGTCGGACCATGAATTTTACCGAGAGTCAAGCTGGTCAGACTTGCCCTGGTTTTGGTCAAACACATATGGCCCACTCCTATCCCGTTAGGAGTTCCTATTACCTCGTTGAAAAAATTCCACCAGGGCGTAAGCAAAACCTGCCTTCCCGTACCCCAGAGATAAGCGATACTTTCCCCACCATATTTCTGTTTAAAGTACTTCAATTTTTCAACTATGGTGTCCAGGGCTTCATCCCAGGATATCCTCTGCCATTTCCCTTCTCCCCTTTCCCCCACTCTTTTCATGGGATATTTGATACGGTAGGGACTGTATATTATCTGCGGTGCGGCTGCACCCTTGGGACATATACCACCCCGATTATGTGGGGCGTCAGGGTCTCCTTCCATATATAAAAGCTTCCCGTTTTTAACATGCGCCAGCAATATACAGCCTCCATGGCACAAATGACAGGTAGTCCTGATTACTTTTTCCTTGCTACTCATATTATTTCACCCATAATATTTACATTTGCCAACATGACATTGCGGATTTGCGATCGTATGCACGCAATCTTCCTGTCGCCTACTGCCTCATTAAACCTGGCAACCATAGAACCAGATTCGGAAAGACAAAGAGCAGTATCATAACTATCAGATCGCACCCTAGAAAAGGTAAACCGGCTAGATATATATCGCGCATCGTGGTACCTTCAGGAGCTACACCTTTCATTATAAACAGTGACATGCCAAAAGGCGGCGTCGTTATTGCCATCTCCATATTTAGAAGCACTACTACTCCAAACCATATCTCATCAAAACCGAGATTCTGGATAATCGGTATAAAAATAGGTAAAGTAAGCATCATTATCTCTACCGGCCCCATAAAACAACCCAAAATCAGCAGTACAAATTGCATGATAAAAATCACGAAAACCGGTGCTAAAGGCAAACTTAAGAATAGTTTAACCAGCCCGGGACTAGCCCCGCTAAAAGCCAGTATTTGACTGAATGCCTTGGCACCGACGATAATCATAAATACCATCACAACTAGACTGGTAGCAGAGCCGATAGATTTCCTCAATGTGCCCCAGTTTAGGTTTCCATAGGCATAAACCAGAGCGATGCTGCCCAGACAACCTACAGCCGCCGCCTCCGATGGTGTGGAAACACCTAAGAAAATGAGCCCGACAACCAGAAACAGTATGAAGCTTAATGGCGCAATATATTTTGCGGAGCTTATTAATTTCGTCGACATGGGAACGTGCTTCACTTCATAAGCAGGAGCAATGGAAGGCTGTAAGCCGCATCTGCCTATAATATAAAGCATGTAAAAGAAGGCCATGAGCAGCCCAGGGA
>CAZEAR010000135.1:0-5248 GCA_964510365.1 uncultured Dehalococcoidales bacterium | reverse complement strand
CTATGATACCGATTAAAAGTTTACCGATCGATATCTCTCCAATACTACCCAAAACAATAACCAGAACGCTGGGGGGAATCATGACAGCAAGCCCACCACTGCCGAGTATAGGTCCCAGGCTCATTGCCTTGCTGTAGCCCTTTTTTTCCATTTCCGGCGTTAATATCGATCCCATTATAGCTGTGCTCGCCATGCTAGAACCGCTTAATACAGCAAAGAGAGTACCGAAAGAAATAGCTAACAGCCCCAGCCTCCCGGGGAAACGGCCCACCCAGTTATCAATGGCGTTCATCAGGTGAACGGCGACACCCGAATGAAACATCACTTCACCCATAAGGATAAAAGCTGCCACCGGCATCAGAGTAAAAGTACTTATAGAGGTCTTCATGCTCAGGATAAGCTGATGTAAACCTAATTCACCACCCCAGAACAAATATACCCCTATAATATTAACCGTCAGGAAAGAGAAAGCTACCGGCAATCCCAGCAACATTAAGACCAGGAAACTACCTATAATCAGCAGGAAAGCCCATTGCCATTCCAAAGACATTCACCTCAAAATATTTAATAGATCGTGGCTTCGCTTACATCACCCTTTTCTTCCAATTTTGCTTCGCCTTTTAATATTTCCAAGCTGTTAAAGACACTTCTTATAAACTGGAGAAGTAGTAAAAAACCCCCTACAGGGACAACGGCTGTCAGAATGCCTACCGGCGGTTCCAGAGCTGTGATGGCCGTAATACCTTTCTGAAACATATCATAGGTAACCAGGACTCCATACCATGTAATAACTATGCTGATACCTATACCTATAAAAGCCGTAATGGTATCGACTATCACACGAGCTTTTGGACTCAGTCGTGTTATAACCAGATCAACTTTTATATGTCCGTTTTTTCTCAACAGCCAGGCAGTGCCTAAAAAAGTAATATAAAGTAGAGAATACTCACAGGACTCTATGACCCACATCTGGGACTGATTGAAAAAATACCTGGCAACAACCTCAATGAGTACGAAAAGTAACATTAAAATAAGCAAGATAGATGCCACGAAGAAAAAAATGCCCATAATACGGTCAAAAATAATGATGATCTTGTTACTTTTCTTCATACTAACCTCAAACAGATGCTCCAATCAGCTGAACAGGGAAACTTATTCCTGAATCTTTTTAATTATCCCATAATATACGATCACTTTAAAAGAAATAAATATGGAATAATATTATATGTTTAAAAGATACGTTTCTAATTATTCTTTATATGCAAGGGGGGCTGATATCTCTTGTTTTTACGACTTTTTATCATAGACCATTCTCCTGCCTGAAATTCAGGCAGGAGAACGATTCGTGCAAGCTTTGCTTATCAAGTTACTAACCAACTCGGAGCTTAACGTACATATCTATTAACTATTACCTTGTCTTTAACAAGCAACTTTACGGCAAAGTACTTACCAGGCTTATATTTAAAGTTATTTTCCTTATTCCGCTTTAAATTTATAGAGTTTATCGTAAACATCCGGGCTGACTTCTTTTTTAACCTTCTCCCACCCCTGATTATAGAAGGTATCCAGGAGCCATTTGGCATCTTCCGAAGAGAATTTAATAGGCTCCATTTTCTCACCATTTTCCATCATCGTTTGCTTATTTTTGGAGACAACATCCAGGAAATTCTGCTGTATTTCCGGTTCCAATTCAAGATACGTGTCTATTGCTATTTTACGCAGATTGTCAGGAAGCGCATTTAAGGACTTTAAATTAAGCATTAATTGTGTCCTGGAACCGGTCAGCGGATGATCGATCCAGTACTTGCTTACCTCATATAATTTCTGACCCACAATATCGCTGACAACAGCGTGGTAGCCTTCGACGACACCACTTTCCATAGCGGTGTATACATCCGGAAGAGGCATAAAGACGACTGAAAAGCCTAATGCCTTTAGATAAGGAGCGTAAGCCTCGTCTCCACGAAACTTTACGCCTTGTAGAGCAGCTTTATTTGTAAGCTTGTTCTTTAGGGCTATAACTCTTTCAAAATTGGCCATACAAGATCCCAGATAGTATAGGTTGGCATCAGCCAACAGGGTGTTCATATAATCGTAAAAACCTCTTTTTCGCTCTTCAACGATATTGACACGAGAAAGGGTATCACACCATATCGCACCCGAGTACGGAGCTACCATTCCGGTATTACCAACGACTGCAGTGACTACACCACTGGTCAAAGCCGCGAACTGGTCTGCGCGCGGAATTGCTTCCGGCCCACCGGTTACTGTGACGGTAAGAGCACCCTTGGATTTCTCGGTAACCCGTTCCGCCCATAATGCACCGTATTTAACAGGAGAAGCATTCGGAGCTAAAAAGGTAACCAATTTCCATTCTATTGGTTCAGCTTTAGGAGCTGGTGCCGGTGCTGGGGCTGGGGCTGGTGCCGGTGACGGAGCTGGAGCTTTACAGCCACCGACAGCTAAAGTAATTATGATTATAACTAATGAAATCAAATACAACTTTTTCATTTTCCCTCTCCCTTCTTGATTAGCATTAATATTCAATCGTACTTTTCTATATTATCTTCAGTTTTTATTTATCTATATTTGCCTCCTTTTATTTATTAATTGCAGAACTAGCAGTTCCAAAATAACAGCTATATAGTAAGTTGTCAATACCTGAAAAAAGACATTTATTAACTTGACATGGTTAATGATGTCTGTTGCCGGATCCGGTTGTCAGGATACTCTTATGCGTTTCGCTATACGGTACAGCGAATTCCAACTCAAAAATCATTATACACCTGATGTCAATAGCTGGGCTAAATCATTCTGATTGAATTACAGGATCTATTGTTTTCATTATAGGAGATCAGGTAATTGTTACCTATATTATATAAGAAAACATTCCGTAATGCGGAATTATTTAATAGGTATTGTATTGCGTAATCGATGAACGGACTATATATTCAGGATTCCTAATGCAACGTCATCTACATTAGTATTCGTCATAAATCCTACTCGGTCCTTAATAATCCGAATTTTGAATATATAGCTTATGGTTTTAAATTAACGGCCAGCCCGGGTGAGTACCGCATCTTTTATCACCACAGGATTCGGATTTCTATGGCTAATCCGCAGTATCGATTGTTTCCCGGCTCCACCGGCAACACTGATTGCTATTTGATCGGGACTATCAAATTCCTGAATCATGGGGACATTATCAGCCACCTGTTTTTTAATCCATTCAGGTTGATGCTCATAGGTAATATACCATAATCCGCCTCTCACCATATTCTCCCGCGGGGCCTTGGCATTCTCAAAAATAAACTGCTTAACATCTTCTTTGGAATAACCGTCACGGGCAATTGTATCGGCATGTTCAGGGCCAAAAAGTATGACCATTCCTCCGGGATGAGTTCCACCTACCCTCTCCAACTGACCGCCGATAAGATAGCACGTTGACATTAAAACGCCCTCTCCATCTTTAGAATCGTGGTCGTTCTGGAGGAGAGGCAATGTCGTTCCAAATACGGTAACGACGCTATCCTCGAGCTTATATCCAGCATCCACCCGTAAAGGATTCCATCCCTTGGGTAACGCATCTTCATTCTCTCCGAGACAAAATGAGTAATTCGGCATACCCAATGTTGTCATGGTCCCAACGGTATCGGGCGGTGATACAACACCCCCCAGAAGAAATATGGTAAGATTAAAAGCGCGTCCTATTACACCATTGGGTTTCGGCCCGGGAAACAGAGCACTTTGACCGTAATGAATACCTAGTTCTTTAGTAATGGGGCCTTGAACAAAGAGAGATATAAAAGTAGGCCTAGTAGTGGCGAGCCACTTGCGAAGTTCTGCTTCCGGTTCAACCGCAGCTTTCACAGCAGATATTATCACAGGCAAATGCTCCGGCCTTGCTCCGGCCATAACCGCATTTATAGCGATAATTTGCACGGTAGCAGCTCCCATCCTGGGCGGAACAAGCCCGATCAACTGGTCAGGAGCAAGACTGGTCCCGGCGAGCATTTTCTCGACACGCTCTACAGTAGGCGGTACTATAGGCAAACCGTCAGTCCAGGCATTTCGGTAAAACAAATCGTTAACGGCTTCAATCGTGTCCTCTACACTGACCATCGGAGCGGGAAAAGCTTTCATCTTCGAAGATACCGATTTCGGCATAATCCGTGTCGCTTTTTCAATAATATCATCTATAACCTTATCAGCTTTGGATGCGGCAACTTCAGATGCAATACCACCCAGCGGATGCTCCACTACAGTAACAGGTAAATTTTCGACACCAAAACCTTTAGCAACTGTCCTTGCTAAATTTACAAAATTTGAGGTGATGGTTGATACGGTAGGTATACCCCTTTTTTCAAGCTCGATCGTACCGTGGACAAGCCAGGTTGTGCATGCCCCTCAGTCACCTTGCGAAGCTATTACGATGTCAGAGCTTTTGGCTACGCGGTCAAGGGCTTCAGCACTTTTCTTCTCCGGATGAGCTGTTTCTGTAGGATCCACTTCCCAGAATTTGATAATAGATACATTACTGAATCTTTTTTCCAATAATTCACCAACTCTGTTCAAATAGAAATCACCATTCGCTTTGCCGTTCCATAATAGACCTATTCGCTTCCCATTAAATGAATCTATTCGCGGGGCAAAGTGTTGAATCTCCTCCATTATTTCCACACTCGTCGGATTGTACACAGTTATATTCTTCTTTCCTGTGCTAAACAGCTGTGCTTTTTCCTTTACTTTTTCTGCCATATAATGCCTCCTGGTATAATTGGGAATCGTCTCTTTCCAATCTGGGCTAAGCTTCAGTCAAACCCGATTTATGTGCCTATACTAAATGAGCAACTATTAATAGTCAAGCCCCTGATCGACTAAAAGTATATTTATTAAATCAACGATATAATTTATTAAGGAAATTACTACAGGCAAGCCCACCGGATAATTATTATCCCTTGAAAATCCAGCCCTACTGCCGCCGTACACAGCCTGATAATAATTGACTTCGGAGTGATCGAAATATAAAATTGACATTTAGTGTAAAGAAAAACCCGCATATAAGACTTAGGAAGAATTAATACATGAGCATGCTGAGCGGCTTTCGGGCTCTTGATCTAACAGATGAAAAGGGGATTTTCTGCGGTAAAGTTCTGGCGGATTTAGGTACAGAAGTGATCAAGGTCGAATTACCGGGTGGAGACCCTGCCAGAAATATAGGCCCCTTTTATAAGGACCAGCCTCATCC
>CAZEAR010000134.1:0-6776 GCA_964510365.1 uncultured Dehalococcoidales bacterium | reverse complement strand
AAGGGAAAATCGACAGCTATTCCATCAGCTATGTTGCACCGCCGGGATTCGAGGCACCTTATATTCAGTCATGGATCGACCTGGCGGAAGGCCCCCGTATTTTTTCCACGATCACCGATTGTGAGCCGTCCGAGGATGCATTAAGTATAGGTATGGACGTGGAATTCGTCATCGGCAAAGTGGCGAAAGACGATTGCGGCAACGATTTGCTCACCTATCAATTTCGCCCTGCAAAAAATTCCAGGAAGGGTACCGGATCATGAGGGACGTGGTAGTTATCGGGGTGGGGATGACCAAATTTGGCAAGTTCCTTGACAGGACATTGCAGGATATGGGGCAGGAAGCTATCTGGAAAGCTATCGAAGACAGCGGAGTACAGGCCCGCGATATCCAGGTCGCCTATTTTTCCAATTCGCTGGCCGGACTGATTACGGGACAGGAGGCAGTTCGCGGGCAGATTGTGCTCAGGCATTCCGGGCTGGGAGGCATTCCGGTAATAAACGTGGAAAACGCCTGCGCCAGCGGGACGACGGCATTTCGAGGAGCCTGTCTTGAAGTAGCCTCCGGTGCCTATGACGTAGCTCTGGCCGTCGGAGTGGAAAAACTCTTCTGCGGCGATACCGCGAGGTCGCTGCGTGCTCTCGGTACAAACTCCGAGATAGAACTGGCAATGATGGGATTCCAGTTTACCGCTTATTATGCTTTGCAGCTCAGAAAATATATGAAGGAATACGGAGCTACTAAAGAACTTTTTGCCCGCATAGCGGTAAAAAATAGCTATAACGGCTCTCTTAATCCCTACGCACAGCATCAAAAAGTGTTGACTGTAGAAGAAGTATTGAACTCGCGCCCCATCTCAGACCCGTTAACGCTGTATATGTGTTCGTCTATGAGCGACGGTGCCGCTGCCGCCATCGTTTGCACCAGGAAAAAGTCCAGACAGTTTACTTCCGGGCCTCTGATAAACGTCGCTTCCTGCGTTTTAAAGGCGGGATTGTACCGTAAACCGGGCGATACCAGTATTCCCAACACGGTTACCCTGGTCGCTCGAGAAGCTTATGAAAAAGCCGGAATCGATCCGAAGGACGTAAATGTCGCCGAAGTCCACGATGCCATGGCGCCGGTGGAACTGCTGAGATGTGAAGAACTGCTCCTATGCGGAAAAGGCGAGGCCATCGCCATGTTTGAGCAGGGACGTACTCAAATAAACGGTGACATACCGGTAGATCCCAGCGGCGGCCTCAGTGCCAGAGGACATCCGGTGGGCGCCACCGGACTGGGGCAGATAACCGAAATAGTCTGGCAATTAAGAGGAACTGCCGGTGCACATCAGGTTCATAATCCCAGGGTAGGACTAACTCAGAACTCCGGGGGGAGAGTCGAAGAGGACACCGCTGCAACCAGTGTCACTATATTGAAAAAATGAGGACTCCGGTTTTTATCCCTTGAGCTTTACCTTGTCCTCCCCGCAGGCCTATACTATATTGCACTGCATCGGTTCGGTAAAAAAACATATTTCACTTATCGGGCAATTGAAGATATTTGTACTGAAAAACACGACATATATACGGCCAAGGAGGTCTGCATGAGCCAGAAAGCGATCAAGGTACTCATAGCCAAACCGGGACTGGACGGCCATGAAAGAGGTGCCCAGGTACTCACCCTTAGCCTGCGGGATGAAGGGATGGAAGTTATCTATACCGGTATCCGTCAGACACCGGAGAAAATAGTCAACACGGCAATTCAGGAAGATGTAGATGTCATCGGCCTCAGTTGTCATTCTGCTGCACACAACACGCTCTTCCCTGAGGTCACCAGACTGTTAAAGGAAAAGGGTATGAACGATGTCCTGGTCATCGGCGGGGGCATAATACCGGATGAGGACATTCCTTTCTTAAAAAAAAATGGAATAAGTGCCATATTCGGTCCGGGGTCATCGATAAAAAAAATAGCCGAATATATTCGAGCAAACGTCAGGAGGTAATAATTCCATGAACTTAGCATTTTTAATCGATCGAGCTGCCAGATGGTATCCCGATAGTGTCGCAGTAGTCGATAATAACAGGAACCACCTGTTTAAAGATGTCCACAGCCGCTGCAACCAGTTCGCTCATGCCCTGGCCAGGCTCGGACATAAGAAAGGTGACCGCATAGCCATTATCTGCCGCAACTGCGTAGAATACGTCGAGGCTGATTTCGCCATTTACAAGAGCGGCCTGATCAGGGTGGCGTTGAATCCGCGATTGTCCACAGCTGAAATGACCATAATGATCAACGACTCGGAATCGACCTCGCTCATAGTTTCTTCCGACTATATCGATATGCTGAATCGGATGAAGCCGGACCTGAAAACGGTAAAGCATTTCATAGTTACCGATAAGTCTGTCGACGGTATGCTTTATTATCCCGACCTTATTAAAAACGAGCCCACCGATTCACCGCAGGTCGACCTGGATGAAAACGATCTGGCCCTGCTCTTCTATACCGGAGGTACCACCGGCACGCCTAAAGGCGCGATGCATAGCCATAAAAGCCTAATAACCGTGGTACTTAATTTGCAGGCCGAAGCTTTCAACCTCACCGCCAAAGACGCCGTTTTGAGTACAGGCACTATGGCCCATGCCAACGGATTCCGTACTCCTCTGGCCTGGGTGAAAGGGGCCAAACACGTAGTAACCAACGGGTTCGATATCCAACAGGTACTGGAGCTGGTGCAAAAGGAAAAAATAACCATGGTGGCCACCGTGCCTACTACGCTCAACCGGTTATGTGATTACTCCGACCTGGATAAATACGATCTGAGCAGTCTCAGGCTGATAACATACGGCGCTTCCCCCATGCCGGTAGAACAGCTTAAGAAAGCACTCAAGATTTTCGGCAAGAGGCTGATACAGATGTACGGACAGGCGGAAGCGCCGGTAACCATCTGCGTCCTGAGGCCTGAGGAACATATTCCGGATGGAACGGAGGAAGAAGTTAAAAGGCTCGCCTCGGTGGGCAGGGCTTATTTGACCGGCGAAGTAAAACTGGTCGATGAACAAGACAACGAGGTCAAGCCCGGCGAAGTGGGACAGATTATCGTTCGAAGCCCCCACTGTATGAGCGGCTACTGGCAAAAGCCTGAAGCCACACTGGAGACCCTTCGCAACGGCTGGATATATACCGGAGACCTGGCCAGAGCAGACGATAAAGAATACATATTCATCGTTGACAGGGCCAAGGATATCATCATAAGCGGCGGATATAATGTCTATGCGCGAGAGGTGGAGGAGGTCCTTTATAAGCATCCTGCGGTCAATGAAGCGGCGGTGATCGGTGTTCCCGATGAAAGCTGGGGTGAAGCCGTTAAAGCGATAGTGGCATTAAAGCCCGGCGCGCAGGCAACGGAAGAAGAGCTGATAGAGCACTGCCGCAAGAACCTGACCAGTTATAAAAAACCCAAGTCCGTCGAATTCATGGCTGAGCTGCCCAAGAGCGCCGTGGGTAAAATATTGAAGCGTGAAATCAAAGAGAAATACTGGAAGGGTTTTGACAGGAGAGTCCATTAAAACAGAAATAACTCCGAAAGGAGATTTATGGAATGTACGACAAAAAAGAGTTAGATAATATTAAAAAGGCCCGGGGAAAATGGGAAAAGGGCATACTGGCGGAATCCCTGGACAAGCAAAAAGAAAGAAGAGACCACTTTCAAACCTGGTCGGGGATACCGGTAAACCGCATCTACACACCGTTAGATATGGAGGAAAGAAATCTCGACTATGTTAATGATATCGGTTTTCCCGGCGAATTTCCCAATGTCAGAGGTATCGAGCCGAGCATGTATCGCAGCCACCTGTGGGAAAGAGTACAATTGTCAGGATTCGGCCTGGCTGAGGAGACCAATAAGCGTATTAAGTATTTAATCGATCAGGGGCAAACGGGTTTCTATATCGCCCTGGATTTACCCACGCAAATCGGCTACGACCCGGATAATCCGCTCGCCAGGGGGGAAGTGGGCAAAGTCGGCGTTTCCATTGCTTCTCTCGACGATATGGAACGCTTATTCGACGGGATCGATCTTTCCACAGTATCACAGGTCCGTACCACAGCGATGGCTATAGGTCCTATTATGCTGGCACTGTTTTTAGCGGTAGCCGAAAAAAAAGGCATCTCCCCTTCGAGCTTCATAGTAAGGCTGCAGAACGATGCCCTAAAGGAATTTGCCGCTCGCGGCACCTGTCTATTCCCGGTAAAACCGTCTTTAAAATTCGCCGTCGACGTAATCGAATACTGTAATAACAACCTGCCGCACTGGAGTCCCCTGTCCATTGCCGGCGTTCATATGAGGCTGGGTGGATGTACCGCCGTGCAGGAACTGGCGTTTACGCTGGCTAACGCCATAGCGTACATTGAGAGCTCCCTGGAAAGGGGTCTGGATGTTGACGTCCTCGCTCCGCAACTGGATATCCTGATGGGCTGTGCTACTCTGGAAATCTTCGAAGAGGTAGCCAAGGTGAGAGCTCTGCGGAAGATGTGGTCCACTATATTGAGAGAAAGGTTCGGAGCCGTTAATCCCGAATCATTCAGATTGAGGATAAACTCCTTCGCATCGGGGCTGGTCTCCACCGCACAGGAACCACTGAATAATATCGTCAGGATAGGCATTGAAACCCTGACGCTGGCTCTGGCCGGATCACAGGATATCGGTGTCAGCAGCTATGACGAGCCAATATGCACGCCGTCTCCCGAAGCTGCCCATATAGCACTGCGCACCTCGCAGATCGTCGCCTATGAGACCGGAGTCACCAGCGTCGTCGATCCGCTGGGAGGATCGTACTATATTGAGTCGCTGACGGACGAACTGGTCAAACAGGCTTCCGAACTGCTGAACAAAGTAGATAAAATGGGAGGCGCTATAGCAGCAATCGAAAGCGGGTTCTTTAAGAGGGAGATCGCCAGAAGTGCTTACAACGACCAGAAGCGGGTGGAAAACGGGGACAGGGTAATAGTGGGAGTAAATAAATTCGCCTCGACATCCGCAAAGCAGTCCGGTTTCAAACCTTTTACCATCAGTCAGGAAGCCGAGATAAAACAGAATGAGAGGATGAAGCAGTTAAAAGCAAATCGAGATAATAATAAGGTTTCTCTTGCCCTGGAAGGAGTCAGAGAAGCGGCAAGAAATGACCGTAACACCGTACTGCCGATCCTGGAAGCGGTCAGAACCTACGCTACAATAGGCGAAATAAGCGATGCTCTGCGGGATGTCTGGGGTGAATGGCTGCCGGAAATGACCGATGCCAATTTATAGACCTCCCGACCGCAAAAAACCGTTTCACCCTATTGACTGTGTTCGTATTTTGGTCTATTCTAAGAAGCTAAAATATCTTTGATTATATTGAATTAATTATTTTGATTTTCAGCGACCTGGTGCCCTGATGATTCTATAATATATGGTTTTGTTATGAACGCTCGTGCTGTAGCTATAATAATCGCAGGTTTCATTACCATATTCACAGGATATGCCATCAGATACAGCTACGGCATGCTTTTGCCGGAAATGCTCCCTGCACTCGAAATTACCAAGACCCAGGCTGGCGTAATCTTTTCATCATACATCATCACATACACTGTTTTCTCTCCCATATTCGGTATTTTAACAGATAGATATAATCTACGAATCCTTCTAACAACTTTTATTGCTATTTTAGGTATCGGAGCTTTTCTAATGGCCTTCTCTTCATCAGTTTTAAATGCCAGCTTTTTCTTCGGCCTGGCAGGCATAGGTCACGCAGCAGGCTGGGTGCCGGTAGTGATATTGATACAGAGATGGGTCAGCGATAAACGCAGGGGAATCGCAGTGGCCTTTGCCGACCTGGGTAGTGCATCGGGAATAATCGTTTCGAGCATCATGTTACCATTTATTGTAGCCAATCATGACTGGAGAACAGGCTGGATAACACTGGGTGTAATAGGACTATTCGCAGCTTTGATGAATTTCGTATTAATTAGAAGCCATCCCCAGGAACAATCGGACTCGGTACAGCCGGGGCCAGGGAAACCGGCCTCTGACTCCATTGGTGCAACTTATAAGATAATAATGACAAAATCCAAATTCTGGTTGATAGGTATCTCTTATCTTCTCGTCGGATTCGCCATATTAGTCCCTTTCACCTTTCTCAGCACCTACGCGGTTCAGGAATTGAACTGGTCCTATGCTTCAGCAACCAGACTGTTAACTATACTTGCTGCCGGTGGGATAGTCGGGAAACTATCTTTAAGCGCCCTCTCCGATAGAGTCGGCAGACCAAGAGTTATGACGTTATGCGGAACTTTGATAGCTATCGGCGGTCTTGGCATAATTAATTTTCAACTGCCCTTTGCTCTCGGATTTTTTACTTTCATATTTGGAATGGGTTATGGTGCGATTTGGCCATTGTACGCCGCATGCACACGGGATTTCTTCCCACAAAAAACAGCAGGCAGCGTAATGGGATTATGGACGCTAACTCTCGGAATCGGCTCGCTGATTTCTCCCATAGCCGCCGGGTGGACAATCGACTCCACCGGAGGGTATACCTGGGCTTTTATACTGGCTATCGCCGCCGGTGTCTTATCCGCATTATTGTTGTTGCCTATTATTAAAGCTCCTCGATTATCTCAAAGCGAGCAATAAAAAACCTGCTATAGGGCCGTCTTCCCAACCATTGATATTATAGATATTTTAACTGGCTGAATACTGTCCGGTGAAATACTGCCCCACAAATCAATCGTGTTCCTGCCTGTTGACACCGCAGACG
>CAZEAR010000133.1:5334-6892 GCA_964510365.1 uncultured Dehalococcoidales bacterium | reverse complement strand
TCCAGGGTACGGTAACCACCAGCACTATTATGCCTATCAGTTGTGCCTGCTGCATCCCAAACAGGAAAGGATCGCCCTCCCGGAAAAATCTTACGATAAGGTCGCCGGTGGCATAGATTGCCAGATAAAGAAGCAATAAGGAACCCTGAGGTTTCAGCTTGCCCCGCAGCACCCAGACTACGGCGAATCCCGACATATTCCAGACAATGTGATAAAACTGAGTAAAGTGACCGGCAATCCGTAGCAGCCGCCGTTTAAAATACAGCCGACTCTGCCGATGGCCATGCCCACCAATGCACCCGGTGCAATAATATCCCCCAGTTGCCATATAGACAGCTTCTTGACCAGGCTGTATATCACTATGGCTATTACTATGCCCATAACGGCCCCGTATACTGCCAGGCCTTCGAAATTAAATATCTGCAGGGGATGCTGTATGTAATAGTTCCATTTATCGATAACGTGAATAATGCGGGAACCTAAAATTCCGCCGATGACCGCCCAGACAGCAACGCCGTAGATATGGTCTTCGCGGAAGCCTTGCCTCCTGGCCTCAATTATCGAGATGGCTATAATCGAAATTATGGCCAGGACCACCATTATCCCGTACCATCTAACCTCAATCGGGCCGATGCTGAAAGCGACGGGATTAATATCGATATTAAGCATTTTTCTCCTTATTCAGCAAATATTGCCTCGACAAAAGCTTCGGCATCAAAAGGTGCCATATCATCGAGTTGCTCACCGGTTCCGATATAGGAGATCGGTATCCCGAGCTGGTCGCATATTGCCAGAACTATGCCGCCCCTGGCAGTGCTGTCGAGCTTGGTCAGAAAGATACTGTTAACACCTATAGCCTCGGTGAAGTGTTTTGCCTGGGCAAGGCCGTTCTGCCCCGTAGTGGCATCTATTATCAATATTACCTGCCTGGGAAGCTCGTATTTGCTGGCCACGCGGTTGATTTTTTTCAGCTCCTCCATGAGATTATATTTAGTATGCAGCCTGCCAGCGGTGTCGATGATAACCACCTGCGCTTTACGGTTCTGCGCTGCCTGCAACGCATCGAAAACCACTGCGCCCGGATCGCCGCCCTGCTGATGAGATATGACTTCGATTCCCAGCTTTTGTCCCCAGAGGCTGAGCTGGTCTATTGCTGCTGCTCTGAAAGTATCCGCTGCCGCCAGCATAACGTGTTTTCCTTTGTTGCTGAAATCGTAAGCTAGCTTGGCGATGCTGGTCGTTTTCCCGGAGCCGTTAACACCCACTACCAGTACGATCTGAGGCTCTTCACTACCTGAGTTTTCTTGGTAGCTGCTGGCCGGTGTAAGCAGCTTGACCATCTCCTCTTTTAGGGCGGAATGCACCTGGGGGCCTTCTGCCAGCCTGTCTTCCCTGGCCCGCCGTTTTACCGATTGAATAAGCTTATCCGTAGTAGCCACACCTACATCTGCTGAAATAAGCAGTTCCTCAAGCTCGTCCCAGATGGCGTCATCAATTTTGGTGCGGTTAAAAAGCTGCGTTACTTTATTGAACCAGCTTTCTCGGCTGCGTTTAATTC
>CAZEAR010000133.1:0-5324 GCA_964510365.1 uncultured Dehalococcoidales bacterium | reverse complement strand
TAATTCCTCGCTCGGTCCTGATCGATAATTCAGACATATTTATTTGATCTAACAACTGTTATGAATCTTAGCATATATAAACAGAGCGATCAAAGTTGAAGAGACTATAATGAAGCTGGCTTCATTGATTGATAAATAAGCAAAATATATCAGTAAAATTATTATTCCCCAGGCTACTGTCCCTTGACACTATAAGTTCGGCGGTAATTAACAGGATGGGTAAATAAATGTTATCTTTTACCCGTTGGACAGCTTTCTGACCGGTTTCAGAAACAAAGTTAAAATAAAGCCGACCAGGCCCAGGATAGCACAGATTAAAAAGGCCGGTTGATAGGTCCCGTTAATATCGAATATGTGTCCGGCGATAATCGGGCCCAGACCGGATCCTGCAGTGAAACCGATGCCGACAGCCCCGAAAATCACGCCGTGTTCCTTTAGCCCGAACAGCGATGCGGTGATCGGTGATTCCTGGACAGCAGCACCGCCCTGGGCGAGACCGAATACAAAAGCAAAAAGATAAAGTTTCCAGACACTTGCTGCCGGAATCAGCCAGAATAAGGCTGCAGTCATAAGTGCAAAACAGATGGCAATGACCTTTCTGTTTCCGATTCTATCGCCGAGAATCCCCAGCACGACCATACCCAGGATATTTGCTCCTCCTACGGTGGCCAGAATACCGGCAGCGTTTGTCGTCGATATGCCAAGGTCTTCGGCATGAGGTACTATGTGAACTGTAATGGTAAGCAGGAAAAATCCCAGACAGCCTAACACGGCCAGGAATATCCAGAACTGGCTGGTACGCAATGATTCGACTAGGGAAAGACCTGTACCTTCCTTGAGTTCTTCGCTTTGACCGGAAGTATATGAATCCGGACTTGATTGAGCCGGGTCGCGTTTTAAGAACTGTGCCGCTGCCGTAACGATCACCAGAACAGCGATACCCAGTATCAGATAGGATGTTCGCCAGCCATAAGTGTTATTAAGCCGGTCTGCGACCAGAGGAGCAATCCACAGGCCTGTTCCCATACCGGCCAGAATGATACCGGTCATGGTACTTCGTCTTTTAATAAACCACCTGGCAACGGTTGAAAGCAGAGGGACCCAGGCGCAGCTCATCCCCAGTCCCACGATAACTCCATAGAGTAAATAGAGATGCCAGATGACACCGATCTGTGGCATCAATATATAGCCCACGCCGAGAAAAAGCCCGCATACGGTTATTACTATCCGTGGCCCGAACTTGTCGGTGAGCCTTCCGGTGACAATGCTCAGGAGGCCACTGAGGATCATACACAGTGAAAAAGCACCGGCAGTCAATGCCCTGCTCCAGGCAAATTCGGTCAATACCGACCTGAAAAAAACGCCGAATGACTGGAAAGTTCCCCAGATTACTATTTCGATGCATAGTGCTGCAGCAACTACTATGTAGCCATAGAAAAACCGTGGTTTATCAGTGCTTGACTGGTGGTTTTTTTGACTGGTCATCGATAATTCTATTAATGGTTGCCGGGACGGTCCTTATTGGTAACGAATTGTAAACGTAAAACCAATTATAGCATAGCATTCTGCTACCTGCCCGTAGGTTCGGACTGTTCCAGCAGTTCATGAAGCAGAATAATAGCCGCTTTTTTATCCAATGGCTCATTATTGTTGCCGCACTTGGGTGATTGGACACAGCTGGGGCAACCTTCCTGACAGGGGCACTCCTTGATTACTCCCAGTGTAGCCGCCCAGAGCTCTTTGATTACCTGGAATCCCTTCTCTGTTATACCGATTCCCCCTGGATATGCATCGTAAATAAATACCTGTGCTTTCCCGGTATCGGGGTGGAAAGGTGTTGACATACCGCCTATATCGTTCCGGTCGCATAGGGCGAAAAGCGGCAGCAGAGCAATAGCGGCATGCTCGGTAGCGTGCAGGCCTCCGGCAAGGTCGAGTCCGGCTTCACTGACGACGTCGATGCCTTTTTGCGGCAGATCGAACCACAGCGCCTCGGTAATGAAACGCAGGGGAGGCAGGTCAAGCAATTCATCGCCGATGACTTCCTCGGTGAACTGCATTTTCTTCCTGTAGCCGATTACTTCGTTGGTAACGTCCACTTCTCCGAAGCATACGGTTACATCAGAGTATTTTAACTCCTGAATTAACCTGATGACGCGTATATCGGTTATCTCTTTAGTTTGCGTATAATAGGGTACATCGGACGGAGTTGCCAGTGCAATGCGTCTTTCCAGGTCTAGTTCGGTTATCAGGTAAGCATCTCCCTGGTGGAGATAAATAGCTCCTTCATGGATCTGGAAAAAAGCGGTGCCGGCCCCGATCGTCTCCAGCAGCTCATATCCCCTGGAGGCATCTATAATACTGTAGTATTTGTCTGATCCTGATCTTATACTAATGTCCTGAGCCGGGTGTGAGATACGTGGAGAGACATACCAGTGTCTATTTCTCTCTCTTATTACATCGCTTTTCCCCAGCTCGGTGAGTGCTTCCATAAAGTTATCGCCGAAGTAGTCGGCATCTCTGGCGCTTATCGGGAGCTCCCAGGCAGCGCAGATAAGGTGCGGCTTCAAGATATTTATATTGTCCGAATTAATAAGAGCATTTTCAAAGGATTTGCCGAAGAAGGATTGGGGATTATTCATGAAATACTGGTCTAGCGGATTATTGTTGGCTATAAAGAAACTTAACGAACTGCCGGTGCCTCTGCCGCTCCTGCCTGCCTGTTGCCAGGTGCTGGAGATACTCCCGGGATAGCCGGTAATGACGGTAGCATCCAGGTCGCCTATGTCAATTCCTAATTCAAGAGCATTGGTAGCGACTACACCAAGCAACTTGCCGCTGAAAAGGTCTTTCTCTATCTGTCTGCGGTCTTCCGGCAGATAACCGGCGCGGTAAGGTTTGATCCTGTCTGCCTGGGTGGGAGTGAGGTGATCGCGGCTGTATATATAGATAAGCTCCGTTAGTTTCCTGGTCCGGGTAAAGACAAGGCTGCGGATATCGGCCTTGACCAGTTCGGTAAAGATTAGAGTAGCCTCGCTGTTGGAACTGCGGCGGGTGCTTTTGGTTTCATCGATAATAGGGGGATTCCAGAAAACAAAAGACTTCCTGCCGTTCGGTGAGCCGTCTTCGTCGATTACTCTAAAGTCTTTACCGATAAGTTTGTCCGCATGTTCTTTAGGATTGGCAATGGTTGCCGAGCAGCAGATGAATAGTGGGTCCGAACCGTATCGGCTACAGATCCGGCGAAGCCGCCGCATAACATTAGCAACATGGGATCCGAAGACACCGCGGTAAATATGGGCCTCATCTATTACCACATATTTAAGCTGGCTGAAGAATCTTGCCCATGATTTATGGTTCGGTAAAATGCCGATATGAAGCATATCCGGATTGGACAGCACTATCCTGGCTCTTTTCTTTATCTCGCTGCGCTCAGCTTGAGGTGTGTCACCGTCAAAGGTGGCAAAGCCATCGAATGGAATAAGTTCGGGGCTGGCCAGCTGGCGAAGGCTTCTGAGTTGGTCCTGGGATAAAGCTTTGGTGGGGAAAAGGTATAAAGCGCGGCTGGTAGGGTCGTTCAAAAGAGATTCCAGGACCGGCAGATTGTAGCATAATGTTTTACCGCTGGCACTGGCGGTAGCTACCATGATATTTTCTCCGAGGCTCGTTGCATTAAGTGCCTGTGCCTGATGGGTGTAAAGATCGGAAATGCCCAGAGATTCGAGACGTGATCCAACAAGGGGATGAAAGGGTTTATCTAACTTACCGAAACTAGCGCTGCATCTGGGTATATATTCCAAATGCACAATCTGCTGTTCGTAGTCAGGTAATTTTTTGAGGTGTTGAATAAAGGCATCAGCCTGCATTTTAAATGATATGATTTTGATTGATTACGGACCGTGCATGATCTCTATATCATGGTCTATTATTTCCAGTTCCGGATAATTAAAGGTAATATAGTTCATAATCTTATTGAGTATCTCGTCAACGTGCTGATTATTATTGCTGACACAGCTAATACCGATGGAGGCCGATTGCCAGAGGTCATAATCCCCCACCTCTGCCACGGAGACGTTAAATTGGTTGCGAAGCCTGGAAGTAATCGACTTCAGGGTTCTTCGCTTTTCCTTGAGTGAATGATTATCGGGAAGATGAATTTGTAGCTTACAAATGCCGGTGTTCATGATTATTCAGTATTGATAATTCAGGTAACTTATTATGTCTGAAATACGTTATTAATAGTAACAAGGAAAATGCTATACAGGCGGTAACTTATATTAATATCAATCCCGATTGCCATGCAATTAAATAATTGATAGCTACCCTGGCGATTTTGCCAATTTCAATTATTGTAGGTTATAATTGAGGTTGCGTCAATTATAGGTATAGTTCTGTATTACTAATTATTACCATGATGACAGAATATGGAAGAGAATAGAACGCGAATAAGGGCCACGGTAAGTCTGGTGGCCTGTATTATTGTTGGCATAATATTCCTTGCTTCGGGAAGCGGTAAAGTAATAGGTTTCGGTGAAGTGCCGGGACAAACAATGGAGTTTATCGGTTTTATCCTTCCTGATGCTCTACTGAAGCCTGGCATTGTATTTTTTATCTATGATATCTTGATACCGTATATACTCCCTTGGTTTGAACTGGTCTTGGGATGTCTGCTGCTTATCGGTTTTGTACCGCGGCTTATAGCTGTCCTCTGCGTGCCTCTTTCCTTGTTGTTAATGGCAAATAATTTGTGGGCGATTACTCAAGGAATGGCAAAATATACGTCTTGTGAATGCTTTGGAATATGGGAAAATATATTTGGCGAGTTGACACCGGCCCAATCGCTGGTAATCGATATTCTTATCCTTGTATTTGCTTTGATTATTATATTTGTTCATCCGGGTAGATTTCTGGCTTCTCGAGAGTGGTTAGCAAATCTGGGGAAGAAAAAAGGATAATCAAAAAGGATAGTAATGAAATATGAATAATTCAGCTGTTTCGAAATGGTTTTGTTATTACCGATGGTTTATCTTTGTACTGGTTGTGGCAGCAATGCTCTCTGCCGGCTGCGTACCACAGCTTGAACCACAGCCCGCTCCTTCACCACCTGAACCAGTTCCTCCGGAACAATCTTTAAACAACAGCCCTGTTATAAACTATATGACCGCTCCGAAGGAGGTAACACCTTCAAGCGAATCTGAAATTCGTTGTGTAGCTACCGATAAAGATAAAGATACTCTGAGCTACTCATGGTCGGTTTCAGCAGGAAAAATAACCGGGGATGGAGATAAAGTCACCTGGACCGCCCCTGAAGAGATCGGTATATA
>CAZEAR010000132.1:0-6932 GCA_964510365.1 uncultured Dehalococcoidales bacterium | reverse complement strand
GATTAGGGCGGCTGTATACTTTTTTCATTTTCTATTTCAAACCCTTCTGATAATAGAGGCGCGAAATTACTCTGCCGACCTCGTTCGGTGTCGGAATTACTCCGCCTGGCCTTCCGTAGAAGGAAACCTCGCCTTTACCTTCGAGAGCCAGTTTCACATCCTCGATCATCTGGCCCATATTCATTTCAAAAATAAGAAAATGTTTTGTTTTCTTGGCCAGTTCCTGCATTTCTTCGGAAGGAAACGGCCAGAGAGTAATCGGCCGGAGGATTCCAACTTTGAGGCCCATGCTTCGCGCTGTTTTAACTGCCCCTTTGGCGATGCGGGCTGCTATCCCGAAAGCTACTACAATCAGCTCGGCATCTTCCGTCATAAAGGTCTCAAAAGCCGTATCCTCTTTTTTTATCAGTTCATATCTTCTGAACAGGCTCCAGTTTATCTCTTCCAATTCAGATGGATTGGAAGTGAAAGTTTTAACATATCGGCTTGGCCGTCCTTTTGCTCCTCTTAAAGCGTTTGGCCGGATCGGCAGTTCTGCAGGAGCTTCGTGCTTGAATTCCACCGGCTCCATCATTTGTCCTAACATGCCGTCTCCGAGAATGATTACCGGAATCAGATATTTGTCGGCAAGGTCAAAAGCTTTATGTGTAAGATCAGCCAGTTCCTGTGCAGATGATGGTGCCAGAACTATGGTTCGGTAATCACCATGACCTCCGCCTCTGGTAGACTGGAAATAGTCCGACTGAGAGGCCACGATACTTCCCAGGCCCGGCCCCCCTCTGGACATATTTACAATTACTGCCGGAAGTTCGCAGGCTGCCAGATATGAGATCCCTTCCTGCTTTAAACTGATGCCGGGACTGGAAGAAGAGGTCATAGCTCGTGCCCCGACCACGCTGGCTCCATAGACCATATTGATGGCGGCGATTTCACTCTCTGCCTGGATGAAGGAGCACCCCTTTCTTCTGCTCAAGTGTAAGGCCATATATTCGGTAAGCTCGTTTTGCGGTGTAATCGGGTAGCCGAAATAGCACATACAACCGGCCCTGATAGCTGCCTCACCGATGGCACTATTTCCAGTCATAAGTTCTTTAGCCACGATAAACCTCTATAGCTGCTTCAGGGCATACTATGGCACATATGGCACAACCCGTGCACTCCCCGTTGTCGTTGTATGTAACAGGCAGATAGCCGGCTTGATTTAATTTGTCGGCCAGAGAAATCGAATCTTTGGGGCAAAAGTGTATGCAGATTTCGCACCCTTTGCAGTATATCTGGTCAACTTCGATATAACCTTTAACCTTAGCTTTTTCCTTAGATTCAGGTGCCGGCATAATTATCTTTTGATCCTCACTATGATTCGATCGCGGTGATACTATAGCTTGAATTATCCTTCGAATGTTTCCCTGTATGAGCTGTATACTCTTAATTTCGCTTCAGATTGCCTCTAATTGTAAGACCAATCGCCAATCGATGCAAATTTGGTAATAATAAGCGTAGTATCTTTACCGCTATTAAACATTTTGCACATATCCACATTGTTGTTTTATCCATGTAAGAAATGTTACCAATCAGATACTATCTGAGAGGATTGCTATTATTGCTGATCAGAAGAGGGTATATTGAACAATTTATATGCATTGTATGTTGTTTCCTCTGCCAGCTTTTCCTGAGTCGTCTTCCTGGCATCCGCCATCAGCCCCAGGGTGAGACGTAAATAAGATGGCTCGTTACGCTTGCTCCGGTATTGCTGTGGAGGCAGGAACGGGCAATCGGTTTCCAGTAATAACCTGTCCGGCGGGATTTCACTGACAACGTACTTTAAATGCTGCGAGGCGGGATATCCGATATAGGCACCGAAGGCGAGGTAAAAGCCCATATCGATATATTTGTAGGCGATATCCAGGTCACTATTGAAACAGTGAATAACTCCTGCCGGCTTTTCAGGATTCATAGTACGAGATGAAAGCCAGCGATTCAGGGTGGTCTGTGTTTCTATATCGGCCTGGCGGGAATGGATGACAACCGGCAGGTTTAATTGATCTGCCAGTTCAAGCTGCCAGTCGAAAGCCTGAAATTGGGACTCTCTCGGAGACCTGTTCCTATAGAAATCGAGACCGATTTCACCGATTGCTACCACTTTGGGATGACCGGCCATCTTTGCCAGTTCGGTTATATCTGCTTTCTTTACCAGCCTTGCTTCATGGGGATGGAAACCTACAGTTGCCCAGATATGCGGATGTTCCTCTGCCAGCTTGATTGCCTGTCGACTTGAATCGAGGTCAATGCCGACATTGATGATAGTAGTTACGCCAGCCGATTTTGCTCTGGATATTACAACGCTACGGTCATTGTTGAAAGGGGCCATGTCCAGATGAGCATGTGAATCTACTATCGAGATCGTCATAAATTACTGCGGTCCAGTTTTATAATTAAAGAAAGAGTTTAAACCGGAAGATTAAAAGAACCCTCCTCCGGCTTTGAGCCTTACTGCTCCCCAGATAATGGCGATAGCACACATCACAATTCCGGCGATCCCCATTCCTCTGCCGCCCCTTGCTGTGATTACACCAATAATGCTTATGATAAGACCTACGGTAGCGAAGGGAATATTAGCCCAGTTCATCCATCCCAGAAACGGCAGGAATGCAACAAACATTCCTATTATGGCTAATATGCCCCATATCATACCTATTGCCTGCATTCGAACCTCCTGTTTTATATATGTGAGCTCTATGTTTACGGCGGGAATTATCACTTATTATACTAAATCCATTCCCGAATTTTCACCGGAAGCTTCGAAATTGCCGATAATTGTTCCGTTTTGATCGACTATTTTTTTCGCTCGATGACGACCTCTGTGCCTGAAGTTATCTGTTTCAGGGTGCTGACATTGCCGGTTATTCTGCCGAACACCGTAACCGGACTTGCCGGACGTATTTCATTACCTTTGCTGAGGGGAGTCGGACCGAAGAAGATGCAAAACGCCTGTCCCTGCGGCCAGTAGCCCAGGTCACCGATATTCACCAGTCCCTTGCCGTCTTCCAGTTCCAGACTGAGCGGTATCGAAAAGTATATCTCATCGCCCCAGAGGTTAGCCTTTGCCTTGATAGGCAATATTTTCCAGATTGCAGCGGCTGTATTACTTTCATTCAATTCTGCTGTGATTTCAATTTGATCAAGCCTTATTTGGATTACTTTATTTATAGGTTTGAACTTACTCCTTAACTTAAAATCATCAACCATCTCTGCAATAGAAAAATAGCTATATTTGATAATACACCAAAATACCTGGATATTTAAATATCCGACATATTGACAAAAGTAATACCTCGTATTACAATGCATCGGTATACGAGGTACATTCCTATTGTATAAAAGTCCTATCTGTGAAGCCAAGGCAGTAGCTTTTTCGAATAAAAAATAATTTGGAGGTTGAATATGAAATGGTTAGGCTGGGCAATATGTGTGCTCGGTATCTGGATTCTTCTCAGCAGTGTCATAGGCGCTTTTAATGTAATAGGCCTTATCTGCGGTATAGTGATTGCTTTACTGGCTTTGATGGCAGCTATAAAAGGTTAGTTTCTAACTAGACTATTCAATTAAAATATATAAACTTCTCGGGATCGAACCATAATACTGCTGTCTTGGCTTCCGTTCGATTTACCAAAACCTGAAAACAGTTCCACAATTTCTGATTGTGCGGTCATTCATATACCCCTTTTTACAAGCAGAAGAGTATATACCACCCTTTTATTGTCGATAACAAATACCCGCTTAGTCTAACAAATGGTTAGTTTTTGTTAACCTTGGTACTTGTCTTGAATTTTTTGACAGTGGCAGGATGACACGGTTAATATAGGTAAATCAACCTGGGAATTCCTGGAGGTGTGTTTGTGGACCCATTCCGCATACTGGTAGTTGAAGATGATAGAAGGATAATGCATTTCCTTGAGGAGAATCTGAAACAGTCAGGTTATGAGGTGTTGTCGGCCATGAATGGCGTTGTAGCCCTTGCCAGGGCCGAAACCGACAAACCTGACATGATTATTCTGGACCTTATCCTGCCTAAGATCGATGGCTACAAGGTACTCAAAAAGCTGCGTAGCTTCAGCTCTGTGCCGGTCATTATTCTAAGCTCAAGAGGGGCCGCTGATGATGTGGTCAAGGGATTTGATCTGGGTGCCGATGATTATATTTGTAAGCCATTCGATCGCAAGGAACTCCTGGCTAGAATAATGGCGGTAAAGCGTCGGTATAAGCCCGATGAGGTGGGAGGCTATCATGAAACCATAGATCTGGGCAAATTAATAATTTACTTGACCAGGCAGTATATTATCCTCAACGGTCATGAGATAGAATTGACCAGAAACCAATGGCTTTTATTGTGTGAGCTTGCTCATAACGTTGATAATATTGTTCCCTATAAGGATCTGCTGGTACGGGTTTGGGGTCCCGAGTTCAGCAAAGATTTTCCTCTCCTCCGTACGGAGATAAGTCGTCTTAGAAATAAGTTGTTAACATGCCATAATAGCGACTTGATTCATGCCATACCCAAGAGGGGTTATATTCTGAAAAAACCTTCCTGACATACTTTATTTTACCGGCTGTCTCTATTGTAAGAATTATAAATATCTATTCGCAGTATGACATAAGTCACATTAATTCCTCTGATTTAGCTTTATTATATTGCTGAAAATAAGGGAATAAGATATTCAGGAGGTGTGAAATGTTCGATAAGTGTCCTGGGGCCAGTAATATTTTAATGCCGACTCTTAAGTTGAAGACCTGTCCGAAGTGCGGAGAGGAAGTGGAGCTTGTTTCCACCGATGTAAAAGTGGATTGCCCTAAATGCGGATTTACTATCTATAACGATGTAATGTCCTGCATAGAGTGGTGTGAATATGCCAAAGAGTGTGTGGGTGAGGAAATGTATAATCGGTTGAAGAAGAAGGACTAAAACTGAAAGGAGGTACTGGGAAATGACCGATTCAATTACCGAGACTAAAAGAAAGATCGTGAAAATCGATGAAGAAAAATGTAACGGCTGTGGCCTTTGTATTATTGCCTGTGCCGAAGGAGCGCTTAAGATAATTGACGGTAAAGCTAAACTGGTCAGTGATGTATATTGTGATGGCCTCGGTGCTTGTTTAGGCGAGTGCCCCCAGGATGCTATCAGTATTGAGGAAAGGGAAGCCGCTGAGTTTGACGAGGAAGCGGTAAAGCATCATCTGGAGCATAAGCAGGAGGAGAAGCTGGCCTGTGGTTGTTCCTCGGCTACTGTAACTCAGTTTGAGAGAGAGGGAACTGCGGAAGCTGCAACTGGAGCAACGGTAAAGAGAGAATCGATGCTGGGCCACTGGCCGGTACAGCTTACACTGGTACCGCCTGCTGCGCCGTTCCTCCAGGGAGCAGATTTACTGTTAGCTGCCGACTGCGTGCCCTTTGCCTATGCCGGTTTCCATGAGGACTTACTTAAGGACCATGCGCTGCTTGTGGCCTGTCCCAAGCTGGATGATTACCAGGTACATCTGGCAAAACTAACCGACGTTTTCCGGCAATCTGGCGTAAAGAGTGTTACAGTAGCCCATATGGAAGTACCCTGCTGCTCAGGACTGCTGCATATGGCGAAACAGGCAATAGCTGCCAGCGGTAAGGATATACCCTTAAAGGACGTCACAATCACAGTCAGAGGCGGTTGCGGTTGCTCATGAAATGCCTTTTACCGGGTGGTAGAGATACCGCACTATTCTGATATAAGTTAATATTATTTTTGCGCCTATAATACGGTCGGATGACGTGGTATAATTAGCTTCGGCGGTTGGTTGACCATGACTGAGGCGATACTCTACGATAAACTTCCCAGTTCCAGAGTCCGCTGTAATGTTTGTCAGTGGCGGTGCGCTATAGGATCGGGGAAAAGCGGCGTATGCAGGGCGCGCAGAAACGATAATGGGACCCTGCAGGCTCTGAACTATGCTGAAGTTACCTCGGTAAACGCCGATCCTGTTGAAAAGAAGCCCCTGTTCCACTTCTTTCCGGGAACTTTATGCTTTTCTCTGGGATCGTGGGGGTGTAACTTTCACTGCATACATTGCCAGAACTGGCAAATCTCCTGTGTGGAGGCTTCGGCAGAGTTGGGCAGGATGATACACAAAATACCACCGCAGGAAGCAATCGATATGGCCGGAAGATATAATTGTGCCGGCATTGCCTGGACATATAATGAGCCCAGTATATGGTTTGAATATACTCTAGACTCTGCCAGGCTGGCTAAAGAACATGGCCTATATACCGTGTATGTAACTAACGGTTATCTTACACCCGAGGCACTGGATATGATCGGACCTTATCTTGACGCCTGGCGCGTCGATGTTAAAGGCTTTTCCGATGCATTGTATAAAAAATTGGCCGGTATCCCCAGGTGGCGGGGTATTCTCGATGTAGCGGAGAGGGCTAAAGAGAAATGGGGTATGCATATCGAGGTGGTAACGAACGTAATTCCGACGATGAATGATGACGAAGAACAGCTTAGAGGTATTGCTACCTGGATTCATGATAAGCTGGGAGAACTGACGCCCTGGCATGTTACCAGGTTCTATCCGCAGCATCAACTGACGGGTTTGCCGCCCACCCCGATACCGACCCTGGAGAAAGCGTATAATATAGCCCGAAAAGCAGGATTGCGCTTTGTCTATTTAGGCAATGTACCGGGTCACGAGAGAGAAAATACCGTTTGCTATTCATGTAACAATGTAGTCATATCCAGAATCGGTTATAATACACAGGTGAAGGGTGTTGTCAATTCTAAATGCAGCTTCTGTGGAGCTGAGCTGAATGTGAGGATGGCTCAGGGGGAGTAAATCCGGGAGGTATACACTATGTCAGGTCTGATTTTTGGTTGTATGGTACCGCATCCACCTTTACTGGTC
>CAZEAR010000131.1:0-6956 GCA_964510365.1 uncultured Dehalococcoidales bacterium | reverse complement strand
GTACGGGGCAATGGAATTATCGCTAACCAGATAATATCCTAATTCGCCTTTTGGTGCCTCGATACGGCTGTAAACTTCACCAACCGGCGGCCGAATTAATTGCGGTATCTCAGCGCGAATCTCTCCTTTGGGCAGTTGGGACACAGCCTGCTCCAGTATTCTTATGCTCTGTCTGATCTCGAGTATCTTTATTCGATAACGGGCATAACAATCACCTTCGTCGCACGAAGGTATATCAAAGTCGAATCTGTCGTAAATTGAATAAGGATCGGCCCGGCGTAAATCCCAATTAACACCGCTGGCTCGAAGTACAGGTCCGCTGGCTCCGATATTTATCGCCAGGTCTCTGGGAAGAACACCAACGCCTTTGGTTCTTGCCAGCAATATTTCATTCTCGGCAAGGAGCTGATCATATTCATCGGTAAATCCGGGCATTTCATCTAAAAATCTTTTCAGAGCGGGTAGAAATTCGTCGGGTAAGTCATGGCTTACTCCGCCTACGCGCATATAATTGTAGGTAAGCCTTTGACCGCATACCATATCAAAAAGGTCCACGATCTTTTCTCTCTCACGCCACATATACAGTACAGGGGTCATCATAGCTCCGAGGTCATTCAAGAAAAAGCCTATGCCCATAAGATGGCTGGAGATTCGCATCAACTCAGCCATGATAATCCTCAAATATTCAGCCCTTTCCGGCACTTTAATTCCCGCCAGTTTTTCCACTGCAGTTACATAAGCGAAGTTATTGGTCATGGAGGCCACATAGTCCATCCTGTCCGTAAAGGGGATGTTCTGGGTATAAGTCCTGCCTTCAGCCATTTTTTCGATGCCGCGGTGAAGGTATCCGATAACCGGTTCTACGTCTACAATGACCTCCCCATCAAGCGTAACCCGCATACGGAATACACCGTGTGTCGAAGGATGTTGAGGGCCCATATTCAGAATAAAGGGTTCGGTCTTGAGTGCCATTTATAGATAATCCCTCCGCAGTGGATGTCCCGGGAATCCTTCCCACAGGAATAAACGTTTTAAATTGGGATGGCCGGTGAATGTAATACCCATTAAATCGTAAATCTCACTCTCCTGGTAATCGGCGGTCCTCCATAGACTGACCACAGAAGGCAAAGTGGGATTTTCTCTATCATAACACCTGGCTTTCAGGGTAATGCTGTGATTGTGCTCAAGAGAAACCAGGTTATAAACAACTTCAAAACAGTCCATATAATCGACGGCCACAAGATTAGCCAGATAATCGAATTTATATTCGGGAGCATTCATCAGAAATTCAGCTACCTGATAAAGAAATTCACTTTCAACTATAATAGTTTCCTTATCAGCGATTGCTACGGAATCGGGGAAGTTGTCGCAAATCTTTTTGGCAACTTCTTCGCCATTTAAGCAGACTGTCAATTTGGAAGCCTCCAATTAGGTTTTTGCTCTTTTTAAGCTGTCATGCATAATCTTTTTGTGTATTTGAGTTACCCCGTAGATCAGACCCTCGGGCCGGGGCGGGCAGCCGGGGATATAAACATCGACGGGAATAATATGATTTATACCGGGTACGACGCTGTAAGATTCTCTGAATGTTCCGCCGCTGATAGCGCAAGCGCCCATTGCTATTACCCATTTCGGCTCGGCCATCTGGTCGTAAATCATTTTAACGGCTGGAGCCATTTTCCAGGTAAGTGTTCCGGCAACTATCATAAGGTCGGCTTGTCGCGGTGACCAGCGAAAGATATCCATTCCCCATCGGGTTATGTCAAAGCGTGAAGCAGCGGTGCCGATCATCTCGAAAGCACAGCAAGCCAGACCAAACATCAGCGGGAATATCGAACGTGATCTTGCCCAGTCAAGAACCGCATCAACTGTCGTCAATCCGATACCACGCCTCACCTCTTCATCAATCCAGCTATCAGGATCAGGGACTACCGATTTCTCTGCGCTTTCTTTTAACTTTTTAATTCTAATTTCTTCGGCTAGATCGATTTCATCGGCAGATATAATTCCCGGTCTTTCTATTTCCATTGCAGGGCTCCTTTGAACCACGCATAGATATATCCAATCATAATAATAAAGAAGAAAATTAAAACGACCATTAAGCCGAAAAATCCCGATTTGGTGAGACTAACTGCCCATGGATAGAGAAAAACGGTCAGGACATCAAGAGCAACAAAAAGTACGGCAAAGAAATAATACCGGAAATTGAATTGGACCCATGTCTTGCCGATGGTTTCCATTCCGCATTCATAAGTGGAAGTTTTTTCCGGAGTACTATTTCGGGGAACAACCCCGAGACGGGTTAAGATTAAAGGGATTATGGGGAATGATAAGGTAAATAGTACGGCTACAATAAGTAGTATTCCGATATAACCAAATTCTGCTAACATAAGTACCTGAACCTACCGCGTACCTGAACCTACCTACCTAAAAACGCCGACGGGAAGTATATCATTCTGCAATAATAAATGCAAATTATATTTAGGCTTGACTACAGGGTGTCCCAGAGTATAATAATGCTGGTAAAATATTTGTAATGCGTGTTACTGGAGGATCGGCCAAAGGCCAGCAATTAATATTTCCCGGTAAGTTAAATATTCGACCCACTACAGATAGGACCAGGGAGGCCGTTTTTTCCATACTGGCAACGCTGGCTTTCTCCTGGGCTCGTGGGCTTGATTTGTTTGCCGGCACCGGTGCATTAGGGATCGAAGCTCTGAGCCGGGATATGGAATGGATCGACTTTGTTGACCGGGAACCCCAGTGTTGTGCTATCATTAAGCAGAATTTGGAGAAGTTAGGGCTGGCCGGGAATGCCGGTGTTCACTGTTGTACCGTATCAAAGGCTCTAACTTTTCTTGAAAATGAATACGATGTTATATTTATGGATCCACCCTACTCGAATACATCCATAGAAAAACTGATAATGCAGTTGGATAACTCAGAATTAATAGGTGATCGTTCATTAATTGTGGTATCACATGCTTCCCGTGTCCCATTGTATGACCGGTATGGCGGTTTACATCTGATAAAAGGGAAACGTTATGGAGACACCAGCCTATCAGTATATTGCAGGGAGGCTTATAATTGACTATTGCGCTCTATCCCGGTAGTTTTGATCCCATAACAAACGGACATATCGATATAATCGAGAGAGCTTCGACTATATTCGATAAACTGGTTATCGGCGTTTATGATCGACCTGATAAGAGAATATTATTTTCGGCGAAGGAGAGGGTGGATCTGGTTAAAACAGCCATTTCCCATTTGAATAATGTTCAGGCACAGTCTTATTCCGGATTAACTGTAGCTTTTGCCAGAAGCTTAGGTGCCAAGGTAGTGGTTCGGGGGCTGCGCATGATTACCGATTTTGAACGCGAATTCGAGATGGCGATGATGAATAAAAAACTGGACCCGTCCCTGGAGCTGGTATGTTTTATGGCCAGCCTGCAGTATGAATTTTTAAGTTCCAGTTTGTTAAAAGAGGTAGCCCAATTGGATGGTTGTCTCGAAGGGATGGTCCCGAAGCATGTCGCTGTTGCTTTGAAGACCAAGTTGTTAAAGAAAGCTTGAATCGACATATTTTAAAAGAGATGGGTTATTGCTCTTTAAGCTGAACAAGGTTAATATAATATATTAAAATTTATATATACTTTGAAACTAATAGGAGGTTTTTTTTAAAGATGGCGTATAAAATTACCGACGAATGTATCAGTTGTGGTGCCTGTGAATCGGAATGCCCAAATGAGGCGATCTCTGAAGGCGAGACTATCTATGTGATCGATCCGGATAAATGTACCGAATGCGTTGGCGCCCATGATTCCTCTCAATGCGCAGAAGTATGTCCGGTAGATGCCTGTATTCCCGACCCCGCACATCAGGAGAGCAAAGAAGCTCTAATGGAAAAATATCAGAAGCTGCATAAATAGACGACTGTAAATAGCTTCGTTCTTTTTTGTCTCAGAATAAGGTTGTCCCGGATACCATAATAAATTGGATATCCGGGGATCCATTTATATTCTGGTAAGTTTTATTATTTTTTGGTGCCGAGGTCTTTTGATTTTTCATAAGCGGCGATTACGGCTTTAAGCAGTAGTGAGCGCAAGCCTCCTGCTTCAAGTTGAAATATACCTTCGGCTGTAGTCCCTCCGGGGGATGTTACCATATTTCTCAGTTCGGCGGGATGTTTCTTCATTTCTTTGACTGTTCTGGTTGAACCCAGTGTGGTTTCAATCACCAGTTTCTCCGCTATATCCCTGGGTAGACCTATGTGGACTCCGGCATCCGTAAGCGCTTCGATTACCAGAAATACATATGCCGGCCCGCTGCCGCTCAAAGCCGTGGCCATATCTATGTATTTTTCGCTGTTGACGTAGTTTTCCTCACCTGCCGAAGATAAAATGGATCTGGCGAAATCTTTATGTTGCTGAGTTACATTTTTTGTGGCTGTCCATACCGTCATACCTGCACCGATTTGTGCCGGCATATTGGGCATAGCTCTAATCAGATAGGGATGGTTCAGTCCCTGGTTTAAAGTATCCAGAGTCACACCGGCCATTATGGACAGAACCAGTTGCTGCGACAGGCCGTTTTTTATTTCCGTCATTATGTTATTCGAATCCTGAGGTTTGATTGCCAGTACCACTACATCGGCATTTTTAATGGCCCCGGCATTATCCGCTGTCGTATTTACGCCGTATTCTTTTTTTAAAAAATCGCGGCGTTGTTGACTGATGTCGCTGACTGTAATGTCACCGGGGGAAACCTCTCCTTTACTTAAAAGGCTTTTAATTATTGCCGTCCCCATATTGCCGCCGCCGATAAAACATACTCGCATAATTACCTCCTGTCGCCGAAAATTGCCCGGCCTATTCTTATAATGGTAGCCCCTTCTTCGATAGCCACTTCGAAATCATCGGTCATTCCCATGGATAGATGTTCCAGCCCCAAAGCGTCTCGAATCTGCCTCAACCTTTTAAACACGGGGCGGACATCTTCTTGATTATCCGTCAATGGGGCAATGGTCATCAACCCCTTGATTTCCAGATTGGAAAAACGCCCGATTTCTTTCAGAGCTTTATCTGCTTGCTGTAACTCAAATCCCTGTTTGGTCTCTTCTCCCGATACATTCAGTTGAATTAATACAGGTAGAGATTTTGTAGCATATTTATCGAGCATTTGTGCCAGTTTAATGGAATCAACACCGTGAATAAAATCAAAAATTTCGGCTGTCGTCTTTGCTTTATTGGTCTGTATATGGCCTATCATATGCCAGGTAATGTCAGACCGTATATCTGATAGTTCGTCTATCTTAATAATTGCCTCCTGGACCCGGTTCTCACCGAAATCTTTGATGCCGTATTCAAAAGCAGCTTTAATTGTTTGGGAATTTACGGTCTTGGTTACAGCTACCGATTTTACTTCTTCGGGCCTCCTGTGTCCGCGCTCACAAGCTCGATCTATTCGCTGCTGCAATTCTTTTAAATTTGCCTGAATATCAACCATTCTATATATAATTCAATTCTAGCACTTATTGCTGTAATTGTTACCGTTTTCTGAATCTGACCGTATAATTGAGGAAATTGCCGGAAGCTTTATCCAGGACAAAACCTGCCTTTTCCCCCAGTTTAATGGTGGTAGATTTCCAGGCATAGTCCGGATCCTGAATTAATTCCGTTACTGCCAGGGTCCCTCCCGGCTTCAAAACTCTTATGATCTGCTGTAGCGCCTTATCCCTATCCGGTATCTCTTGAAGCACCGTTATCATGTATACCAGGTCAAGAGAGTTGTCGTCGAAGGGCAATTCGTAGGCGCTGCTGTTAATCATTTCCACATTCTTTATGTCCCTGTTTTCGCTTCTGGCCAGCTTGTTTTCCAGTTGCTGCAACATTTGCGGCTGGATATCTAGAGCGTATACTTTGCCTTTTTCGCCGACGGCCCTGGCAACGAATGTGGTGAATGCTCCACTGCCGCAGCCTACTTCCAGGACCTTCATGCCTTCTTCGATGCCGCTGTATTGTATTATCTTATCCGGCGGCTGAATCTTTCTTCTGAGGTCACTGTCAAGTAAATGTCCAATGAATGGGGGTGCCGGGAAGTGGTAACATTTCCTCAATATCCTCGCTATGATCTGGAAAAATATAATTATTCCCAGTACGATTAAAATAATTTTGAGTGCCATAAAGATAACTTCCTGGTTACATTATATTCATATGGTTGCTATCGGTGTTTATATCGCTCAATTTTACGCGAGTTCGAATTGGCTTTTCGACGGTAATATTTAGTTGCAAATTATTGACTCAGGACTATATTAATCAGTTTCTGAGGAACATATATTATTTTGGCTGGCGACTTATTATCAAGATATTGCTTGATTTTGTCCCGGCTCATTGCCAGCTCTTTAGCCTCGGCTTCGGAAATGGAAACCGGAATAGTTACTTTATCCCTCACTTTACCATTTACCTGGATAACCAGGGTGACCTCTTCTTCTCTGGCCAGTTCCTCATCCCATCCCGGCCATGACTGATTATGAATACTGTATTCATGACCCGTATCAACCCACAGCTCTTCGGCCAGGTGAGGGGCCGAAGGTGCCAGCAGCAATAGCAGGCTGTCAATGGCCTGTTGCCATGCCGGCCGGGAGACCACTCCCTGGTCGTGTATTTTGCCCAGATGATTGGTAAATTCCATGAGTGCCGCCAGCATGGTATTAAACCGGAATCTTTCCATATCTTCGGTTACTTTTCTAATAGTTTGATGCATAAGCCGGACCAGGTCTTTCTCCTGGACAGGATCTATATTTTTTTC
The DNA here is from genome assembly GCA_964510365.1 of uncultured Dehalococcoidales bacterium. Taxonomy (GTDB): domain Bacteria; phylum Chloroflexota; class Dehalococcoidia; order GIF9; family UBA5629; genus CAZEAR01. Next base: position 149 of record CAZEAR010000131.1, on the reverse strand, counting down.
AGCATATTCGGTTTTGACCAGGTTCCAGAGCCTGTTCAACCAGCGGTTCATGCCCACTATCCCGTTATCATTCCATTCTCCTCCCTGCTCCCAGGGGCCGATAAACATGATATAGGTACGTATCGAATCGGCGCCCACTTCCTTTACAT
>CAZEAR010000130.1:0-7059 GCA_964510365.1 uncultured Dehalococcoidales bacterium | reverse complement strand
GGAGTAAGCATACCAGGCTATATCTGCCGGGATACCACGTATTGCTTTGGCGGGACGCTCGCCGACTTTAGTGATTACGCTGTTCCCTAATTTGCGTATCAGCGGCTCAAAGAAACTAGCAATACTCAATACTAAACCGACCAATCCATTTACGGTGACTTTACCCGGATTTAATATCTTATTAGGGTCTACCTTTTTCTTGAATGTTTTTATCCGATTAAGACGTTCTTTACCTAAGATTTCGGAAGCCTTTTTCCCGAAGTAGATCCCGGTGGCATAAGCACGTCCACCGTATTTTTCGGCAATCTTTTGCACGGTTAATGCCAGGCTGAAGACGAAGTTATAACTGAATTTACGCTGGTCACTTGGTATGAATCCCAGGATAACAACTTCCGGTTTTCCATTTAAACTTTCCTTAATTACTATGCCCTCTTTGACGATAGGTTGGTCGATCTTATTTTCTATCTCCGTCATGAAATCGCCCAGCGAAACTAATGGTATTGTGACCTCTGCCGGTACCAGGCTGGGGCCAAGACGTTTGACTATCATAATTTTGAACCGGTTTTTCCATTCATGTTGTGCGATTCGGTCACTTAGTATCTCACCCTGGCAGGGTTTTAAAATATCCGGTAGTCTTCTTATAATTGTTTTATTATCTTTTCGGCGAAAGGTCAGTAAAGTGATATAGGCAGCCGGTAATAGCACTCTCTCTTCTACAATATGTTCGTTGTGTTCTAACAAAGGTGCTTTGTTTTTTAGCTCGGCCATGCGCGGATTAATAAAAAGCAGTGACCAGATAGGCAGTTTCTCATTCACCAGCGACTGTATGAACTCCTGTAGGTTGTGGGCATCGGAGCAGGCGATTGCTACGACATCCATATCTTCCAGAGGCTGAATGCTTATGGTGACCTGGCTTATCAGTCCTGTAATTCCCTCGACATCGGATATCAGATCGAGTTCTTTACCTTTAAACTCTTTTACCGTCCCGTCAGGTAATACTGCTCGGGCGCCGATTACGTTATCTCGAAACCAGCCTGCTTCGAAGGAACCTAAACCTGCTCCGCCTTGGGCTAACCATCCGCCGACAGTCGATCCGGGATAGCTGGTAGGGTATGATTTCACCGTCATACCTTTTTTCTGTAGCTCCATATCTAATTTTTCCCAGACGGTACCAGTCTGTACTGTTACTTCCATGTCTTTTGAATTGATTTCAATAACCTTATTCATCCTGTGAAAGTCCACAACAATCCCATTTCTAACGGGTAAGACACCCCCATAACCGGTTGTTGCCTTGCCACGCGGCGTTAAGGGGACTCTATTTTCCGAAGCCCAGAGTACCAGTTCCTTGAGTTCATCCTCTTTTTCGGGCTGCACTACGACATCGGGGACCGTGTTACCTATGAGCGGTTTAATGATACTCGGGACTTCAGCGGTATCGTGACCATAGAGTTTTCTTTCTATCATGTTAAATGATATTCGATTACCAAAGATTTCCTGCAATTTTTCCCTGTGGTTTGTTTTCATGTGATAGTCCTCTCCTGATGAATGATTCCAGTCTTTCTGACCACCAGAAAAACTGGGAATCTATATCAAGTTATCAGTTTATCTGATAACTCTCTATTCTTCTCTAACTGGTTTAAAAGTATCTGATGAACTAGGTCGCAAGCATCGCATATTTTTGGATCTGCCAGACTGTAAAATACATTTGTCCCGTAACGGCGGGGTATTACTACTCCTCTTTCCCGCAAAATCGCCAATTGGTGTGAGACGACTGCCTGGCTAATTCCAAGTTCATTGGCAAGCTCACCAACTGCCTTCTCGCCTCCACGTAGTTCATTGATAATCATCAGCCGCTTAGGATCGGCAAAAGTCTTACAAAGCTCCGCTTTTAGTTTATATAGTTCTGAGTTATATTGTTGCGACATTGGATGCGTGCAATATACAAATATATATATATTAATATATACAGATATTAGCAATAATTAGCTGTTTTGTCAAGGATTTAAACCCCCTATGTTTTATATAATTATGCGTGCGGTGTGTATAGTCTAAGTACATTAATCAACTGGTAGTGAATACGTACTGTATGGTAATCTTAGTAAAGGGAGGAAGCCAAAATGATGTATGAAATAAATGAGCTGGCCAAAGAAGAATGTTGGCGGATGTTTCGGATAATAGGGGAATTGGTGGAGGGATTCGATACACTTTCGGGTATCGAGCCTGCAGTGAGCGTATACGGTTCGGCCCGGATTAATGAAGAAGATGAAATCTATTTAAAAACGGAAGAGATAACCGAAAAGCTTGGCAAATTAGGTTTTAATATCATAACCGGTGGCGGACCCGGTGTAATGGAGGCGGCCAACAGAGGTGCGATTAAGGCCGGAGTAAAATCTGTTGGACTGAATATCGAGTTACCGGAGGAACAGCAAGTAAATCCGTATACCAATAAATCTATCACATTTAAACATTTCTTCGCACGTAAGGTCATGCTGGTAAAGTATGCTACGGCTTTTATCATAATGCCCGGTGGTCTGGGGACACTGGATGAATTGACCGAGGTATTAACCCTTATTCAGACTAGAAAGATAAAACCGTTTCCGGTAGTTTTATTTGATAATAACTACTGGCAAGGTTTTTTAAAATGGCTGCATGATTTCACCTCTATGAGGAAGTATGTATCCGAAGAGGATTTTGATTTGCTCAGAATTTGTAGTGATACCGATACGGTTATCGATATAATACAGGAATGGTATAAGAAGCATGAAATTATCGGCGCAAAAGCTCTGTATTAATTATTAACAGTTTCTTGAAGGGATTAATGATGGAGCATATCAGAAGTAGTTTTAAGGGATGTAATAACTGTGAGCTCTCTTATCAATGCTGGCTGCCGTCAGAGGAAGTCGAGGCCGTTTTAATTGTAGTTCACGGGCTGGCTGAGCATTGCGGGCGTTATACTAACCTGGTTAACTATTTTATTCCCAAAGGCTATGCGATCTATAGTTATGATCAGCAAGGCCATGGAAAATCACAGGGCATGCCGGGTCATATAGAACAATTTTCATATTTTATTAAAGACCTGGAGACATTTTCCGGGATGGTACATGATAAACATAAAGAGGCAAAGATTTTTCTTATCGGTCATAGTGTTGGTGGTTTGATTGCCGCAACTTTTATTATTGATAATCAAGATAAGTTCGATGGATTGATCCTTTCGGGTGCTACTATCAAGCCGGGCAGTAGCGTATCATCCGGTATGATTTTAGCAGCTCGCCTGCTCTCCTTTTTGTTACCTAAGCTGGGAGTTGAAACTATAGATGCTTCGGCTATCAGTAAGGATGATTCGGTGGTAAATGCTTATATCAATGATCCACTGGTGTATCAGGGTAAGATTCGGGCCCGGCTCGGGGCAGAGCTTATTAAAGCGATGCAGAAATTAGCCGGTAATATGGCAAATATCAATTTACCTGTGTTGATAATGTTTGGCAGCAGCGATCGCTTATCCAATCCCGAAGGCAGTTTATTGTTATATGAAAAAATCGGATCGAAAGATAAAACCCTGAAAATATATGATGGCTTTTATCATGAGATTTTCAATGAGCCTGGTAATATCGAAGTTTTAACTGATACGGATATCTGGCTGGTTTCTCATAAATAGATCACTGGAATCCCTGTAATAAACATAATCATAATATCGTTGCCAAGGCATTCATTATAATAATCATGTCCTGCCTGTTATTTTACTCTCTTTAGGTCTTTAAACAGCTCATTTTTATAGCTGTCTGCTGATGTCGCCCTCTTTATCTGAAAGCGTTTTAAGAATTGTATCAGGATGAAAATAATGGGGTAAAAGACTAGAAGTATGTCTTCTCCACTTATGAATAGAATAACGGATATGGTTACGATAAATATTACAGTACTGATGGTTGACTTGCGGGTTGTAAAGAAGACGATCGCTCCGATTACAAGTCCTATCAGCAATTGCCAGAATACTATGCCTGCAAGTACACCGTATATCGCGGTGGCTCCCAGACCTCCCCTGAATTTAATAAAAACAGACCAGCAATGACCGGCAACTACAGCTATACCGGTTGCCAGGACTATATAAAGGTTATCCGAAATAGTATTTGCGATGAAAACAGCCAGGGCTCCTTTGCCGATATCTAAAATAACAACAGTGATAAAAGGAATTAGCCCTGATCGGCGATATACAGCGGTTGCACTGACATGGCCATCGCCTTCACGGATAATATCGACTCGTCCCCAGTATCTACCGATAATATATGCTGAGGGAAAGGACCCGAAAAGGTAACCGATCGGTATAGCCAATAATTGAACAAATTCCATAACAGTTCTGCTAATTCATTTTACAAATGTTTGCTTTCGATAAGTTTGTGTATAGTCTAACTGAAACCGAATTATGTCACATATATTATATGCTTATGAAAGAAATATTTATAAGTAGCTTACAAAAAAAACATATAATTGAACATAATTTATAAGCTGTTAAGAAAACATGGTAACAGATTTAGTATAATATCGAATCACTGCGGTTTTTCTGAGCCTGGGATTCATATAATGTACAGGAGTTATTATGGATGAACAAGGATTGACTGTTAAAGAAATACCATTGGGAGATACAAGGCTAAAGGACATCGTAAAATTTCACTGGCAGCTGTACAGTGGCGATCCCTGCTGGACGCCGCCATTGAATGGTGATTTACTGGGCAACCGTATTCTCGGTCTTAAAGGTCTCCTGACACCGAAGCATCCCTATCATCGACATGCTGAGGTTACGCATTACATGGCATGGAAGGGCAAAAAGCCGGTAGGGAGTATCTCGGCGGCAATAAATAGACAATATAATAAATATCATAATACCTCTCTGGGATTCTTCGGTTTTTTTGAGGTGATTAAAGACTATGAAGTCGCAAAAGCGCTACTGGATCGTGCCAGGAAATGGGTGGAAGCTCGTGGTATGGCGGTGTTACGCGGCCCGGGCAATTATTCAAACTCTACTCATGAACGGCAAGGTATCTTAATCGATGGATTCCAATATCCTCCTACATCAGAATTGACTCATAATCCCCCTTATTACGCTGAGTTTCTGGAGCGATACGGTTTTCGGAAAGCCAAGGATTATCTCGCTTATACTGGCAACAGGGATAACAGCAATACATCGCTATTACGGAAATTGGCCGGGAAAGTTGATAAACGTATTAATATCGATACCCGGGCGCTGGTTTTAAAAAACATTAGAGAAGAAGTCCGCTTGATACTAAAAATATATAATGAGGCATGGGCTCAGAACTGGGGATTTCTTCCTATTTCAGACGAGGAAGGAGATGCCATTGCCGATTCTTTAAGTTTAATTATCGATCCGGAACTATGCCGATTTGCCTTTATAGACGGGCAACCGGCTGCGGTTATGGGTATCATACCCGACCCGAATTATGCTCTACGTCCCAGATGGCGCTGGTACGGCGATTCTGATCTTGTAAGAGTGATAAGGCTGTTATTGATGCGTCGAAAAATACCGCGGACAAGGGGCATGTTTTTCGGAATCAAGCCCGAGTATCGAAAAATAGGACTTCCAGCGCTTCTTGCCAATGAGATCGTCGACCATTTTTTGCAGGGCCATTACTATGAAAGTGATGCATCATTAATTCTGGAGGACAATGCGGCAATAATAAAAGTTATCAAAGTTTTCGGATTGAATTATTATAAGACATGGCGTATTTATGATTTACCGTTAAAATAAAGAAGAGAGATTTTATACGATCGGTTAACAGAAATTTAAAGACATGGTTTGTATGGAAAGAATGATAATTCGAGTGAAAACAGAGGTTTGAAATGGAGAATTTAGATTTTCGGATTGCCAGAACTTTAAGATTCAGGAATACCAGTATCCCCGGTATTCTGGGCAAGTTGACTATGGCCATAGGCAAAGTCGGCGCTGATATCGGAAACATAGCGACTGTCCATCTGGGAGATCATTATACCGTCCGGGATATCGAGGTCTGTCTTGAATCCAGGGAGCAGCTGGAAAAGCTGATTAATACGGTATCGAGAATTAGAGGAGTTACACTGCTTGAAGTCAGGGACGATGTGCTGGACATACATAGAAACGGGAAGATAAAAATGATGAACACTGTCGCTATTACCTCTTTAGACATCATCAGGAAAGTTTATACTCCTGGGGTAGCTGAGGTATGCAATTTAATAGCAGATGAACCGAGTTGGAAAAATGCTTATACCTGCATTCCCTATTCAGTAGCTATTGTCACCGATGGCACCGCTATTCTCGGTTTGGGTGATATCGGGCCGGTGGCAGGAATGCCGGTTATGGAGGGAAAGGCAGCTCTTCTACAGCAACTTGTGGGTATTAGCGGGATTCCTATCCTTGTGGACACAACCGATATAGATGAAATTGTGGAAACTGTGAAACATATTTCTCCTTCTTTCGGAGGCATTCAGCTTGAAGACATAGCTTCACCGCGATGCTTCCCTATTCATGAAAGGCTGGAAAAGGAATTGAATATTCCCGTAATGCATGATGATCAGCAGGGTACAGCTGTGGTTACGCTGGCTGCTTTGATAAATGCCTGTAAGCTTAGAAAATTAAAGATTCAAGAAGTAAATATCGGATTGATCGGTCTGGGTGCCGCCGGTATCGCAATCGGGAAATTCATACTTCAATATACGGATAAACCTGCACTGGGAACAGCGAGAACTGAGGCCAGCGTCAGGCGACATGTAGAGCGTGGAGGAATTGCGTCAAATCTGGATGAGATAATGCAGAAATCTGACATCGTCGTCGCTACCACCGGAGTAAGGGGACTTATTGCACCTCATATGGTAAGGAAAAACCAGATAATATTAGCGTTGTCGAATCCATATCCGGAAATCACCCCGGAGCTTGCTCGGGCACATGGTGCTAGCTTGGCTGCCGATGGAAGGTCTGTTAATAATCTACTCGGCTACCCGGGGGTTTTACGGGGAGCATTGGACGCCAGAGCAAATTTGATTAACTATGAAATGTATAAAGCTGCTGCTTTAGCC
>CAZEAR010000129.1:0-7086 GCA_964510365.1 uncultured Dehalococcoidales bacterium | reverse complement strand
GTCCTTGTTTTTTCGGACTCGTCAACAAGAGGAGCAATTTCCTTTTTAGCAAAGCTTCGTATAGCATCCCTCAGCATTTTTTGTTCTTCGGTGAATTCAAAATTCATAATAATAAAACCTCTCCAGATAAATCCTAAACTCCAATATTATATTTAGTCGATTGATAATTTACAAAAGTGGCTCTGAATATAATGATTTTTTATTAAAAATAACAGGCCGGGGTATTGACAATTAGTACGTGTGTTCTATATAATTACTAGTACATATGTTTTATTATACGGGAGGTTAGCCCTTATGTTATGCGAATTACGTATTCAAAACTTTGCTGTTATAAAAGATATGCATCTGAAGTTTGATCCGGGTATGAACGTCATCAGCGGCGATGAAGGTGCAGGAAAATCACTGATAATCGATGCGCTCGCTATCCTTTTGGGTTCACGAGCTTCGTCGAATATAATCCGCAGTAAAACGTCGACAGCCAGGGTTGAGGGTGTTTTCTGGATGCCGGAAACTATTTCTGAAAGGTTGGACCAGATTTTAAAGGAGACCGATGTCGAACCGGAAGGCGACGGAATACTGGTTATCTCCAGAGACATCCAGCAACAGGGGCGCAGTATTGCCAGAATTAATAGCAGAGCCGTGCCCGCTTCCATATTACGTCACGTAGGAGAAAACCTGGTAGACCTTCACGGACAGACTGATTACATTTCATTACTTGATACTCACCGCCAGTTAGATCTTCTGGATGCACATGGTAATCTGATAGATCAGAGAGATGTGGTATCACAAAATGTAGACAGGCTGCGGCAGCATATTCGTGAATTAGATTCCCTGAATGGCGGCAGAGGTGAGGAACGCAGAGAATTACTTGAGTATCAGGTGGAGGAAATAGATCGCTCAAACCTGCAATCCGGAGAAGACCAGGCTTTGAATGATAAACGCGACCTTATTTTATGCTCTGAGTCGTTAAAAGAAAATTGTTTAAAGGCATATGATAATCTGTACGGTGAGGAAAGATCGGCAACAACATTGATTCACGAAGCTCTTGTAGCATTAAAAGGGCTTAATGGTAATATATCGACCATTTCCCTTTTCAGAGAACAACTGGAAGGAACAATGACCAATCTTGAAGATATGGCACGTGAGCTTCGTAATTACGGGGATTCAGTTGAATCGGATACAAATCAACTGGAAGAAATCGAACAGAGGATAAATCTGATCTCGTCTCTAAAACGAAAATATGGCGGCACAATCGAGAATGTCCTCTCTTATCATGCTAAAGCCAAAGCAGAACTGGAAAACCTTCAGAGCGATGAGGAGCATAATATATTTTTAGAAAAAGAAAAGGAGCGCCTTGAAATCGAAACGGGCAGGCTGGCAGAGGAATTATCGTTATCGCGAAGACAATCCGCTAAATCGCTGTCAGGACTGGTAAATGAAGAACTATCCGATCTGGGATTGCCATGGGCCAAGTTTGACATCAGGCTTCATCGTGAAGAGGACAAAAACGGCCTGCCGACTACAGGGAAAAAACGCTATTCCTTTGGCCGTAATGGTATCGATCGAGTAGAATTTTTCATTGCTACTAATCCTGGGGAGCCCATGAGACCTCTCAGTGCCATTGCTTCAGGTGGTGAAACATGCCGAATAATGCTGGCTATAAAGAGCGCCCTCAATCGTGTAGATCCTATTCCGACCCTTGTCTTCGATGAGATAGACGGTGGTGTAGGAGGCAGAAGCGGTGATACCATGGGCAGGAAACTTGCTACTCTGTCGGAGCAACACCAGGTCCTTTGTATTACTCATCTGCCTCAAATAGCATGTTTCGGCGACTTGCATATAAAACTGATAAAGGAGAATATATCGGGGCGTTCGGTGACCAGGGCTGAATCGGTTGAAGGACATAACCGCATTAACGAACTGGCAGATATGCTGGGTTCTAAACAGGCCGGACAGTCCATGGTCGAAGGGGCCTCCAGCTTACTCGGACAGGCTAATGCCTGGAAGAAGAGGGAAAAGGAACCGATAAGCGTCAACTAACAGCATTAATAACGAAAAGAGATATCATTTTGTTACAAGTAAATAAAGATGCAGTGTTTGATTTACCTGCATCTTTTTCTTTGTGATATAGAACGTGAATTAATATCTACCACTTCCAGTAAAAATATTATTTTAGTCAAAGTATTATCAGTGTGGACAATTTTCACTATCCGATACATATGTTATACTTACACTGCAACTAACTCTTTATAAAGTTACTGCAATTATTTACCCGGATTATCATAGAGAAAATAAATAAGAAAGGGAGAAAAATGACGGATAATAATGAGAAGATCATAAAAAGCAGTTGTGATTTATGTTCCAGCGGTTGCGGCGTATTGGTCCATGTAAAAGGGGACCTTGTAACAAGAGTGGCAGGAGATCCCGAAAGTCCTATAAGCAGAGGTAATTTATGCGCCAAAGGGCTGGCTTCTCTAGAGTATCTGTATAACGACGACAGGATACGACACCCTTTGAAAAGAGTCGGAAATCGAGGCGAGGGGAAATGGGAACAAATCTCATGGGATGAAGCCCTTGATATTGTTGCCAATAATTTAAACAAAACTAAAGAGAAATACGGTGCCAAATCGGTAGCTTTTGTTTCTGGTTCCAATAAAGGTATACGTGACGTTTTTATAATCCGGTTTGCAAATGCGTTCGGCTCACCTAATCACTTCTGGGCGGGATATACCTGTTTTGTTCCCCGTATAATGGCTTCTCTAACTACTTATGGGTACGGCGCTTTCCCTGATTATGAATATCCCCCGGCTTGCCTTATTATATGGGGAGCGAATGCACGGGAATCCAGATTCGGCGAATACAAACAGACGCTCAAATCTCTGGATAAAGGGACCAAACTTGTCGTCATCGACCCGATAGAAACGGAATTTGCCCAGCGAGCGGATATCTGGCTACGCCCGAGGCCATGTACTGATGGGGCTCTTGCTCTGGGTATGTTAAACGTAATAATTAATGAAAGTTTATATGATAAAGAGTTTGTCGAAAAATGGACAGTGGGTTTCGATAAGCTTAAACAGCATGTTCAAGAATATACACCGGAAAAAGTAGAGGAAATAACCTGGGTACCGGCTGAAAGTATAAAAGAAGTCGCCAGATATTATGCTGCCAATAAACCGGCCTGCATACAATGGGGAAACGGTCTGGATACGAATCGGAACAGTTTCCAGGCAGCCCGTGCTGTTGCTACCCTCAGAGCCATAACCGGCAATCTGGGAATACCTGGGGGGGAGCTTCAGTGGGCAATACCACCGCTGGAAAAATGGCAGGACTCGAGGCTGGAAAATTTAATAGAGCCTGATGTCTGGAATACAAGAGTTGAGGCTGAGTGTAAAACGTTGCCTATTATTCGTGAAGGTGTTCCGCAGAGTTTAGTCAAAACAATACAGACAGGAAAGCCCTATCCTATTCATGCGGTATATATGCAGGGCTGCAATCCTTTATTGAGCTGGGCTAATTCTGGAGAGGCATATGATGCTCTAAAGAAACTGGATTTCCTGGCTGTTGCCGAACTCTTTATGACTCCTACGGCCGCTCTTGCCGATATAGTATTGCCGGCAGCTACATATCTTGAGTTCAACAGCATTTTCTCCCCTCCTTATTATGCTGCTCATCAAGTACAACAGAAAATTACGGAAATAGACGAATGCCGATCAGATAATAGAATTATTAATGAATTAGCCAAAAAAACAGGCCTGAGAGAATATTTCTGGGATAATGAAGACCAGGCCCTGGATCAATTCCTTAAGCCGGCAGGCTTAACTTTCGAGGAGTTCAAAAAGGTGGCAGTGGTTGAAGGTAGAAAAAGTTACAGGTCATATGAACAAAACGGGTTCCAGACGCCTTCGGGTAAAGTAGAACTTTATTCAAAACAACTTGAAGAATGGGGGTATGATCCTCTCCCTGTTTTCAGAGAAATCCCTGGATCACCCTATGACAGTCCCGAAATATCGAAAGACTATCCCTTCGTGCTAACCAGCTTAAAAGCGGAACAATATCGCCATTCGGGAGGCAAGCAAGTGAAAAGCCTTAGGAATGCACATCGCGAGCCGACTGTTACCATTCACAAAGAAGTAGCCGATAAGCTGGGAGTAAGAGAGGGAGACTGGTTATATATCGAGACCAGACAGGGGAAAATTAAACAGAAAGCAGCTTTGAATAACAATATTGATAAGAGAGTAGTAATTGCAGATTACGGCTGGTGGTTTCCCGAGAAGGGGGTATCTGACTTATTCGGTTGGTCGGAGTCCAACCTGAATGTTTTAACCAGCAACAAACCGCCATTCAGCCAGGAAACAGGTTCGCCTAATTTAAGAGGTATAGGCTGCAAGGTCTATAAAGCTAATTAGAACGTTGAAATATCCCCCCAAATACCAGCTCATTATATGGAATGTAAAAGGTACGTATTTCTATGCAAACGCTTATTCTACAATTGACAAGGGGAGACGAAAGAGCTTAATGGCATTTATATAGAAAATCTTCTTTTTATCTTCCTCACTGATATCCAATTTTTCCACCGTCCTGATACTGACATCGGTTTGCCTGATACCGTGCTGGTTATCCATAGGGGCGTCGGTGCCAAACAATAGATGGTCGACCCCGAAAAAGTCATAACCGCATCTTAATGCAGATATACCGCCGGCAGTAATGGTATCGGCATAGAATCTATGGAAATACTCCAACGCAGTTTGAGGCAAATATCTTCGATTAATATTAGCAAATCGACTAAGACCTCTGGAACTAGCATGGGTAAAGGCTATCCTGCTGGCAATAAACGGGAGCATACCACCGCAATGATGCGTAATAATCTTCAAATCAGGGTTATCTTCCATTACGCCGCTGAATACCAGGCGGTTCAAGGTTAACATCGTCTGATATGGGAAAGTAATTGTAACCACGGATTCGTATTTAGCTGCTTCCTCTCCCGGATATTCGGGAAAAGAAATACTCCATGTAGGATGAAGCAAAATTGGCAAATTATATTTGTTCATTTTTTCGAAGATAGGGCCAAATTCAGGGGAATCTAAAGGTTTGCCTTTTACATCCGTAAAAATATGTATCCCGCACATGCCAAGATCAAGGACTGCTCTATCTATTTCCTTTAAAGCCGCATCAACATCGGTCATAGGGATGGAAGCACAGGCGCCTACAAATCTATCAGGATGTTTTACCAGCAACTCCGCCATCTCATCGTTGGCAATTTTACACAGTTCTACATTGTCTTCAGTATTTAACTTATTATCCAGTGATACAAAATCAAATGGAGGCAGGCTTATTATATGCACCAGGTCTTCGAACCTATCCATATATTTAAACCTGTGCTCAAGATTGTTTAAAGTAGGCGGTATTATAGCCAGCTTGCCTGTTTTTTCAACCAATTTATCAAGGAATTTTTGCGGCGCGATGTGGACGAAGATATCTATTTTCATATAACGATTACTCCTCTAGTCTGATAGCTCTTGAGTACAATGGTTGACCACGTTAGGCCAGTCTGTACTTATTCTAATCTATATCTTTGACAATACTTCTCCTGTGGTAGTGACCATCGCTATAAGGGGAAGAACCTTGGTTAATGTATATTCATTGGCATCTTTCTCACTGGTAGTGACCGCATCCTGCGGTACTATCACGGAGTATCCAAGATCCGTTGCCTGTACGGCAGTTATATGTATTACCAGATTGGTAGTAACACCAACCATGACCAGAGTCTCAATTCCATAATGCTTTAACACGTTATCCAGATTGGAGTTGGAAAAACTCCCGATGCACCATTTACGTATCACTGGCTCACCCCAAACAGGTGATAACTCAGGCACAATCTCTATTCCTTTGGAGCCGGTAGCGCAGGGTTTTTCCGCTCTCATGTATTCGTAGAAATTCCCATAAACCGGCATTTTTATCAGCGGATTATACTCAGCTACTACATGTACGACGGGGAGCTTCTTTTCCCGAAAAGTCTTTAGAAGAGATTGTATTTTGGGAATAACTCCCGCTTCTTCACAAGCCTTGGGGAAACCTACAGGTTCACCTTTACCACCCCTTCCGACGATGTCGTACTGCATATCCATGATGAGTAAACCGACTTTTCCTTTCAATTCCCAATTTGCCATTTATAAAATTCCTCCTTTATATTTACTGTACTTTCTATCATTAACATTAATTATTTTTACTGCCCTTTTTTATGGCTTCCAGTACATTCTCTCTGGTAACAGGTAATTCTTTTATCCTTATGCCGACGGCATCGAAAACGGCATTGGCTATAGCTGGAGGCGTTGGTATCAATCCGCCTTCGGCAAATCCCTTTGCCCCGAATGGTCCTTCAGGATGAGGAACAGTTTTAGGGAACATTGCTATTACGTTATCGGTCGGCACCTCCATAATGGAGGGAATGCGATAATCTATAAAGTTGGGATTTAAAACAATACCATCTTCAAGTATCATTTTCTCAAGAAGGCCGCTTCCAATTCCCATACCTATGCCTCCTTCAGTTTGCCCCTCACATATTCTGGGATTTATCGGCCGGCCCATATCAAATGACTGAGCTACTCTCAATACTTTAACCTGTCCGGTTTCTATATTAACGGCAACTTCGACGGTGCAGGCCCCCCATGAGTAATAAGATGTAAGTCTTTTCGACAGGCCGGTCTCCTGGTCCGGCGGTATTATCGGCGTCACATATACGCCCCTACCAATTAATTCACCGTCTTGAGGTTGATACATTAACGGATAGGCATAAAGGTCAATAACTTTAATACCTACACTCGTTGTTCCTTTCTTATGGATAAGACCGTCCTCAATAACCAGGTTAACAGGCGGCACTTTTAGAATCACAGATGCCAGTTCATACAATCTTTGTTTGAGATCCTGGCAGGCTAATCTCAGCGCATTACCGGTATGCCAGGTAACTCGATTCGATATCGATCCTTCATCAGGAGGCGTATTGGCAGTATCTGCGGAAATTACTCTTATTTTTTCTACCGATGTAGCGAACTCTTCGGCAGCAATCTGAGACAGTGCAGTATTGCATCC
>CAZEAR010000128.1:0-7324 GCA_964510365.1 uncultured Dehalococcoidales bacterium | reverse complement strand
ACTTAAGGCTGTCAATAATGTAAACGATATTATCGCTCCCGCGCTTAGCGGTGTCTCTACGGCAGATCCGGAAGCGGTAGATAAAAAGCTGCTGGAAATTGACGGCACACCCAATAAAGCGAAATTAGGCGCCAATGCTATCCTCGGTGTATCCCTGGCTGTATACAGAGCTGCGGCCAATTATGCGAATATGCCTTTGTACAAATATATAAATAAATCTGCCGAATATATCTTACCGGTGCCCATGATGAATATTCTAAACGGGGGAAAACATGCTGCCGATTCTACCGATTTTCAGGAGTTTATGGTAGTACCCGCAGGAGCTCCCAGTTTTAGAGAGGCGCTCAGGATGGGGACTGAAGTCTATCATGCGCTTAAGAAGACGATTAAGGACCGCAAATTAAATACAAATGTAGGAGATGAAGGCGGCTTCGCTCCTTCGGTCGCCACTAATGCAGAGGCTGTCGAGCTGATTATTAAAGCTATTGACTCTGCCGGCTACAAAGCAGGTGAGGATTGTCTCATTGCCCTGGACCCGGCTGCGAGCAGCTTCTATAAAAATAATGAATATGTTCTTGCCAGGGAAGGTTTAAGATTTACCGGAGAGCAAATGATCGATTATTACACGAAGTGGGCGTCCAGTTATCCTCTTATCAGCATTGAGGACGGTTTGGATGAGGATGATTGGCCTTCATGGGTGCTGATGACATCTAAACTCGGTGATAGGGTACAATTAGTTGGCGACGATCTGTACACAACTAATGTAAATCGACTCGAAAAAGGCATTTCACAGAAAGCATCAAACTCGATATTGATAAAACCAAATCAAATCGGTACCCTGAGCGAGACGCTGGCTGCTATAAAAATGGCACAACAGGCAGGTTGGACAACAGTGATAAGTCACCGCTCCGGCGAAACTGAGGACTCGTTTATTGCTGATCTGGCTGTGGCAATGGATGCTGGCTTAATAAAAACAGGTGCACCTTGTCGTAGCGAGAGAGTTGTGAAATATAACCGCCTGCTTATAATTGAGGATGAACTCGGGGACCATGCCCGATATGCTGGTAAAGGGGCATTTCATAGCCTGGGAGTATAAACCTATGGAAATAGTTAAAGGTATTTATCAGATTAGGCTTCCGCTGGCCGGTGCGGTAAAGTCACCTGACGATAATCATTCTATGAAGGCGAATAAAGACGATCTTCTTAAAGTGATACAGCAGTCTATACAACAAAACAGCTCGGTTTCACATGTAAATGTATATCTTATTGAGGGTAACGAGGGCAATTTGCTCATTGACACCGGCTGGAATACTCAGGAGACATACTCCACTTTGATAGGTGAACTTAAGAATTATGGTTTTAGCGTCAAAGATATAAGTGAAATCGTGGTAACGCATTTACATTCGGACCACTATGGCCTGGCGGGGAAGATTAAACAGATTTCCGGCGCCAAGATGGCGCTGAGCGAAACCGAGGCACGTATAATTAACTCCCGTTATATAAACATAGAAAGTTTATTAAAACAGTTACGCGACTTTTACCATGCTAACGGAGTACCGCAGGATAAAGTAGTACCTTACAGTGAAGCGTCCCTTCCGGCGCGCGAATTGGTTATACCTGCTTCACCCGACATTAAGCTTAAAGCGGGGAAAAAAGTAAATATGAGCCCCTTTGAATTCAAAGTTATATCAACCCCGGGGCATTCTTCCGGTCATATTTGTCTCTATGAATCCAACCGTAAATTACTTTTTGTCGGCGATCATATTTTACCGGAAATTTCTCCATATGTAGGTTTTCATCCCCA
Organism: uncultured Dehalococcoidales bacterium; assembly: GCA_964510365.1. GTDB lineage: Bacteria > Chloroflexota > Dehalococcoidia > GIF9 > UBA5629 > CAZEAR01. The sequence continues at coordinate 5,520 of CAZEAR010000128.1, read as the reverse complement.
ATCCGGTCCCGATCCGCTAGGCGATTACCTCAGTTCGTTAAAGGACTTAATGAAGCTGGATGTCAATCTCGTTTTTCCGGGGCATGGCCCAGCATTCAGCGGGCTTAAACAATCGATCAATAACCTGTTCAAGCACCATGAACAGCGGGGGTCTATGATTCTGAATACGATACAAGAAGATATGAAAACAGCTTTTCAAATTGCGTCTGAAATACCGTGGAGGGGTGATGGCGAAGGTGCAGCCTTTCAGTACCTGAATGTATTAAATCAGCGGATGGCTATAACAGAGACACTGGCTCACCTTGAATATATGAGGAAACAAAACAAAGTAGAAACTGAAGTCAGAGACGGTCTAAATTATTATTGGGCTGTGGCATAGAGATGGACAATCCAATTGAAAAAGTAAAGAATTTGAAGCTTGAATACAAGTCCCGTCCTCAGAAAGAGCTGCTGATAGCTATACCCAATCCCAAAACAAACAGAGATTACGAAGAGGAAATCACCTCATCAGAATTTACTACCCTTTGCCCACTTAATCCGGGACAACCTGATTACGCTACTATTACTATCAAATATATTCCTGACCAGATGATCATAGAACTGAAGTCTCTGAAATTCTATCTAACCAGTTACCGCATGGTAGAGATCTACTTCGAGGAGGCTACAAATCTAATATTGGATGATCTGGTCGATGCCGTTCGACCCAGGAAGATGGATATTATTGCTCAGTGGAATATAAGAGGAGGTATTGGGACCAAAGTAACGGCAAGTTACAGTAAAAATTAAAAGCCGTGTCTGGTAAATATAAATAACATAAAAAGGAAGGAATTGAAATGGCAATAAAAATAGGAATCAACGGCTTCGGACGTATTGGCAGGCTTACCTTCAGTGTAATCACTCAGAATTTTAAAGACAGACTTGATATCGCGGTTATCAATGATCTTACGGATGCTAAGACCAATGCTCATCTTTTAAAATACGATAGCACTTACGGCATTTTCCCTGCATCGGTTGAAGCAAAAGAAGATGCCATTATTGTCGATGGCGAGAAGACAAAGGTCATTGCTGAGCGTGACCCGTCGAAGATACCCTGGAAAGACTATGGAGCGGAAATTGTGATTGAGTCTACCGGCCTTTTCACCGATGGCACCAAGGCATCGGCTCACTTTGAAGGCGGAGCTAAAAAAGTGATAATCTCGGCTCCTGCCAAGAACGAAGATATTACCATAGTATTAGGTGTAAATGAGGATAAGTATGATCCGGCAAAGCATCGTATTATATCGAATGCATCCTGCACTACTAATTGTATTGCGCCGGTGGTAAAAGTATTGCATGATAATTTTGGTATAGCCAAAGGCTTAATGTCTACGATCCATGCTTATACCAATGACCAGAGACTTCAGGACATGTTCCATAAGGACCTCCGCCGGGCACGGGCTGCGGCTGAAAATATTGTCCCCACAACTACAGGAGCTGCCAAAGCTGTAACAAATGTTATACCTGAGCTTGCGGGCAAATTACACGGCCTCGCCTTTAGAGTGCCGGTGGCAACAGTATCACTGTGTGACTTCGTGGCGGTTTTAAATAAAGATGTAACGGTCGAGCAAGTCAATCAAGCTTTGGAATCTTCTGCTATGGGTAAACTTAAGGGCATAATGGAGTATTGTGACATGCCTCTGGTGAGCACCGATTTCAAGGGCAATCAAGCCAGTTCCATAGTCGATGCTTTGAGCACCATGGTGATTGAAGGGAATATGGTGAAAGTACTTTCCTGGTACGACAATGAGTGGGGTTACAGTAATCGCCTGGCAGATCTAGCTTGTTATATAATTGATAAAGGTCTATAAAGTTGATAAGGAGATACAGGGATGACCGAGAAAAAATATGAAATGGACGCAGTTTGTGATAATTGCGATTTTAGAGGTAAAGTAAATATCCCTAAAGGTGTACTGGTCAAGAAGGCCCCTTGCCCAAAATGCGGTAACAAAACTTTACGCAATGCACTTCCGGGTGAAGTGAGTTAACCCTGTAATAACTTATAGATTACTATTGAACTGCTGACTATCGCATAAAGACAATATTTAACTATAATCAACCGGATATTTAAATTAAATCCGATTGTAGCTTGTTAATAATATACCTCTATTGTATTGCTGCTATATCTTTATTAAGCGTACAAATATTGTAATCTGCCCACTAATGTACAATCCTTAAGCAACCTTATTCTTTATTCATGCCTTGTGTTTATTGTATCTGATAAAATATTCGTTTACACACTCCTGATACTTTATTATCCCTCTTTTAATAGACAATATGTATTGACATAACAAATGTCATTCGTTAGAATTGGCGCACGTAAGTATTAAAATAATATAAAATTGCAAAAAAAAATATAATAAACTTTGAGAGAGACTTTTATTATGGATAGTTTAATGACAATTAAAGAAGCAGCAGAATATCTTAAGCTAAATTACATGACTGTATATAAGTTAGCGCAGAAAAGCAAGATACCTGCATTTAAAGTTGGCGGGAATTGGAGGTTCAACAAAGAGATACTGGATGACTGGTTGATCTCTCAGTCAACTATTAATGAGGGATCTGTGCTGGTGGTAGATGATGACGTAAAAATTCAAGAAATTTTGAGGGAGATAATTGCAGAACAGGGATATAGAGTAGTCACGGTTGGAACGGGGGAGGAGGCATTGAAACAGGTTGAGAAGCAAAGTTTTAATCTCGTTTTACTGGATCTGGTCTTGCCCGGATTAGACGGTGTAGAAGTTTTGCAGGCCATAAAGGAGAAGGATGAAAAAGCAGTAATAGTTATAATTACTGGTTATGGTGATGACCCTATTGCTTTGAAGGCTGTTTCATTGTGTCCTTTACTTCTGGTCAGGAAACCGCTCCGGATAAAAGATATCATAGAAGTCCTGAATATGGTTATGAAGAAATGAAACCGGGTTCTTTACCTTGATAAAATCCAAATATCTCAATGGAAGGAGAATAAGTAATGAGTCAAAGTGACTATCTTTTTCAGTTAGACGATAAAGAAAAAATCTGGCAGAAATATTGCGGTTTCTTTGACCTAACCGTAAGCGAGTTTATGGAAATACAGAGACAACTCCTTTTAGAACAAATTGAGCTAATTAATAATTCCCCTTTGCATAAGAAAATTATAGGCGAAAAAAAACCAACCAGTATTAAAGAGTTCCGCCAATTGGTTCCCTTCACAACCTATGAAGATTACGCTCCCTACTTTAACGAAAAAAAGGAAGATATGCTTGCAGTAAAGCCGTGTTACTGGGTTCGTACCTCGGGCAGATCCGGTTCTCCTAAATGGATCCCATATACCGAGGATTCAGATAGGGTACTAGTCGATGGAGTGGTTGCGCTGTTAATTATTGCTGGCGCTCGAAGAAAAGGAGATGTTACTTTCGGGGATGGTACCAAGATACTTTTAAACCTTCCTCCCAGGCCGTATTTGTCGGGTCAGGCAGCCTACAGCCTTAGTAAAAGAGTGAATTGGCAGAGCTTCCCACCTCTAGAAGCAGCTGAAAAGATGGGATTTCAGGAAAAAATCCAGGAGGGTTTTAGATTATCACTCAGGGCAAAGCTGGACTATATCGGGTCTCTCAGCAGCATTTTAGTGAGTATAGGTGAGAGATTAGCGGAAGGTTCGGGAAGCTTGAAATTCTCATGGTCTATGCTTCATCCAAGGATAATCTACAGATTGGTAAGGGGGTATATCCTTTCCAAAATTGAGAAAAGACCTTTACTTCCCAAAGACTTGTGGCCTGCAAGAAATGTCCTCTGTGGAGGCATTGACTCTGTAATATACAAAGACCTGATTAAGTATTACTGGGGAACCGACAATCCCGCTGAGATGTATCTATCGACTGAGGCCGGTCATGTAGCTATACAGGACTGGACCAAAAATGGCATGACGTTCTATCCATATTTCAATTTTTTAGAATTCATCCCTGAAGAAGAATGGTTAAAAAGCAGGGAGGATACAAAATATCGACCTTATACAGTTCTTCTCGATGAGCTTGAAGCCGGTAAACGCTATGAACTGGTCATTACCAATTTTTACGGAATGCCGTTACTAAGATATAGAATTGGGGATCTTATCAAGATCGTATCTACACAAAATAATGAAACAGGAATTAAAATTCCCCAGATGGTTTTCGATTCCCGTTCTATTGATATTATCGACGTCGCCGGATTCACCAGAATCGATGAGAAGGAAGTATGGACTGCTATCCACAATACCGGAATGAGATATGAGGACTGGACAATTAGAAAAGAACATAAAGATGGTAAAGTTTTTTTACATTTGTATATCGAATTGAAAGAGCAACTGAATGCCCCTGAAGTGAAACGCCGTGTTCATGAACAGCTTAAATCAATCGACTATACCTACGGTGAACTGGAAAGCCTGCTGGAGCTTGATCCGCTTAAAGTGACCATTCTTCCTAGAGGAACTTTTCAAAGCTACATCGAGGAAAAACGTAAAAGCGGGACTGTGGAACTTTCTCATCTAAAACCGGCCCACATGGGAGTGTCTGATGCGGTTGTTAAAGATATTATGCGCATTAGCCGGGAGGTTAAATCTAGCTAATGGCCTTTTATATCATCTTGCCCTTATTTGCCGGCGTTTTCAATATGTCTTTGATCGCATTAGTACTGCGAAAAAAGGTCAAAAGCTCGATGCATTATGTATTCTCGCTCTTTCTATTCACTATGGCACTTTGGGGTTTCACAATATTCGGTATGAGGGCAAGTCCCGACCTGGCTCATGCCCTTATATGGGAGAGGATATCGTTCTCAGTCTTCCCCATGTCTGCTGTTTTTTTCTATCACTTCACATTGCTTTTTGGTGGAATAAAATCAAGAAAATGGACACTGCCTGCAATATATATATTGATGGGATTTTTTATTATATTAGCTGAAACCGACCTCGTTGTTCCCAGCATGCAGCTTAAGTCCTATGGTTATGCTCCCAAGCTAAGTCCTGTAAGCGATATTTATATCGTCATATTATTGATTTTTGCTATCGGCGGGGTTTGGAATGCAGCTAAAACCTACAGAGCATCCAGGTTTACCGAAGTTAAGAATCAAGCAGCCTATATTATATTCGGAGCAAGCTGTTTTATTCTCGGTGGACTAGGGGACGTACTTCCTGTATGGGGAGTACCCATTTACCCTACCGGTATGTTTGGCAATGTAATTTTCTGTCTTTTAACTACTGTCGCGATTTTAAAATATCACCTTCTAGATATTGACGTCGTAATCCGAAAAGGATTGGCTTATGGTCTTATTAGTGCACTTGTGTTCGGTATTTATATGGGAATAGCATCAATAGTACTGGCAACACCAATTAATCAGTTATCTCCTCTGTTAAGCGGAATTATTATTATTGTACTGGCAATAATATTTCATCCAACCATGGAACGTACCCAGAGGTTAATAGACAAATGGTTCTTCCGGGAAAGGTATGACTATCTTAAAGCACTGGAGCAG
>CAZEAR010000127.1:0-7333 GCA_964510365.1 uncultured Dehalococcoidales bacterium | reverse complement strand
GAGCATTTCCCGGGTAGACTTCTCGGCATAGTTCGGGATTGTATAAGCCTGGCTGAAGCACCGTCGAGATGCACGGATATACTTACATACCGACCATTTAGCCTGGGTGCTCAGGATTTTATGACTCTGGCTCAGAGAGTAATACAGATGGAGGGCTATTATGGAGCGTAGACTAGGCAGGGATCCCTTTTCTCAAAGCGGCCTGGATAAAATTTTCACGCCGGTTGTAGAGCAAGCAACTGCATCCCCTTCCATGCCAAAGGCAGCAAAGCCAAAAACAGCAGTAAAGGAGAAACCACGCGTTAAAGAGAGTGTAGACGTGAAGGCTCCTCCCCGTGCGACTAGTATAAGTATTACTGCATCGTCCAGAGGATTGCCAACAGGCTGGACCAGGGCTACTTTTATCGTACCTCAGGACTTGCTGCACAAGGTAAAAAGGGCTGCTTATTGGGATAGGAAGCAGATTAAAGACGTAGTGACCGAAGCATTAGACGCTTACCTGGAAGATAAAAAGACGGACTAATTATTGAAATAGGCTTCTGGCTTCACTTAATTTGCTACAATAGGCATATAATTCTTTAATGGATGCCAACCATATAAATTAACATCTGGGGCTGTTCTGACCAATTCTAGCGGGTTGCTATATCTGTAAAATGGAAATTTGGCTCGATAATGCAGGTCAATTCTCATAAAAAGGTTGATAATAGTACAAAATACTTCGGTTGTATCTAACAGGATTTTATTTGGAATTAATTATCGGGGCGAGAGGGTTCGAACCTCCGACCTCAGCGTCCCGAACGCTGCGCGCTACCAGGCTGCGCTACGCCCCGTTGCCGCCATATTATAATTGGCTTTCACTTTTGTAGCAAGAAATGTAAACTATATGGCAATGAGATACTGTATTGTCATCATAGACGGCGCATCGGGCAGGCCTTTACCTGAATATGGAGGTAAGACTTGTTTGGAGATCGCCAATACTCCCCATATGGATGCTATGAGCCGCGAAGGTGTCCTGGGCCTTGCCCGTACCGTACCTTCCGAAATGGAGCCGAGCAGTGCTTGTGCTTGTATGTCGGTGTTCGGTTACGATCCCAGGTTATATTATCGTGGCAGGAGCGCCATTGAGGCCAAAAGTCTGGGCATATCTACCCGGCTGGGCGACGCACTGTTTCGCTGCAATCTGGTTACGGTTATCGATGAAAAGATGGCCAGTTACAGTGCAGGTCATATAAGCAGTGAAGAAGCCAAAGAGCTTGTTGAAGAATTGAACCGGAATCTCGGCGACGAGAATATATGTTTTTTCCCCGGCACCAGTTATAGGAACATTTGCCGGATAACGGGTGGAGAGAACACACTGAATGCAAATTGTACTCCTCCTCACGATATCCCGAATAAGCCGATTTCTGAATTTCTCCCCGGCGGACCGGGCAGTGAATTGCTCAGAGAACTTATGTTCAGGTCGAGGAATGTACTGACGGAACATCCGGTAAACAAGCAAAGGGAATCAAGGGGTGATATGGTGGCCAATATGATCTGGCTTTTCTGGGGAAGCGGTAGAATACCAGATATGCCGTCTTTCAAGGATGTCTTTGGTTTAACTGCTGCTATGATAACCGGAGTAGACCTTCTGCGCGGCCTGTCTATAATGATGGGAATAGAAATACTGGATATAGCCGGCGTTACCGATGGTCCGGATAATGATTATGCAGCTCAAGCCAACGGTGCCATAAGGGCATTGGATACGCATGACCTGGTTGCCGTTCATATTGAGGCTCCGGATGAAGCCGGTCATGCCGGATCGATAAAAGGCAAAATAGAGGCTATAGAAAAAATAGACCATGGTGTCATTAGCAGGCTTCGTATCTGGAATCCCGGTAATTTATGTATGCTGATTATGCCTGACCATCCCACACCAATTGAACTTCGTACACATACTGATGATCCTGCTCCCTTTTTGTTATGGGGACCCGGTTTCGAAACTACCGGAGCGCAGGCATTTACTGAGGCGGAAGCAAAAAAAACCGGCGTCTATTTTGAAAATGGACATGAAATTATGGGAAGTCTGGTAAAAATTACTTAACCCGGTGGAAAACAATTTGCATAAAATTTAAAATATATCAAGAGAGGGAATATGGCACTTATAGTTCAAAAATATGGCGGTAGTTCAGTAGCGGACGCAGAAAAGATAAAGAACGTAGCCAGGCGTATTGTTGATACTGCTGAAAAAGGTAACCGGGTGGTGGTTATTGTTTCGGCTATGGGTAAAACAACGGATGAGTTAATAGCATTGGCCAGACAGGTCAACGATCAACCGTCGGATAGAGAACTTGATCTATTGCTTTCAACCGGTGAGATAGTTTCCAGTACTCTGCTTACCATGGCTTTACATAGTATGGGTTATAAAGCTGTTAGCCTTACCGGTGAGCAGGCAGGTATACAGACCGATGAGAATTTCAGTAGAGCAAGAATTCTGCGGGTAGAGCCGAAGCGAGTAATGAAGGAGTTAGATAAAGGTAATATAGTCATAATAGCCGGTTTTCAAGGTATAAGCGAACAAATGGACGTTACTACTTTGGGCCGGGGCGGTTCCGATACTACCGCTGTAGCTGTTGCGGCCAGCTTACGGGCGAAAGTATGCCATATTTATACTGATGTGGAGGGAGTCTTCACGGCAGATCCAAGATTTGTGCCGAATGCTTCCCGTATCAAGGAAATAGGTTTTGAGGAAATGTTAGAACTTGCTACCTCGGGTGCTAAAGTAATGCATGCGCGAGCCGTAGAACTGGGACAGATATATAATATGCCGATACTGGTAGCCTCCAGTTTTAACGATTTACCCGGTACTTTAATTCAAGGAGGTGTTTCAATGGAAATGAGAAATAAAGTGCGCGGAATTGCGCATGATCTTGATGTAGCTAAGGTTACGGTTGTAGGTGTACCCGATCAACCTGGCATAGCATCGGCTATTTTTGCGCCACTGGCTAAAGCTAGCATTAGTGTCGATACCATAGTTCAGAATGCCAGCATAAATAAAATAACTGATTTATCTTTTACAGTATCCAGGAGTGATTTAAACAAGACTATGGCCTTGATAAAACCGGTTGCGGACCAGATAAAGGCCAATGATTGTGTTAGCGATTCTTCCCTGGCCAAGGTCAGTATTGTCGGCACCGGTATGCAAAACGTTCCAGGGTATGCCGCGACCATGTTTCATACTCTGTATGATCGGGGCATAAACATACAGATGATTACGACATCGGAGATAAGAATAACCTGCATTATAAATGAGGACAGATTAAAAGACGCCTTGACAGCATTACATAAGGCTTTTGAGCTGGAAAAAATCGAGAGTTGATATTAAACTGCTACTACCTCTTTGATTTCGGGGAGTTCTTCCTTTAACAGGCGCTCTATACCGTTTTTTAAAGTCATAGTGGACATGGGGCAACCCGAGCAAGCACCGGTGAGTTTAACACTTACAATTCCATCGTCGCTGACATCTACAATCTCTACATCCCCGCCATCTGCCTGAAGATTTGGTCGTATTCTTTTTAAGATTTCTTCTACTTTATCTCGCATGAATGCTCCTTTTATATGCTGCAGTGACCGGCTTGCTTAAATTAACATAGCATCTAAATGTTGTCAAATTAATAGATATGATTTACTATTCTTGAAAATTATTTGAAGTTTTATTAATATTGCAATTTGAAGACAACGAGATTTTGGTTAAAATATCTGGTAATTTTTAATATCAATTTAATTAAAATTATTATAATTGATAACCGGAGGATCAACGGCTTCCGATGTATGAATCAGGCGAAGAAAAAGCTAGACTAAAACGTCAGATGAGCAATGAAGCTATATCTCTGGCAATGCAGGGACGTTGGAAGGAGGCAGTGGCTATTAACCAGAGTATAATTGAAAGTATGCCCACTGATATTGATGCTTATAATCGATTAGGTAAGGCTTATATGGAGCTGGGTGAAGTGGAATCGGCTAGAAGTGCTTATAATAAAACTCTGGAGCTGGAACCTAATAATGTCATAGCAATGAAAAACCTTAGCAGGTTATCGAAGCTGCACAACTCCAGGTTAGGGACTAAGGAGGAACGCCCTAAGGCCGCACCGCATCTCTTTATTGGAGAGGTAGGTAAGGCGGGAGTAGTAAATCTGCAGCAATTGGCGTCCGCAGATATTATTGCCCAGATAACAGCTGGTGATCAGGTTTATTTAAAAGTACGCGGTCATCAACTGATTGTGCAAAACGAGCAGGGGGATTATATTGGACAGGTTGAACCGAATCATGGTTTCCGCCTGGCCAAGTTGATAGAGGGTGGCAATAAATATGCGGCGGCTATTGTTAGTCTGGATAACGATAGAGCTAAAGTCATAATTCGAGAAATTTTCCAGGATCCCAGTCAGGCCGGTCGCCTTTCCTTTCCGGCTAAGGTTGTTGAGGATTTTCAGACTCATATAAAAGATGCTGTTCTGAGAAACAGCGGCGATGAAGAAGAACTATTAGAGGAGGTCAGCGACACCGAAGAAGCGGATCTGGAAGAGAGCGATCTGCTACCTGAAGGATTTTCCATATTCGAGACTGGCCTGGCTGTTGATGAACTGGGCGAGGAAGAAATGATGGACGAGGAGTAAAGAAATGGAAGCTGGATTAATTAAACCTATAATTATTGAAGAGGAGATGAAAAGCTCGTATCTGGACTATGCCATGAGTGTCATAGTTTCCCGGGCTTTACCGGATGTGCGGGACGGACTGAAGCCGGTTCATCGCCGTATTCTCTATGCGATGGAAGAGCTGGGTTTTCGTCATTCTGGTCCCTTTAAAAAGAGCGCCCGCATTGTGGGTGAAGTACTTGGTAAATATCATCCGCATGGAGACACATCGGTCTATGATGCCATGGTGCGGATGGCGCAGGATTTTTCTATGCGGTATACCCTGATCGATGGCCAGGGTAATTTCGGCAGTATGGACAATGATCCGCCGGCGGCAATGCGTTATACCGAAGCGCGATTGGCAAAGATTGCCGAGGAAATGCTGGTCGATATCGATAAGGATACCGTTGATTTCGTTCCCAATTTTGATGACAGTCTCATAGAACCGTCGGTATTGCCTGCCAGGTTGCCCAATTTGCTGGTGAACGGTTCCTCCGGTATTGCCGTTGGTATGGCCACAAATATTCCTCCTCATAACCTGAGTGAGGTTTGCGATGCCATTAATTTTTTAATTGATAATCCGGATGCCGCAGTCGAAGAATTAATGAAATTTGTTAAAGGACCGGATTTTCCTACGGCGGGCATAATTTGGGGGAAAGAGGGTATTCAGGAAGCATATGCCACCGGACAGGGCAAGATTATAGTCCGGGCAAAGATTACTGAAGAGAATCCGAAGAGCGGGCGCAATCGCCTGGCCATTACCGAGCTCCCTTATCAAACTAATAAAGCTGCTCTGGTGGAAAAGATAGCTGAGATGGTTAAGGATAGGAAGCTTGAAGGAATTGGTGAGATCCGAGATGAATCAGATCGCCATGGAATGCGAATAGTCATCGAACTTAAAAAAGATGCTCAATCTTCGAAAGTTATAAACAACCTGTATAAGTACACCGCAATGCAATCGGCTTTCCATATTAATATGCTGGCTCTGGTGGATCGACAGCCTCGAGTGATAAATCTAAAGCAAGCTTTAAGTTGTTATATAGAGTTTCGTAAAGAGATTATATCGAGGCGCAGTCAGTTTGATTTACAGAAAGCAAAAGATAGGGCACATATTCTTGAAGGCTTTAGAATAGCTCTTGATAACCTGGAACAAGCAATAAATATTATAAGGAAGTCGGAGACAGTTGACGCTGCCCGATCCAACTTGATGAAGGCTTTAAATTTGTCTCAAATTCAAGCACAAGCAATTCTGGACATGCAGTTGCGTCGCCTGGCTCACATGGAACAGCAAAAAATAATTGATGAATATAATGAAGTTCTTAAAAATATTGCTTATCTTGAAGACCTTTTGGCTAATCCCAGGAAGATTCTCTTTTTAATTCAACAAGATGTCTTGGAGCTAAAATCCAAATACGGCGACAGTCGGCGTAGCTTCATTAAAAAGGATGAGGTTGAAGAATTTCAGGAAGAGGACTTGATTGCTCATCAGGATGTGGTGATTACGTTAAGTGAACAGGGATACATAAAAAGGATACCGGCTACAACCTATCATAAACAGAATCGCTATGGCCGGGGCGTTATGGGGATGGCAACAAGAGAAAATGACATAGTCAGCCAGCTGTTAGTCGCTGATACCCATGACAATTTGTTGCTGTTTACTAACCGCGGTAAAGTCTATCAAGTTAGATGCTATGATATTCCACAAGATCAGACACGGGTAACCAGAGGTACCGCTCTAGCGAATGTCTTGCCTATCGATCCCAAAGAACGGGTAACTGCCATAATGCTAAAAAAGGCGGCAAAGACGGGCCTTTTTATGGTAATGGTTACTTCCAGAGGTATTGTAAAGAAAAGCAGCCTGGAAAAGTTTGCAACGGTTAGAAGCAGCGGCCTTATTGCCATGAAGCTTATTGGGGAGGAGGAATTGATCGGAGCGTGTATGTTAAATGATAGCGATAAAATAATCCTGGTTACTCAAGGAGGACAGGCTATTAAATTCGCGGTACAGGAGCTTCGAGTTGCTTCTCGGACCAGTGGCGGAGTACGCGGCATCAGGTTAAACCCGGGTGACCAGGTAGTGGGAATGGGCAGAGTTTATACAGATGCTCGTCTATTGACGGTGACTGAAAAAGGCTTTGGAAAACTCAGCAAGGTTGCCAACTATCCGATACAGGCCAGAGGGGGTAAGGGAGTACGTTCCCATAAAGTGAATGAAGCCACAGGTAAGGTCATTGCAGCCAATCTGGTGCCCCAGGACCAGCACTTGATTATTATTACGGAGAAAGGAATCGTTATCCGTATATCTGTCGATGGAGTTATCCCTATTCAAGGCCGCGATACGCAGGGAGTCCATTTAAATAGACTTGAACCGGATGACAAAGTATCTTCATTATCTTTTATCGATACCGGTGAAGTTGATGATGAAAGTAATAATGGTAAAGAGTAAACCATACACTCTTGTATGTTTTCAAGATTGTCATGCGAAATAACAAATAACGTGGAAATTTTTTCCTGCAAGCAGAAGTAACCTTATGCTGACCTGCATAAATTAATAGGCCGGAAATATGATGGACGATTAATATTTGATTTATATTTAATAGTTAGCGATTATATACATAGTGGAGAGATGTCATAATGAGATTTAATATAATTTTAGTATTCATAAC
>CAZEAR010000126.1:0-7344 GCA_964510365.1 uncultured Dehalococcoidales bacterium | reverse complement strand
GTTTCAGTGAGTCCGTTATCCGTCTCCCCGCCAATGCCATCCTGTCGTTGGTGGAATCTATCAGGGTATCGCCCCATCCAACTATGCAGGCAGCATTGTCAAAATCACGAAACTCCGCCCTCGAGGTCGGTCCATGAATTCTGCCTAAAGCCATATTAGTCAAGCATGACCTGGTTTTGGTTAAACACATATGCCCTACACCGGCACCGTTAGGAGTACCTAATACCAAGCTAAAGAAATTCCACCAGGGAGTACCGTGAACCTGCCTACCTGTACCCCATATATAGGCAATGCTTTCCCCTCCATAGGTATCTCTAAAGAATTTAAGCTTTTCGGTAACCATATCCAAGGCCTCATCCCAGGATATCCTCTGCCATTTCCCTTCTCCCCTTTCCCCCACTCTTTTCATGGGATATTTGATACGATAGGGACTGTATATTATCTGCGGTGCGGCCGCACCCTTCGGGCAAATACTACCTCGATTGTGGGGGGCATCAGGATCTCCTTCCATCCTAATCAGCTTCCCATCCGCCACATGCGCCAGTAATATACAGCCTCCATGGCACAAATGACAGGTAGTCCTGATAATCTTTTCATTACTGGGCATTTAAACTCCTTTCGGGGGAAGTTCCATATGATGGAATGATAGTTTATTTTTTATTATAACATACATGGTCAATAGACAGCGAAAGTATTTTCCCAAGCTAATAAATCCAAATGAATCAAATTGACTGAGATCCCATTCTCACAATTATTGACTATAAGGTGTATAATAAATAAAGTATAATATTGGAATAACTTGTACCATATTACGAAACATTGTACCAGACTAAAAAACATATTATAATGTTCCTACTTTCCAATAAAACTCCTTAAGGTTGGTATTTTATGCCGGAACAGACGTTTACTAATTGTACAGTATCAGGACCCATAACAGTTTACGTCAATAATGGCAAAATCGTCAGGATCCGCCCCCTTGTCGTTGAAAAAGGTGACCTGGACCCCTGGGAGATCCAAGCTAGAGGAAAAGAATTCGCTCCTCTTCCCAAGGCTGCACTAAGTCCCTTTGGCCTGACCGAGCGAATTAAGGTATATTCGGAAGACAGGATCAAATATCCTTTAAAAAGAGTGGACTTTAATCCCGGCGGCAATAGACATCCGGAAACCAGAGGTATAGCCCGTTATGAAAGAATAAGCTGGGACAATGCTCTGGATATTGTCGCACAAGAAATAAAGAGGATAAGGACCGCATACGGTCCGGAAGCTGTAATGGCAGGCACATCCTCGCATCACAACTGGGGTGTTATCGGGTACAGAAGCAGCACTTTCAATAGATTTTTTAATTGTCTCGGTTACACCCATATATTTGACAATCCGGACAGCTGGGAGGGATTTCACTGGGGATCCATACACACATATGGATTTTACTGGAGGCTCGGCTGCCCAGAACAATATGATTTACTTGAGGATACGCTGAAACATGCGGAGCTAATGGTATACTGGTCAAACGATCCTGATTCAACACGGGCCGGATACTGTGGACAAGCTTCTTCCCAATGGCGACTATGGATAAGAGATGCCGGAATAAAGCAGATCTTTATTGACCCTTTTTACAATTATACCGCAGGAGCCGTAGGTGATAAATGGATTGCTCCCCGACCGGGGACGGATGCCGCCATGGCTCTGGCCATTGCCCATGTATGGATTAATGAAGACACCTACGACAAGCAATATATCGACACCCATACTATAGGTTTTGAAGAATTTAGAGAATACGTCCTGGGGAAAGATGACGGGACGCCCAAAACCCCGAAATGGTCCGAAGAAATCAGCGGTGTACCTGCTCGTATTATTATTGCGTTAGCACGAGAATGGGCCAGCAAAAAGACCGTTTTAAGTTGCGGTGCTCGCGGTGGATGGGGAAGCGCTATGCGCCAAGCTTACGGACACGAATGGGCCAGATTGATGGTACTTTTACAGGCTATGCAGGGTCTGGGCAAACCTGGAGTTTCACTTTGGGGAAGCATAATGGGGGGGCCCAGTAATCCAGACTTCTTCTTTCCCGGGTATGCCGATACCGAAGGGGGAATAGCAAGATCGCCCAAAGTAGCCAAAATAATCCCGAAGAATACGGTAAAGCAGAGACTCTATCGATTATTACTCCCCGATGCCATCCTGAATCCGCCGGTCGGCTGGCTGGGCGAAGGAAATTGCGGCAGATCTATAGACCAGCAATTTATAAAATACACCTATCCACTTGAAGGCAACTCCGAGGTCAAAATGTACTATCGTTACGGGAGTTCCTATATCGGCACCATGACTGACACCAACAAATGGATAAAAATGTACCAGAGTCCTAATCTGGAATTTGTAGTCAATCAGGACTGCTGGTGGGGCAGTGAGACCGGATTAGCGGATATCATTTTGCCAGCCTGTACTAACCTGGAACGAAATGATATTGCTGAATGGGGTAACGCCGGCGGATATTCCGCAAACGGCAGCAGCGGCTGTAATTATAGGATCATAGTTCTGGAGAAAAAATGTATAAAACCGCTATACGAATCAAAATCTGATTATCAGATTTTCTCGCTTCTGGCCGATAAACTGGGATTCATAGAGGAATTTACCGAAGGTAAGAACGAGGAAGACTGGGTTAAATCGATGTTCGAAATATCTGACCTCCCCAAGCATATTACCTGGGAAGAATTCAATAGAAAGGGATATTTTGTCGTTCCCATGCCCGAAAACTATCATTCCACGCCCAGCCTTCGCTGGTTCTATAAAGGTGAAGAATGTAACACACCTGATGTCTATAATCCCAAAAGAGGGACTGATAAAGCTAAAGAGCTTGGTACTTATACTGGGAAAATTGAATTCGTGTCGCAAAGTCTGAAAACACATTTTCCTGACGATAAAGAAAGGCCGCCGTTACCGCATTATATTCCGAGCTGGGAAGGTCCTGCCTCAGAACTGATAAAGAAATATCCACTTCAGTTGATATCGCCACACCCCAGATATACCTATCATACCCATTATGACAAGCACGCTCCCTGGCTCGGCGAGATCCCCGGACACCGCATTGTCAAGAGCAATTATCTCTGGCAAACGATTCGGATACATCCGGATGATGCTAAGGCAAGAAACATTAAGAACGGAGATGTTATCAGGCTGTTCAATGACCGTGGCGATGTGCTGGGTGTAGCCAGTGTCACAGAAAGGATCCGCCCCGGCGTTGTTCACAGCTATTGTTCATCAGGAAAATACGATCCACTGGAGCCGGGTAAAGCCGGAAGTATCGATAGGGGTGGATGTGTGAATTTATTAAGTCCGGCTCGAATGCTGTCAAAGAATGCTCCCGGTATGGCGCCTGAATCCTGTCTTATTGAAATTGCCAAATGGGAATCATAAATATGCTCATTATCCGGGCGAAGTGAACTTATTCCCCCACTTTAACTGTGTATGGTCACATCCAATTTATTAGCAGAAATGTAAAAAAATGCGTAATTATTTTTATTAATTATGTTAAAAATAGTTTTTAATGATAAAATAGAATCATAATGGCTACATCGCGGAACAATGATAAAATGGTCCAGTCTATTACCCGTGCTGCAACCATTCTGAAATTCCTGAGCGCGGGCGGTAAGTACTCTCTGAGCGATATAGCTCATCATGCCAATCTAAGCAAGAGTACGGTTCATCGGTTACTTAAAACAATGGAAGCTTCAAATCTGGTTGTTCAGGACCCGATCAATCGCCGGTATTGTCTGGGACAGATTATTGTCAGCATGGCTTCAAATTACAGGATATCTCATCAAAACATCATTATTTGCTCCCTCGATGAAATGGAAAAACTCAGGGACCTCAGCGAAGAAACTGTTACCCTTTCGATCGCAATGGGCAGTAACAGCTATATTCTGGAAGAACTCCCCAGTAAGCAGAATATTAAATTTACAGTGGGGAACGGCTTTGCCATTCCATTGTATCTGGGCGCTGCAGGTAAAGTACTCCTGGGGCAATTAACTGATATAGAACTCGATAAAGTATTTAAAAACATCGATATAGATGTCAATACCAGGTCAAAACCGATCGACAAGGATACTTTGAGGACCGAGATTGAAAATGCCCGTATACAAGGATATTCCATTTCTTTCGGCGAAGTATTGAACGATGCCACGGCATTATCGGTACCAGTTAAGAGCTACCTGTGTCCAGCTTGCATATCCATTATTTGCCCCTCTTACCGCTTCAATAATATGATTAAAATACTGCCCGATATGAAAGCTGCTGCAGACTATATCTCTTCAAATCTGTCAAAACAATTAACCTAACTGCTCTCCTCCTGACCATTTTTTACTCTCTAAAACCGTTTGACTTGCTTATACAAATAGGGACTTTATCCTTGCCTGTATTAAACGGTCAGCGTCCACACATATACGAATAAGTTATTGACAGAAATGATATAATTAATAGTCGGCAATGTTCCCGCTATACGGAACTTTTTGTTCGCTTTTTTACCAGATTTTCTAATTACCCTTTATAAATAATTACAGGAGGGGGTCGTAATGGTAGGCAGGGGAATACCAGCAAATATCGTTTAACCGATCTCCTGCGAAAGAATAACCTGTTACCCGTAAACAAGTTGATGCGACCTTATTAGTATCACCTTACTATAGAAGCCAGGGATCAATATGAAGATCGATGCTTATGCTCACATCGTACCACCAAAATTAAAAGACTTTATCTGGAACACTAAAAGTAATGCTATCGTGGAAAAGTTTCAGCGAAAAATAGGGGTATATTTATCGCTCTATAATCTGGATGAAAGATTCCGAATAATGGACAAATGTCCCGATCGAGTTGAAGTACTGACTCTGGCATGGATTTCCGTGCACGATATAGCAGATAATCCTGAGGAGGCAATTGAATTAGCTCAAAGAATTAATGATTCCCTGGCAGAACTGATAATCAAGTATCCGGATAGATTCGTTGCTGCAGCAGCCGTTTTGCCACTTAAATATATGGATGCAGCTATATCGGAACTGGACAGGGCCGTAAACCAGCTAAAAATGAAAGGGCTGCTAATCCGCCATCCTGTTGACGGTAAACCGCTGGACTCGCCGGAATTTATGCCCCTCTACGAAAGAATGAGCTATTATAATTTACCCATCTATCTTCACCCTATAAGGGACATCGAATTTGCCGATTACCCCATTATCGGGAAATCAAAGCACGATATATTCCGCACATTTGGGCTGCCTTATGAAACTACAGCAACGATGAGTCATTTCGTATTCGGTGGTGTACTGCAAAAGTATCCAGATCTTAAAATAATTACCCATCACTGCGGGGGTATGGTCCCTTACTTAGCCCAACGGATTGTAAGTCATTACAATATGACGGAAGAACTTCAAAAGCTGGGATTTACCGAAGGTCTCAGCGAGCCAGTAATAAACTATTTCCGTAAATTTTATAACGATACTGCTATCCAAGGAAATACGCCGGCGCTTATGTGCGCCCATCACTTTTTTGGCGCAGACCATTTGCTCTTTGCCCATGATATGCCTTTTGATGCCGAGCTCGGAGAATATGGTATGCGGAGCACCATTGAAGCCATAGAGCAAATGGACATTTCCGATACCGACAAAAAGAAAATCTTCGCAGACAACGCCATAAAACTGTTGCAATTAACAGTCTGAGTATAACGGTATTTACCAATGATTAATAGAATTGACCTATATTATTGTAATAACTGCTTGATATGCATAGACATCTGTCCTACTGACGTATTGAGATTCGACGAATCTATGCAGAAGCCGGTAATTCGCTACTTTGAAAATTGCATTACCTGTTACAACTGTGAACAGGAATGTCCCCAAAATTGCATTGATGTAAGTCCACTACGGAAGCCCATTATATCAATGCCTACATATCAGGAATCTATCAAACATGGCAAAGCTTGAAGATTTAGGTAAAGTTGTCGACACAGATGTCCTCGTCATCGGCGGGGGTATTGCCGGTTTATTCGCCGCTGTAAGAGCTGGCGAGCTTGTGGATAATGTTACGGTGGTAGACAAAGGACCCGTAGGACATACCAGTCAATGCTATTACGCCCTAGGCGGGCACCAGGCTTTCCTTCCTCAGGAAGATGATATCGATGAATGGGTAAAAGACGTTATGTACTTTCAGGATGGCCTCTGTGAACAGGATCTGGTCGAATCTATATACCGGGATTCATTTGACAGGATAAAGGACTTCGAAAGATGGGGAGTTAAATTTATTACAGAGCCAGATGGCAGATATAGAAGATTTACTACCCGGGGCGTTGAGCATGTTAGAGGTCTGCGTCCCCATCCGCATGGTATCGGAGGAGAGCTTCAAATCCGCGCTGTTATGAAAGAAGCAAAAAGAATAGGAGTAAAATTTTTCAACAGGATTTTTATTTCAGACATACTTAAAAATGATGGCAAAGCCGCAGGAGCTATAGGTTTTGATTCGAGAAATGGAGAGTTCTACATTTTCAGGTCAACTGCCGTAGTAATTGCTACAGGTGAATGCTCTTTTAAGTGCGGCGCTGCCATAAACACCGGATTTCTAACCGGAGATGGAATGGCTATGGCTTTAAGAGCGGGCGCAAAATTAGTCGGCCTGGAATTCCCCTATGTACGCTGTAGTTTTGCCGATTTCTCATGGGAAGCCATGGGCACGGCATTACCCATGGGTGCAGTTCTGGTAAATTCCGAAGGGGAAAAGTTCATGGATAAATACTCACCCAGCCTCGGAGCCGTAATCGACTACAATTACTTGGCCAGGGCCATGGCTTTCGAAATAAGGGCTAACAGAGGGCCTCTATACCTTGATTACAGCCCCATCAAAACCGAGAACCTGAAGTTCTTGAGGAAACGGGCCGGATGGATGGAACTGCATATTAAGAAGCTGGAAAAGGCCGGCATAAGGCCGTTTGACGAGAAACAGGAAATAACAATCGTACTTAACACCGTAAAAGGAATAAAATCCGATATTGAATGCCGGACTGCAGTGCCCGGTTTATATGCCGGCGGGCGTGTTCGGGGTGGTGAACCCGGCGTTGTCATGGGCTCCTATTCAATAGCCTATGCAACAGTAACCGGCTACAGAGCAGGAGAAAAAGCGGCTAAATATGCCCAGTCGACTATACGTATTCCGATCAATTTGGAGCTGGTAAATCTACTCAATCGAGACCTTTATACTCCCCTTTGCAGGGCCGGTGTAGAACCTGAGCAGGTGTTATTGGAAATTCAGAAGACGGTTTTACCGCACAATGTACTGGTTTTAAAAACCGAGACAAGTCTGCAAAAAGCTCTGCAC
>CAZEAR010000125.1:0-7395 GCA_964510365.1 uncultured Dehalococcoidales bacterium | reverse complement strand
ATCCGCAGGTATGGAATTCAAGTCAGGAATATAATTGTTTTCCTCTTTCAGCTTTACAAAGTAAGGTTCACCGCCCGCCAGCAAAGTGCTGGTCGAATACACGGGATAGCCGGGATCGGTAATCAATGCGATATCGCCGGGATCGATAAGGCAGAACGATACATGACCGATGCCCTCTTTGGACCCGATCAGCGGCAATACTTCTTTATCGGGGTCCAGGTCTACGTTAAACCTGTTCCGATACCACCGGGCGATAGCTTGACGGTACGCCGGAAGGCCGTCGGTTTCCGGATATCGATGGTTTATCGGATTTTTGGCTTCCTGACATATTTTATCAATAATATGCTGAGGCGTGGGGATATCGGGGTCGCCTATGGCGAAGCTTATGATATCCTCGCCCTTGGCCCTCTTCTCGGCTATTTTCTTATTTATCTCTACAAAGAGATATGGTGGAAGTTTATCCAAACGATGCGACATCTCCATAATATGATCTCCTGCAATACGATATTTATATTAGACTTATTCAGGCCATTGGCCCTTAAAGACCATCTTGACCGGTCCGGCCAGGTATATTTGCCCTGTCCCGTCCCAGCTAAGCGATAAATTTCCTCCGGGCAACATTATGTCTACTTCTTTACCGGCATATCCTTTTAGCTGTGCGACCACTGCGATGGCGCAGGCGCCGCTGCCGCAGGCAAGCGTTTCCCCGGCGCCTCTTTCCCAGACCCTGGCTTCTATTTTCCCGTCGTTCAATACACGTGCGATCTCAAAATTGATACGTTCCGGAAATATGATATTACGTTCAATTTTCGGACCAATACGAGAGAGGTCGAAATCATTTACCGGAATCGATGAAAAATATACGGCATGAGGATTACCCATATTGACAAAGGAAAGCGGATATATTTCACCGTCGATTTCCAGAGGATAATCCAGTATATACTTTATGTCAACTTGTTCCCCTACCCGTCCGGCTCGGTCGAGCAGCACCGGTATTTCGTCGGCTCCAAACCTGGGTGTTCCCATATCCGCCCTGGCGCGATTAACTCCGTCGACCGATTTAAAGGCCTGTATCGTTTTTATTCCCGCCAGTGTTGATATGGTGAAGTCGAGCTTATCGATATAGCCGTTGTCGATTACATATTTAGCGACACAGCGCAGGGCATTGCCGCAGATCTCCGCTTCGGAACCATCCGAGTTGATAATACGCATATTGAAGTCAGAGGTACTCGAATCGCCCAGCAGCACCAGACCGTCGGCGCCTATGCCGTAATGGCGGTGACACATAACCGGGGCCAGCTTTGACCAGTCCCGTTCTATACTGCGAGTATCGATTAAAATAAAATCATTTCCCGCGGCCTGAAGTTTGGTGAATTCTATATGCTTATTAATCATTGCTGTTATTATAAACGAAAGTCTGCAATAATTTAATTATTCCCGGCCTGATATTGTCACCGATATCGAACCATTTGATCCTATCATCGTTTAAATGGAACCAGGCATACTGGCGGCGGGCGAACTTATGGGTAGCGTATTTCATCTGCATAATTGCTTCTTCACGGTCTAATTCGCCGTTCAGAAACATTACCATCTGGCGGTATCCAATGCCGGACATAGACGGCAAATCCGCTTTATAACCCCTGGAAATCAAGTCCCTGGTCTCTTCTATCAAGCCGTCCTTTATCATTCCGTCGACGCGTAAATCAATCAACCGGTACAGTTCTTTCCTGTCAGCCGTCAATCCCATTATCAGTACGGGAAATGACGGAGGTCTCTTTTGCCTTAATTGTGAGGGTGGGCATCCGGTGGCTCGATATATTTCCAGCGCCCTGATAATTCGCCTGACATTTCCGGGCATTATCCTGGCTGCCGCCTCACTATCGATTTTCATGAGTTCACGGTAAATAGCATCGCAGCCCTCTTTATGGACGCATTCTTCCAGGCTCCGCCTGAAGTCATAATCAGGGGCGATCTCAGGTATCTGCCAGCCTTCGATTACCGACCAGATATAAAGACCGCTGCCGCCGACCAGAAAAGGCATCTTATCCTGTTTATGTATAGCATCGATTGCCTGGTATGCCATTTTTTGATACAGCGCCTGGCTGAAGGATTCATCGGGATCAATAATATCGATAAGGTGATGTGGGATGGATGCCCTGTCCGGGGCTGCCGGCTTGGCTGTGCCAATGTCCATATACCGGTATACCTGCCGGCTATCTGCATTGACTATCTCGCCGTCGAAATCACGGGCCATCTCCAGGGCAAGTCTGGTTTTCCCTACTGCAGTGGGGCCTATAATGGCTATCAGACCTTTTTTCATTTAGCAGATTTAATCCGGGCCGTTTGCTTGACAATGCTCAAGAAGTCGTCTGGTTTCAAGCTGGCGCCTCCGACCAGTGCTCCGTCGATATCCGGTTCGGAAATAAATTCGGCAATATTGGCGCCGGTAACGCTGCCGCCGTAAAGTATACGTATCTCATCTGCGGCTGTGCCTTCCCAGAGGCTGGATAGATGCTTCCTGATCATTGCTATGGTTTCGTTTGCCTGTTGACCGCTGGCTGCTTTTCCGGTGCCGATTGCCCAGATGGGCTCATAGGCGATGATTAATTGGGAGTTCGCCGCAATATTAGCCAGTCCCATGGTAACCTGTCTGGTCAGGACTTCACGGGTACGGCCGGATTCGTTTTCTTCAAGACTCTCGCCTACGCAAAGGATAGGCGTAATCCCTGCTTCGAAAGCCGTCTTTATTTTGCTATTGACCATGTCATCGGTTTCGGCGAAGTACTGTCTGCGCTCCGAATGTCCCAGGATAACGAAGTCACATAACCCGATCAGCATTTTCACCGATACCTCGCCGGTAAAGGCACCTTTTTCTTTGAAATACATGTTCTGGGCTCCGAGCCCAACGGATGTACCTGCGAGGCACTTCTTGACGGCATCCAGAGATATAAAAGGCGGGCAGACCACCTTGTCCACTCCTGTGACGCCATCAAGTCCCGGCAGCATAGCCTGAACCAGGTTTACGGCTTCCGTGATATCGGTGTTCATTTTCCAGTTACCGGCGATTAAAGGCTTTCTCATAATAGGTCTCCAGAATAATTATATTTTATACTTGAGCGATATTAAATTAATGCCTGGTTTTATTTGTCCTGCAGTACGGCTACACCGGGAAGCGTTTTCCCTTCCAGAAACTTTAAACTGGCGCCTCCTCCGGTGGATACATGAGTCATTTTATCAGTAAGATTCATTTCATTTACTATTTCTGCTGTTGATCCCCCGCCGATGACGGTGGTGGCATTCGATTTAGCCAGTACATCTACTAAACTCCTGGTTCCTTTGGAGAATTGGGGTATCTCATAAACGCCCACAGGGCCGTTCCAGAAGATAGTGTGGCATTCCTTCAGTTCCCGGGCAAAAAGCTCGACGGTCTTGGGACCTATATCGACAATAAATTTAGACGGCTGAATGCCGGATACGGGCACGATCTCTGCTGAAGACTGCTTATCAATATTATCGGTGACCACTGCATCCACAGGGAGGGAAAGCTTGATATTGTTTTGCTGTATCATTTTGTCTATTTTATTTAGCTTTTCGAGCGTTTCTTCTTCTACGGGTGAACGGCCTACTTCGTACTGTTTCATTTTAAGAAAAGTAGCGGCCATACCTCCACCGATAAGTAATTTATCAATCCTGGTCAGGATATTTTCGACCAGGGCTATCTTGTCGCTTACTTTAGCCCCGCCCAGTATGGCTGCAAACGGGTGTTCGGGATTCTCCAGCAGCCTGCCCATAGTCTCCAGCTCTTTCTCCATTAAAAAACCGGATACAGCCGGTAAATACCCGGCGATTCCTACTGTGGAAGCATGAGACCTGTGAGCCGTGCCAAATGCATCGTCGACATAAATGTCGGCCAGTCTAGCCAGCGATCCGGCAAAATCCGGTGAATTTTTCTCCTCCTCGGGGTGAAAGCGAAGGTTTTCCAGCAATAAGACCTGGCCTTTAGCTAAATTTTGCACAGCGCTTTCCACCCCGGCGCCGACGCAGTCCGGTACAGTCAAAACCGGAGTGTCGAGATATTTTGAGAGTACCCCGGCTACAGGGGTCATTCTTAACGCTTCTACTACCTTACCGCCGGGGCGCCCCAGATGTGAGCACAGTATTATTCTTGCCCCGTGATCGATAAGGTACTTGACTGTGGGCAAAGCCGCTTTGACCCTGCTGTCATCGGTAATTGCTCCGCTTTCTATGTCCTGCGGGACATTAAAATCAACTCTTACTAAAACCCGTTTTCCATCGACTTCTATATCTCTGATAGTTTTCTTCGACATTATTTCTTGCTCACTATTTCTTCCAGCTTATTTTTAATGATTTTGATATCAGCAACCGCTTTAGGGGCTATATCATATACTGATTTTCCCAGTCTGTCTGCTTTGGCTATTTCGGGATTAAAGTTCATAAAACCCAGCACTTCAAAATCGGGCAAGTTATCGGCAATAAACTTCTTGTCATCTTCATTTTGTACTTTCGAACCGATTATATAGGATTTATTTACTCCTAAGTCAACGGCCAGTTTACGGATAGCCCTGGCGGTCTGGAAACTTCTAATACCCGGTTCAACCACAATGATAAAAGCATCGACCGCTTTAGCAGTGCCGCGGCCCAGATTTTCCACGCCGGCATCCATATCCATAATTACTACGTCCGATCTACCCAGCACCAGATGGCTAAGCAAGCTTTTAAGCATGGAGCCTTCGGGACAGAGACATCCGCTGCCCCCCTTCTTCACAGTGCCCATTACCAGGAGCTTAATATTGTCCTTCTTAACGGAAAAACGGTCCGGAATATCATCGACTTTAGGATTGACTTTAAAGAATCCTCCCATACTTCCCGGGGCTGCACCGGTGCGTTCTTCAATCAGGTCTTTGAGCTCAACGATAGGGGTAATGCCTTCCGATTCCTCGGGGCTAAAACCTATGGCAGCGGCCAGATTGGCGTCCGGGTTGGCATCTATTGCAATTACGTTATTGCCCTCTGCGGCAAATAACCTTGCCAGAAGACTTGATACCGTCGTTTTTCCTACTCCGCCTTTTCCTGTAATGGCTAACTTCATATCCAACCCACCTTTTAGTACCCTTCCGATAACCGGCTGATCTGACAGTGTGGGTTATCCAGGAATTTGCCGATCAATGATCCGTCAGGAGTATATCTAATGTTTGGGGTAAAATCAAGATTTTGTATTGGTTCAGGTGATAATAGATACTTTTCTCCCTGCATCATACCAAATTGCCGGTCCAGAAATTGTTATGGTACAAGGTATACTGAGGATTGATATTAGCGAATAGTGTTATTCAACCGATGAAACAATGCTATAATATTAACCAATGCACGTATCGATTATCGGTTTAGGACTAATTGGAGGCTCCTTAGGTTTAGCTTTGAAGAAGGCTAACTGGAGGACATCTGAGATTACGGGTTACGTAAGACGTCCTGAAATCGGTAAGCTGGCCTTAGAGATTGGTGCTGTTGACAGGATAGTATTAAATCTGGAAGATGCGGTTAATAACAGCGACCTGGTTTTTATAGCTACACCGGTACTAACGGTTAAAGATATTTTTATCCGGATCGCTCCTTACCTATCTAAAAATTGTATCGTTACGGATGCCGCCAGTACCAAGGCACAGGTAATGCACTGGGCAGAGGAGATTTTGCCGCATGGTATCGGTTTTATCGGAGGGCATCCTATGGCAGGAAAAGATACATCCGGCGTAGGAGCTGCTGAAGCCGGTCTATTTGTTAACAGTACTTATTGCCTGGTATGCGGGTCTCGAACGACACCCGATGCGGAGCATATTCTGACCGATATGGTCAAAGCCATCGGTGCCAATGCTATGAAAATCGATGCCGGGGAACATGATAACATGGTCGCCGGGATCAGCCATCTGCCCTTTTTACTATCGGTAGCACTGGTAGCAGCTACTACCGGCCATAGTGATTGGGCTAAAATGTCTAAACTGGCCTCAACGGGATATCGAGATGCTACCAGGCTGGCTTCAGGTAGCCCGGATGTTAATGCTCAAATCTGTCTTACCAATGAGAAAGCTATTTTACGCTGGATTGGTTTATTTCAGAAAGACCTGAAAAGGTTGGAGAACCTGATAGCGAATGGAGACAAAGAAATAATAAATGTTCTAAACTCAGCGAATAAAGAAAGGGAAAAATGGCAGGAAAATCATCGTCAATAAAGATTACCCCGGCAAAGAAATTATCCGGTGAGGTTGTATTACCGGGCGATAAATCTATTTCTCATCGGGTGGTCATGCTGGGCAGCATAGCAGATGGAGTCAGTGAAATCTGCGGCATTTCATCGGGGCGAGATTGTTTGGCAACGATCAATTGCCTGAAGAATCTGGGAATAAAAATTATCAGGAAATCGGGAGATCCATCGCTGTTACTGGTACACGGTTCCGGTATCAGAGGTTTCAGAGAGCCCGGTAATGTGCTTTATGCCGCCAATAGCGCTACAACCATGCGCCTTCTTAGTGCGATTCTGGCAGCTCAGCCGTTTTTTTCGGTTATAAACGGAGATAGCTCCCTGCGAGGACGTCCCATGCGGAGGCTTGTTGATCCACTGAGA
The DNA here is from genome assembly GCA_964510365.1 of uncultured Dehalococcoidales bacterium. Classification (GTDB taxonomy): domain Bacteria; phylum Chloroflexota; class Dehalococcoidia; order GIF9; family UBA5629; genus CAZEAR01. The sequence goes on along the minus strand of CAZEAR010000125.1, from coordinate 761 downwards.
TCGATGGGCGCTGAAATACACGGCAGGAGTAACGACTCCTATGCCCCGCTGTCGATACAGGGTAGAAATCTCAAAGGGATACGCTATGTAATGCCAGTGCCGAGCGCTCAAATAAAATCTGCGATATTACTGGCCGGCCTGCACGCTAATGGGGAAACAATCATCGAACAATCTCTGGAGTCACGTGACCATACTGAGAGATTATTAATTGAAATGGGTGCGAAGCTAAAAAAAGAGGGGAATTGTATTGAATTAACGCCTTCGGTATCTGCACTTGCTCCTTTGAAGCTGACCGTACCGGGTGATATCAGTTCGGCTGCCTACTGGCTTGTAGCCGCAGCAGTCCATCCGGATGCCAGCCTTAAGATAGCGAATTGCGGTATAAATCCGACCCGGACCGGCATCATAGACGTACTGCAGGCAATGGGAGCAAAGTTAACTATGAGTAACCAACATTTGGAAGGTAATGAACCGGTTGCCGACTTGCATATAGAATCAAGCCGATTGCATGCCTTAGATATCGATGATGAAATTATGCCCAGATTAATCGATGAAATACCGGTAATAGCTGTAGCTGCCTGCTATGCCCGGGGCAAAACGACTATCAGAGGTGCGAATGAACTCAGAATAAAAGAATCTGATAGAATAAAGACTACGGTACAGGAACTCCGGCGGCTTAATGCCGATATCGAAGAATTGCCAGACGGGATGATAATTAACGGTGGCAGACAGCTCTATGGCACCGATGTAAAAAGTTATAG
>CAZEAR010000124.1:0-7534 GCA_964510365.1 uncultured Dehalococcoidales bacterium | reverse complement strand
CGGATTAATGTCAGGATGCCATTTCCTCGCCAGCTTTCTATAGGCCTTTTTTATCTGGTCGGCAGTGGCATTTTGGGAGATGCCGAGCACCTCATAATAATCTCTCTTAGCCATCTTTTTCCTTTATATCGCTATTACACGGCAGAATATACCGCTTATATGCTTATTTCTTTTTCTTCGGGCGTTTAGCCGGCTTCTCTTTCGGTTTCTCCTCCTGTTTCTCCTCTGCCTTTTCTTCCGGCTTTTCCTGGCCTACGCCGGACATATGGTCGCGAATCCAGCGGTGAATCTCATCGAGGGCCGGCGGGGCCACGCTGAATACATCGATATCTTTGGGAAACTGCACCATATGCCCTTCCCTGATAAATAATATAGCAACATCACCGTCCTTAAGCGTCTCGTCTATTCTTTTGGCAATATGTTCATGCCTTTTCCTGGAAACTTCAACGTAAAAATCGGAGACCATTCTGGCTACTTTATCGCTGATGAAGCCCATCAAGAGGCATCTCTCCCAGTCCATGCATTCTTCGGCCAGTTCCCGGTCCTCGACCATTTCCAATCTGGCGTCTTTCTGATACCTCTCTTTCGCTATCTGATAGCTCCTGGCATTAAGCTGCTCCATAATTTTAAGGCCTTCCTCACCTTCCATGCTGATGGACTCGTGGTAGACTCTGGTGATACTGCCCATTTTCGTCTCCAGATTAGCCAGCTGCTCCCCTACCTGTTTCCAGTAAAGTTCAAACTTCTCCTTATATTCCTCAGGAGAATCTTTGCCGGCATATAAAAGCGGGACGACAAAAAGCTTTCTATCATGTTTGAAGCTATCTACTTCGGGTTTGTTTACCTTGCCCAGTTCCTGCGCCATTTTCTATAACCCTTCCTTTCCATCTTTTTACCGGTATATCCGGATATCAATAGTAAAATAAGGGAACAACCGACTAAAATTATAACACTAATAGCTTAAAGGCTATAACTCATGACCTTATTATAAAACCATATTTTATCCCGTCCTTTTTTAACAGGTAAACTCATGTTACAATCTAGCAGGACAATGGAACAGGATGAGATTCAAAAGCATCTTCAGGACCTGAAGAACGATAACCGGCATATCCGGTGGATAGCGGCAGAAGCCCTGGGAGCAGCAGGTGCCGATGCCGGAGCCGCCATTCCCGGCCTTGTGGCAGCGCTGAAAGATGAGGACGAGAAGGTGCGAGATAAAGCCGCCGAGAGCCTGGGCAGGCTGGGGCCGGATGCCGAAGCCGCCGTTCCTGCCCTTATCAATACACTGAGAGATACCGACAGGGTGGTGCGCCTGACCGCCGCCGGAGCACTGGGCAACATAGGCAAAGCTACGATGCCTTCTCTTATAGACATGATCAGAGAGACCGATGATGAGATGCGCATCGCGGTCGCCGGCATTTTAAGCAGGATCTGTCTTAACAACCACTCGACCATACCGCGTTTATTCGAAGCGCTTAGAGACGCCGACGAAAACATGCGCTGGGTAGCGGCAATGGCCCTGGCCAGGATCGGTGACCGGACTGTGCTGAACGGCCTACTGGAAGCGCTCAAAAGCGATGATGAAAACATTAGCAATAAAGCGGCCAAGATACTTCAGGAGATAAATGCTCTGGCAGCGATTCCGGTGCTTATGGAGCAGTTTAAAAGCGAGTACGGCGATCTCCCCGGACCGGTATCGGACACCCTGGGCGGAATAAGCACGTTAATCGCCATGACTTTAAACAGAAATAAGGATAAAGAAATCAGCGGCACCACCGGAAATAAAGATATCGATAAAAAACAAGCCGATTAATTTAGATCTCAGTGAATTTCAGTTTCCGTTCGCCGCCAGCCCCATTCTACAAGCCATAGTTTGAACATCCTTTCTTTATGATGGTATTATGCTGATAGTTTATTTTTGAACCGACAACGACATATGATAAAAGAACTCTCTTCTCAAGACAGCAATGCTATCCATGCCATCATCAACGAGGCTGCCGAGGCTTATCGGGGAGCTATTCCGGACGATTGTTTTCACGAGCCCTATATGCCGATGGAAGAACTGCTCCGGGAGATGGGCAGCATGACATTCTTCGGCTGGGAGGAGAACGGCAGCCTGGTAGGCGTGATGGGTTTTCAGCCGGTTAAAGACGTAACGCTGATCAGACATGCTTACGTATTGCCGGGCCATCAACGAAAGGGTATCGGCGAGAACCTGGTCAAGCATCTAAAACAGATAACGAAGACAAGGCATCTACTGGTGGGCACCTGGACGGATGCTACCTGGGCAGTCGATTTCTACCGGAAGCAGGGATTCAAGCTCTTGCCCGGCAGTGATGAGCTGCTAATGAAGTACTGGACTATCCCACAGCGGCAGATTGAGACATCGGTGGTCCTGGGAATCGATATATAATCAACTTAATACCGGAGAGATCGACAGGGATAATACAATAGCACCATAAAACCGCCGATCCGGTCGAATTTAAATAATTATAAACCCAGTATACGGGCCAAATTACCGCCCAGTACCAGTTTTTCCTGTTGTTCGGTCAACCGTAAAGCTTTTATCTTACTCAATTCTATCTCGACAACACTCCAGGGTGTATCGCTGCCGAAAAGGAGCCTGTCGGCGCCAACACGGTCAACGAACTCTCTGATAAAAAGTATAGCCGGGCACTGTGAAGTCTCCAGGAAAACGTTTTTGTGCTTCGTGGCAACTTCAAGCGAACCGAGCACACCGAAACCGAAGCTCTCGGGAGCGCTGCCACAATGTGCAATGATAATAATAGCCTCCGGAAAGGCATCGGCCAGTAGCCCGATATTCGAAGGGTGACCGAACGAATACGATCCAGAGTGAATGATAAGGGGCAATTTGTGCCTGGTTGCCAGCTCGGCTATCGGTTTTACCAGTTCGTCATGTACTCCACCGTAAATCTGATAAGCATGGCTGACAGGATGCAACTTTATACCCTTTAAACCGTAATCATTGATACATCTTTTCAGGTCATCCACGGCTCTGGCGCCGCCGACAGGATTGATAAAAGCATAACCTATTAACCTATCGGGATACCGCTTCATTACGCCGGCAGTCCAGGCATTCGCCTCGGAGTAATCCTCAGCATGTGATAATGTGGAGAAAAATACCGATTTATCTATCCCGCATATATCCATACTCTTGAGTATCATCTCCGGGCTAAAAACATCGACATCGCTCAAATCATGGTACATAAAAGGAATATAGGCCCTTCTTTTGCCCAACATATCTATAGGCCCCAGATGGGTATGAGCGTCAATTATCATTTTTTCACCCCCTACTTACGGGAAATCGACTGCTTTCATAAACTAATTTAAATTGAAACCGATTACGGTGAAATGCTTGGAAAAGAAAATCCTACCTTTTATTCCATTCGCCTGGGTTATCCCAGTCCTCAGCCTTCCAGGCTACGATCTCAGGTTTCACCATAGGCATTATCTCCCGGAACAGTTCCAGGCGTTCTACATCGGTCAGCGGCCTGTTTTCTTCAGCAACTTTGATATTGTTCTGTAGTTGCTCCATGCTCTCCATGCCCACTATAGCAGTACTTATCGGCAGGCTCAATGTATATCTTAAAGCCTTATCATATATGTGCGCAAGGGCACCCAACCCCATAACTTTCATACCCACCACAGCTACATTTTTAGCATTGGCAACCGGTAAGAACTCCTCGGCGAAGCTAAGTATAAAATGGTCCAGTACCGATACAGCGCAGAGCACGCTGTCAAAAGGGAAACGCTCCAGTGCTTCGATTTGAATCCCGGGATTGGAATGCCCGCTGATACTTATATAGCGAACCAGTCCTTGCTGGCGGGCCTCAAGTGCAGCTTCTAAAGCTCCGCCCGGCGACAGGATTTTATCCAAATCCTCGAATGCATAAACATTATGAAACCGCCATTCATCTACGTAGTCGGTATTTAACCTTCTCAAACTCTCCTCGAGCTGTCTCCTGGCGCCGCTGCGGTCCCGTGCTACAGTCTTGGTAGCAATCCACATCTCACTGCGTCGATGCCTGGCTACTTTGCCCAGACGTTCTTCCGATTGTCCATCCGAATAAAGCCAGGCAGTATCGAAGTACTTTATCCCTTTGTCCAGAGCGTAGTTTACCATTTTAACAGCTTCCTCTTCGGAGCAATTGTGTCCATCGACTATCCTCTGGGCACCGAAACTAAGTATGGTAAATTGCTCTCCTGTCTTACCAAACGGCCTCTTTTCCATTTTCATCACCTCACTTTAATCAATACAATCAGGAAACAACCTGGGCAGATTAATCACAGCTAAATAGCTCCACCCTATTTTCATCCGAACAGGGCCCGGTTATGGGATAAACAATTCTACTGTTACTTATATCAATCGTCAATATATGAAAAGGCCGGCATCCTTTATTTTAAACGGTACGTAAAGAAATCGTATGGTATAATTGGTCAGATAGATATCAAAAAATCAGTGTTATTTCTGAGTTTTTTCCGGTTGGTTCCCATTGAGTCGATTATCGAAACAGCCGTTTAATCCTGTCACGGAAAAGAGTACATATCAATGAAAGTTTCGTTGAGCAAGACCAGCTAAACCATGTATACCTCAGAAATCTTCAGTTTGTCCTGGATTTTAGCTTCCTGCGCAGTCGCTTTTGCTGCTTTTATACGGGGTACGATCGGTTTCGGCAATGCGCTGACACTGGCACCGCTCCTGATCTTGATAGTAAAAAATCCCAAATCAGTGGTGGTTATAGTTTTATTCATCGGATTATTTATAAATATCACTCTGCTGCGCTATGCCATCAGGTATGTCGATTTCAGGCGCATTAGTCCGATTATCATCGGAAGTCTGCTGGGAATACCACTGGGTATCTTAATAATAAAAAATATCGATCCGTCATTACTTAAGATGATAATCGGTGGAATTACCATAGCCTTTGCCATCCCATTGACTTTAAGTCCGGCAATCCCTCTTACCAGAGAGAGACTTACCCCGGGTATTTTTGGATTTATTGGCGGCGTCATGTCAGCTTCAGTAGGCCTTCCCGGACCCGCCATAGTCTTATTCATGCACAATCAGAGATGGGAAAAAGCAATGGTTCATTCCAGTCTAACAATATACTTCCTCTTCTCCATGTCTTTCTCCCTTATCGCCCTTCTTCTATCCGGTTTAATAAATACAGATATATTTATCTATACCTTAAGTTTCATACCAGCCTTACTGGTGGGAATCGGTCTGGGGATGATCGCCTTCTTCAGGATAAATCCCAAATTCTTCCGGTTATTGTCCCTGTGCGTGGTTATTATCGCAGGGATTATGGGCATTCTATCGGGATTCGGAATTATCTCTCTGAGATAAGAGCAGGTCTCATTAATTCCATATAATATTCACATCTTATTCATCAAAGCTCCATAACTCTACTATAGAATTAAATATAAGAGTTCAGGATAAAATATTATGTATTGATACGGATGTTTGACTTGTAAATCGGTTATCGATTATAAGTAAGTCATATATCCTGTAGAAGACTTATTCCGCCAATAACTGCAATATATTATTGTTTGGAGATAAATATCACATGGAATTATCACGGCGAGATTTTATCAAACATATGGTCGCCCTGGGATTCAGTGCTGCAACGGCAGGAGCGCTTTTTTCCTGGCTATCTTGCACACATCCCGATATGCAACCGGTACCCCCACCGGAACCGACGCCACCGGGCTCATCATCTACGCCAACACCACCCGTTGCACCGGGCCCGGTGCCGGGAGAAACCTACCTGGCTGTAGCACACGGTGAAAGCCCCGAATCGATCGTACAAGCAGCAATCAAAGCATTGGGCGGAATAGAACGCTTCGTCAAAGAAGGCGACGATGTCATAATCAAGCCCAATATTTGCGTTGCCTACAATACCTACGAATATGCCGCTACTACCAATCCCGAGGTGGTCGCAGCGCTGATAAAACTTTGCATTGGAGCCGGTGCTAAAAAAATACGGGTAATGGATTCTCCCTTTGGAGGAACTGCACCTCAGGCGTATAGTCGCAGCGGCATCGGCGAAGCGGTAGCAACCGCAGGCGGCCAGATGGAGATTATGAGCAATATCAAATACCGGGAGACTGCTATTCCCGACGGTATCGATTTAAAAAGCTGGCCCGTATATACCGACGCGCTGGCGGCAGATATAGTTATCAATGTCCCGATAGCCAAGCACCACAGTCTTGCCCGGCTTACACTGGGCATGAAAAACCTGATGGGCCTTATCCAGAACCGCAATAAATTTCACTTCAAATTAGGACAAAGGATCGCAGACCTTACCAGCCTGATACGACCGCAGCTTACCATCGTTGATGCCGTACGAATACTCATGAACCACGGGCCTACCGGGGGCAACCTTGACGATGTGAAACTGACGAATACCGTTATCGCCAGTCCCGACATCGTGGCTGCCGATGCCTATGCCGCTACCCTTTTCGGGCTAACCGGTGCCGATATACCTTATATCAAGGCGGGAGCAAACATGGGGCTGGGTACAATGGACTTGAAAAGTCTGAAAATAGAGGAAATTAACGTATAGAGTTCAGAACAATGGTCGAAGAAGGCCGGAAAAAACAGCTCAAAAAGAATCCCCGGAAATGGCACCGTATAAGATTGACAGTACAGATAGCGGTGCTGCTGTTATTTATATATTTTCTGCTGGGAACTACTCAGACAGATGCGGTACCTGCGCTTAATATTTTCTTTCGTTTAGATCCGCTGGCCGGCATTGCATCGATGATTTCAAGCCGCAGCCTGATAGCAGACATGGCTCCGGGACTCATCGTTCTAATCCTGGCATTCATCTTCGGCCGTGTCTGGTGTAGCTGGATTTGCCCGCTTGGTTCCATCCTCGACTGGACACCGTCTCGCCGCCCTAAGAGAAAAAAACTGGACATCCCTTCTTTCTGGAGGCAGGGAAAATTTTTCTTGCTATTTGCCGTATTATTCGCTGCGATTATGGGCGGCCTTACTTTTATGATCCTCGATCCGATAACAATGCTGTTCCGCACCATTACCAGCTTCGTACTACCGGTTTTCAGCCTGGCGACAACGCAGGTAGAAACATGGCTTTATAATTTCCATGTTTTGCAGCCAGCGGTGGAGTGGATCGACAGCCTCCTAAGAAACGCCCGGTTAATAACCGATCAGCCGTTCTATCTGACCGGCTTATTGATAGCGTTACTATTTATAGTCGTTCTGTCACTTAATGCTATCCGGCCGCGTTTCTGGTGCCGTTACCTGTGCCCCCTGGGAGGACTATTAGGGTTGATATCCAGGTTTTCACGCATACGCCACAAAGTAGACGAGGAAAAGTGTATATTATGTCAGCGCTGTGCCGCTATATGCCATACCGGCGCCATCGATCCCGCCCGGAAATACGCTGCTAATTCAGCCGAATGTACCACATGCCTCGATTGCGTCGAAGAATGTCCCACCGGGGCGATTACTTTTCAGAGGCATTCGGGACTGATAACGGCCGAATAT
>CAZEAR010000123.1:0-7546 GCA_964510365.1 uncultured Dehalococcoidales bacterium | reverse complement strand
TCAGATATTCTTGCATATTCAGTGGAACTATTAGAATAAAATATAATAATGTATACGTAATTTAAATATTTTTGAGGAGCATGAATATGAAACTTAAAGACAAGGTTGCTTTGATAACAGGTGCTGCCACCGGTATTGGGAGAGCTACGGCCATATTATTTGCCGGAGAAGGGGCCAGGATCGTTATCGCCGATATAAAAGATAAGGAATCAGAAGAGACGGTAAATATGATTAAGGGAAACGGAGGTGAAGCCGTCTTTATACATACTGATTTAGCGATAGTTTCCGAACTGGAAAAGATGGTAAAGAAAACCGTTGATACCTATGGAAAACTTGATATTTTCTACCACAATGCCGGTATACCCGGACCCGGTTTTCTGGAAAACACCACCGAGGAGGCTTACGACCTGTCAATGGCGGTAAATTTAAAAGCGGGTTACTTCGGTGCCAAATATGCCGTTCCCGAATTGAGAAAAGTCGGTGGCGGCAGCATACTCTTTACCAGTTCTTCATCAGGAGTACATCCTTCACCAGCCGGCTCTCCGAGCTACTCAGTGGCAAAAGCCGGCCTGATCATGTTGACCCGGTCTCTGGCTCTTTATCTGGCTAAAGACAACATAAGGGTCAACAGCATTTGCCCCGGCCCGATAATAACGACACCATTGTGGCCACATTTCGTATCACGAAATCCCGGCGTGGATCCTGATAAGCTTACACAGAGCATAGTCGATAATACGGTACCTTTAAAGAGACCGTGTACAGAAAAAGATATAGCCAGAGCTGCATTATTCCTGGTGGAACCCGAATCTTCCTATATCACCGGTATTGCTTTCCCGGTTGACGGCGGCAGTACAGCCATGTAATTCCAGCTCTAAACGGTAACTTATTATTGATTATAGGAAATGGATCAGGACTCAATAATAATGGTTGACAATCGATCGAATTAGATATATGCTAACCAAACCGCAAATAGTCTGCTAATTAAAACTTTAATAACGGAGGCTGTAAATGAGAAGAGAAGTAAGCGACTGGAGAGCTAGAATCGGCCTGCTCAATCCCAACCCGAATGTTAATTTAACCTGTGAATGGTCCTCAATACTTCCCGACGGAGTTACCTTTAATGAGGCAATAATGGGCCTGACCGTAGTTACTCCTGAGACTCTACTTGATATGAGAAACAGGGCTATAGCCGAAGCAAAAAAACTTTCCGATGCTAATATGGATATCATTTCATTTTCCTGTACATCGGGATCATTTGTCGGCGGTCCCGGATATGACGAGAGCATTATCAAAGAGCTTGAAGACGCAGTCGGCGTACCGGCTACAACAAGCTCGACCTGCGTCATGACTGCTATGAAAGATCTGGGAGTTAAAAAAATGGCCCTCATCGGCCCCTATAGCAGAGAGATATTCGATATAGAGATCAATTTCTTCAAGAAAAATGGAATCGAAACTTCCTATTCAAAGTGTTTAGAATGGTGTGACATCAAGGATTACATGCGCCTGCATGAACAGCCATATTTTTTCTATCGTATGGCAAAGGAAGCCTACCAGGCAGCGCCTGATGTCGACGTTATCTTTATTACCTGCCTGTGTTCTCCGGCATTAAAGATAATAAATATTCTTGAGCAGGAGACCGGTAAGCCGGTTATCTCAAGTTGCCTATGTACATTGTATGGCATCTTGAAAAAGCTGGGAATCAGAGAGACTATAGAGGAACTGGGACAACTGGGGAGATTACTGGGAGGTTCCTCTTAGCCGTTTATATCTATCAGGCTGATGATTGCAGACTAATTTTCCTGTAATGACTGGATTTCAACGGTCCCGTTATCGGCATCCACTTTTACCCAGTCTCCGGTTTTAATCACTTCGATTGGGTTTCTATCCAGTCTATCAACTACGGGCACTTCTTTATTATATAGTATTCTGGCCAGTACAAAGCCCCCTGCTATAACAGGCTCTGTCTCCACATTAATCACCGCAGCAGGAGTATTGTTCAGTCTGGCTGCTTCGATAACATACAGGCTGCCGGTCGACGATCCTTTGCCATAAGGAAATATAAGCACCTTTCCTTTTACACTTTGTCCCAGCAGTTCATCACTGACATCGAAGATCTGCCCGGTCGTTGGATCAAGACCATGGGAAAATGAAAAAGGCTCAGCTGTTACTATTGCTTCACCTTCGGCCACTCCGCTGGTTATGCCCCGTCCCTTTAATTTCAGTTTATTCATGATTCACGGCATTCCTTTCTTCAGGTTGTCGCCAGCTTAACGCATTCTTCTATATCGGTATAAAGTACATCGAGGTATGTGGGCGCCGCGGAAACAGTACAGGCGCATTTGGCAGAATTGGTGGCAATATTCTTCCAGCCCCACGCCTGCACCGAATGCGATACGATACAGTCACCTTCAAAAATTTTCACACCCGAACTTTCAATAACCTCCTTATAACCCAGCTCTTGAGCATAATTAATTATATTGCCGGATGCAAAAAGGCAAAACATGATATCCCGGCGAACCTTCCTGTCCTTTAAGAGACCGGCAAGCTGCTTCATCTCGTCGATCGAAGGATAAGGACAGCCTGTTAAAACAGCATCTATTTTGCCGCTTTTAATGCAGTTCATTTCCTCCACGGCAGCTTTTATATCCCTTTCCTGTATGGCCAATTCATACTCCGGCTTATTGCCTTTAAACGCTTCAGTTCTGGTCCTTGCTTCCGGAGTTATGCCCACAGCATGATACAGTGCGATGCCGCCCCTTGTTGCAGCCGCTGCTCCCATTACCTTCAATTTATTGGCAGATGTGAAAGCCGGCAGCCCTTCTATTACCGGCACCTTGCCGCTGCAGGTTTTGCCGATAATAAATCCAATATTGTTGTAATTAAACATATTATCCGGCTGATACTCCATTTTGACCAGAACCTCTCCGGCCCTATTCTCATCTAAAAGCAAACCGAATTCAGGAATTCTTCCGGTTATTGCCGAAGCTACATCCACTCCTATCGTCGTTCTATTGGTCCGTGCACCTATAACCGAGTTAGCGAAAACGATTGCCGACGACTCCACCCAGGAAACGACTTCACCGAATCTGGGCAGGTTGCCCTCGAAATAAGGAGTGCAGCTCCAGTTGGGGACTACTCCCATTTTTTCTATGGCACGGTGCTGCCTGATATTAGCCAGTTGCAGATTCTCCGGCTCTTTCAGATCTCCCCAGAGGTCTATATTATCTGGATTCAGGCGCGGATTGGCTGTGGTGACCGTACGGAATTTGCCGCCAAGGTCAGCGAACTTTTCCATCAGCTCAACAGATGCCACAAAGTTTGGATACGCACAGCCCGCATGAACGCTCCGAACAGGCACCAGCCGCTTTGCCTCATAAACACTGCCGATACCCGTCAGTATTTCCATAGACAGCTTAACTGCCTGACCGTACTCGCCTTTAAGCATTCGCTCTTCTTCTTGGGTTAAATACATATCCCCCTCTCCTGTCATATTCTTTATTGTACCACCCGGACACTAAAGTAATAAGAAATCATCTGAAAATTATCGATATATACCTGTAATCATTTATATCTTATCGCCGTTTTTATTATCGATCCCGGTTTTTTAATGACTTCAAAGTCACCGAATTGGTTAATTGCCTTACGGGGTATGCTAATAATAACTATTAAGGCTGCCAAAATCAGGCCGGCATATAATAACCAGGCTAGTTGATAGCTACCATAAATATCGAATATCCAGCCGGCAATGAAAGGCCCGATTATTTGTCCCAGTGCCGTCAATCCCATGCTCAAACCAATAATAGAACCAAATGCAGACCTGCCGAAATATTCTACCATCAGTGCTGTTCTGATAGTGCTGACACCACCCCAGCCTATTCCATAGAGTAAAGCAAATAGTATTAGAAACCGTATGCCAATTACGTGAGTAAAGCTAAAAAGCAAAACACCAATACAACACGATACCATAAATAAAGCTGCTACTTTAGCCTTATTGAACCTGTCGCTGAGCCAGCCGCAACTGATACGACCAGTGATACTTACCAGGGGGACGACCATCGCCACAAGACTAGAATCAGACCGGGCAATACCAATGCTGCTCAGGTAAGGCATTATATGAATAATAACGGCACTGATAGCAACGTAATTCAGGGCCAGGCTTCCTGCGATATGCCAGAAAGCACGGGTTTTAAGCGCCTGTTTTGCCGATATATGTATCTCACTATTAACTCTATTAGAAACTTTTTCCGAGACTTCTATTGATGTACTTTGCTCACCATCAGGTAAATAGCCATATTGCTCGGGTTTGTGTCTAACGACCATTGTTATGGGCAAGCCGATTATCCAGAAAACCAGGCAAAGTATAATCGCAGCGAATCTCCAGCCATGCATATCAATCAAGCTAACTACCAGTGGAACCAGCATTCCGCCACAGGCAAAACCGCTGAACATAATCCCGGTAGCAATACCGATTTTCCTGCGGAACCAGTTCGCGACAGAAGCTGCCAATACAGTATAGCTGATCCCGCTCACCCCAATGGCAACCACTATAAAAGAACCATAAAACATGGCCAAAGAGGCAGTACGGCTCATCAATATCAAACCAGTACCGATAATGACAATACCCAGAAACATTAGCCGTCTAGGTCCGTAGCGGTCTACTAACAATCCAATGATTGGGGCAATAAGTCCAACCTCAGCACCACGGAAGGAAGTGGCCAGTGAAACCTGTGCATAACTCCACCCGAATTCATTAACAATAGGTTCAAAAAATGCGGTGAATCCCAGTGAAATAAATCCGCCACAAAATAATGAAATCACAAAGCATGCAGCTACTATCCACCAGCCATAAAAGATCTTGGGTAATCTCCAGTTTAGAATGATAACAAACCAGTCCTGTCTATTTTTACTTAAAGCAGCTAAAAATTATATCATCTTTACAGCTATCTTGACTCATTGTGAACGCCATGATTTAAAATTCGTATATTAAAAATTGCGTATACTATAGAGCCGGCAAATATCAAGATTGTCTTTCATCCCGGAAGTATTTCTGCTTACTTACTGCGGATATTTGCGCGGCCTTGACCGGCAAACTGAGTCAAATACCGTATATCGATAAATAAAGTATTTAACTAATAATAATCCAGGCTTTTCCCGATTATTACAGCGCTTTTGGATCCGGTCCCTATTTACCCTGAGCCTGCGATAATAGTCGACTCCAATTGTTGGGTAGTTCAATCTTTTTGCTTACCGGATATCCGATAAACGAATTCTGAGCGCATATAAAAAAGTTAAGTACACCAGGATCACCGCTGACAGTAATCATAAAATCATCCTGGGACCAGACTATGGGAAGTAACCGCTCAGGGTCATCGGATTCACAATACTGTTGCGGTAATTTGCCCTTTTTAACGCCGTCGCACAGCGACCCGACATCATAGCTGTCTGGAGACATGGTTTCAAATCGCTTCGCAGAGAACCTCGCATGTTCAAACAAATATTTCTTCACAGCCGCTTTGGAATAGCCGCCCCTAGCTATTTTCTCCGCTGCAGCCGGCGTCATTACAATTTGCGGCCGCAGGCCACACCCGAAAAAAGTAACCTTAAAAAGGTATAACTGAATATCTACTATGCGGGTAGCGATAATATCGAGGATTTCATCGGCCGAGGCTTTCTCAACCTGAAAATAATTATCGGTAGAGGTGCAAGAGTTGATGGTTATAACATTATCGCCTGCTTTAAAGCCCTGATCGACGCTCATAGGTTCCCATCCTATCTCAGCAAGGGAATCTTCATCCTCCGCCAATATCACCCGCCAGGTCCCGCCGAAGGTTGCCTTGTCAGTTTTATGCGGCAGGAATCCAGCCACGTTTCTAAGGTACAGCCTCCAGAACCGTCCGATACTGGTATTAGCCTGGAACCCTACACGAAGTGCTCCCTGCTGATAATTAAAGTCCAATTCTTTGATCAGCGGCCCATTTATAGTTATCAGCACCTCAGTTCCCGGTCCATGTCCCATGTGCTCATGTCCAAATTTGGGGTCCGCCATAGCTTCCACCATTGCTACCAATACCGGCATATATTCAGGACGGCAACCCGCCATAATCCCGTTAACGGCGATATTAAATATGGTAGCTTCACGCTTATCGGGGAGAAGCACGCCGACCACATCATGGGGAGGACGATCCACATATTTTAAAAATTCCTCGACCTTCTGCATGGTGGGCGGCACAACGGGCAATCCGTCACTCAATTCCTGCTGGTAAAAATACCTGTTAACCTCCTCGAAAGTACCTTTGAATACGATATCTTCCGGATCCGGCTCGGTGGATAGCCTGGATAGCCTTGTTTCTTCCGGCTGCGATGTCAAAGACTCAATTACTCTTTCCACCAAAACCGTCTCAGTATTATTTTTCAGTTGTTCAACCGTGTCATGATTCACGTGCCCGGGATACTCTGCCAGAGGAAGATTGGGCATTCCCAAACCTTCGGATGTCTTTTTACTTTGAGTTATAAATGGTTTGCTTATAATAGAAGCAGAGGGGAAACCCAACCTTTCAGCGGCTACGCTAGCCCGCAGAACTGCAGGCGAACAGCTCCCTCAGGAGCCGACACCAGCTATAACTGCATCACACTTACTCTGCTTAAGAACATTCGGTAGATCAGCCATAACCTTAGCTTCATCCCCGCCATGGGGTAAATCAAACATCTCAAATCTAATTCCCGGATACCTCTTTTCCAGTTCTCTGTTTATCAGGGGGAAAATCTCATCTGCACGGAAGATCCAGTTACATAATTCAACAATAGTTTTTCCTTTCAAGGTATTAAGCCGCTTAGCATATGGAATTACATCGGCAACTCTTTTACCGCGCGGCCATACAACTTCATAAACTTCATAGTTAGACACAGTTATTCCTCCCAAAAAGCGTCATGATATGATTATATTTCTCTCTGTAAAGACCCGGACTATAATTACAGAGTACTACTATTATCACGTACCTGTTGGATAATTTTTGCTATCCCCTTCTCCAATGTCCATTCAGGCTCGTAACCCAGTTCTTCCCTGGCTGCTACTCCGTCATATCTCACGGTGAATTCATTTGATCCTGGAAGGACATTGATTCGAGCATCCGGTATCAGTTTCCTTACGATGCCCACCGCCTCAGCCATAGTACGGGCCTCCCCGTTTATATTGAAAGCTCTGGTAGTAACTTTATCCACCGTACTTGCCAGCATAACCGACCTCGCGGCGTCTTCTATATAAAGCCAGTTAATATCAGCATCTCCGGTAGGAACTTCGCTTGGTTTTCCGAGCGCGGGTTTAAGTATCAGCTCCTGTATGACAGAAGTAGAGGCACTTCCAATCTTCTGACCGATAATACCGTACACCAACCCAAATCTCAACGATATACTATCTACTCCGAATGCATCGTAATAATATTTAGATAAATTTTCATTGTAAGATTTACAGGCACCGTAAACACCTACCGGATAATGCGGAGCATCGTCACATATATATTCCTCTTTATATTTTTCCGGTGGACCGAAT
>CAZEAR010000122.1:7132-7565 GCA_964510365.1 uncultured Dehalococcoidales bacterium | reverse complement strand
GCTCTATGCTGTCCTGTTTGTAGGGCTCCTCGGCAATAAGCACCCCGACGTTGTCGGCCCCGACGAAGCCTGCTTCGATAGGAAGGACATGAACATAAGCCCCCGGAGCGATATTTATGCCCAGGTCACGGGCCTTGATGTCGATGGACTGATGCAGTGCCGGCGGAAACGGCGCTTTCCCGATATACCTGGGGTCGATATTCAGACAAAGATGATGCATGCAGGTATTTCCTACTATTGTCATATCGAGGATATCCTGCTCTTCTATTTCTACCTGGTTGATTACATCCTGTACGATTCCGTTGAGGCCTTCGATAATTACCCGGTTCATCTGTGCCAGACCGTCGGGATTGGTTATGGTATAACTGATGCGCGACATGACATCTTCACCGTAGATCACCTGGGGATTCATTATGGAAGCTGTGGTTACCAG
>CAZEAR010000122.1:6726-7122 GCA_964510365.1 uncultured Dehalococcoidales bacterium | reverse complement strand
ACCGATACCGCGACATTCCAGTCTCCGCCCCGTACAGCGTTTTGCAGGCCGGTCAATGCTTGATAGTCGATGGACAGGTTGCTCAGTTTATTTTTTCTCTCGAGCTCATTGCTCAGGCGCTCGAAGTCTCCCAGCGTATCTTCCAGTGTAGCCTTTTGCAATTCAACAAAATATTTTTTCACCGCCGGCTTGATTTCGATGTCGATTTCCCTGGCCGCTTTCCGTACTACCTGTTTTCCCAGGCGGCTCTGCTCGGGGACGAAAACGACGATGTCACCATTAATACAGGTCTGGCATGCCAGCCGGTAGCCGCTGTTTTGTTCCTGAGAAGTTAAAAATTTTCTCTCCGTCTCCTTAATCGGCGAGACGTTTGCTCTGCTGGAGTCGATGCCGTAT
>CAZEAR010000122.1:0-6716 GCA_964510365.1 uncultured Dehalococcoidales bacterium | reverse complement strand
TGTCATAGCTGCCTTCCTCCACTCTGACCTGGCATTTACCGCAGGTGCCTTTTTCCCCGCAGATACCTTCGATATCGACGCCCAACTCTATCGAGGCCTGTTTGATGTTTTTCCCAATATCGATATAACCTCTACGGCCTGAAGGTTGAAAAATAACCATACATTTATCTTTTTCACTATCTGGCATCGTGTTTTTCCGTTGGTCCATCTGTTTCTGTTCTATCGTTCCGATAGTTTGATCGGCGTCCTTTGTAGAAGGTCCTTACTTACCCAGTTCCTCTTTTTTCAGCATCTTCAGCAGGTTTATGGCCTCATCTACTGCGGTACCGGCCGTTTTGGCATACCCGTCGGCTCCGTATTTCTCGGCGATTTCCGGGTTCAGCGGAGCACCGCCCAGCATAATGCGGACATTGGGATTCTTCTCACGCAGCTTTTGTATCAGAACGGGCATCGCCAGCATGCTTGTGGTCATCAAGGCCGAGATGCCCACGATATCTGCTCCGGTCTTTATCTGCTCATCGACGAATTTGTCCAGCGGGACATCTTTACCCAGGTCGTGAACGGTCCATCCCGCCACTTCGAACATCATCTTGACCAGGTTCTTGCCGATGTCATGAACGTCACCTTCCACGACGCCGAGGACTATCGATCCCTTTACCTCGGACTGTCTGCCTGAGGCTTTAATGGCCGGTTTCAGGATATCGAGCCCGGCATTAAGGGCATCGGCGCACATAAGGAGTTCCGGTACAAAATACTCTTTTCTATTATATCTTTCCCCGGCTTCTATCATCCCGTTTGCCAGGCCTTCTATGGTGGCTAAAAAAGGGTCGACGCCTTCCTCCAGAGCGGTCTTGGCCCACTTTACGGCATCGTCCTCTTCGAATTCCACCACAGCTTTATGTAATTCCTGCAGGATCTCTTCAGTCCTCTCTTCAGTGGCCATAAATCTTTCCTCCTTTATCCGGCCGGCCATAACAGGCGGGAAACGGTCTTATTACGTTAATCCGTTAACCGTTCTGTATCGTTTTATCACTGAAATATTGCTGTTAAGTCAAACCGGTTTATTATCTCAATAAAACCGGCAATGTGCAGCATTCTAGCATTATGTCGATATCATTACAACGGAGCTTGTTGCGAAACTCTGTAAGGGAAGCTTCCAATAATCAATAACATTTAATATAATAATATAACAATTTATAACATATTATTAGTTAGGAGAGTATGACATTATGACAATTAAGAAATTCGATAGTGATATAATGCTACCAAATTACAAAGTGGAGGTGGCAAAAATGCCTACAATACGTTGCACAAAATGTGGATATGAACTCAAAATTTATGTGAATGATTGGGCTAAAGGAATTATTGGTACTTGTAAATGTGCTAATTGTGAAAATGTAACCGGTTTTGAAATTGAAGGTGATGCTGTAGTTTATGTTGCTGGGAAAAGTTACGGTAATTTCAGTTCTAATGTACCTAATGTAGCAAAATCATTTTATACTGAAGCAGAATCTTGTTTCTTTATTGGTGCTCCAAATGCATCAGCTGCAATGTGTCGTGCTAGTATTGAAAGTGCCCTGACAGAAGCAAAATACACAGGAAAGGATTTGTATGAGAAGATAGTATACGCTAAAAAACAAGATGCACTCACCGATGTTGAAGTATCACTTGCACATGGTAGCAGGATTATAACAAGGGATGCCATTCACAGATTAGAATTGATTTCTTTATCAGACGTTCCATCTATGCTTTCTGCCACTATTCATATTTTGAATCAACTATTTCCGAATTAAATCGGTGCATCGGTATAGACACATTGTCTTACAGAAGAAGGTTGATTATTAATAGTACTATATAGAGCATGAGCTTGAACAACAATTAGAGATAAGAAACAATGAACAGTAACTTTATTAATACGGCGAACATTTATATTGTTGAGCCTTCGGTATCCTTTAAGTCTACTGAAGATACGCTCAACAGCAGTTCGCCTGTTGTAGATTTCCTTCCATTCTTCTGTTTCAACAAACAAAGCCTTCTTGTGTCTCGGATTAACCTTAATAATTGGCTCTGCTCTGTACTGCCGTCTAATATGTTTCCTCACTTTATCGCTGCTATAGCCAGCATCACAAATCACGTATTGGGGGTGAAACTTACTATATGTAAATCTCGCTTCGCTGAGGACACGACTAGTAACAAGAACATCGTGGATAGAGGCGGTCGTAATTTGGGCAGAGAGGGGGAGTTCATATTGTGTATCTACCATAAGGTGCAATTTATAGCCAAAATAAAACTTGCTCTTTCCAGAGGTGTTCAATTTTGCAGCCCAACTAGCGTCTTTATCGGAAGCGGGTTTCCTTATACCATTAGACCATGCTTTCATATCGGTACTATCAATGGCAACACTCTTTCCGAAATCCGGCAGTGTTTTATAAAGAGTTCTTGTCAATTCACGCATAACATTCTTGACCCTGAATACATACTTGGGAGAAGACAGCTTGTGCATAAAGCGGGAATAGGCAAACTTGGTCGGGATTCCTTCTTCGCTGGTAATACCGCAAGCAATGGCAACCATCGGATTATTTTGCAGATACCTTATCATACTTGCAAAGCTCGGAAGTCCGAGTATGAACATAGCAACATATGTCTTCCAAAGAACTTCGGGGGTATAACCTGGCCTTCCGGTAGGGGCTGTCAAAGAGGTAAGCAGATCATCATCAGGTATGGAATTAAAGATAGCGTGAAGCTGTCTTACGATTGGTACGCTATTGACTTTATCAACATTTCTGTCATAATTATAAGTGGTCATGGAGCCAACCCCTCCGTGACAATGGGTGCTAGTTCAGTGGCCGCTGATGCTAGTACCCGAAATATTCTGTTTTATGGTGGAGGCGGCGGGTCTCGAACCCGCGGTCGGTGGATTTTAAGTCCACTGCTTTGCCTGCTAAGCTACGCCCCCACTGTAAAAAACAAAGGAGTGATGTTACCGCATCACTCCTTGCTGTTCTTAAAGTATTTTCCCTTGTTTATCTTCTTGCCAAATCTCGGATACTCGCAATCCCATAGTAGGGGTTACTTTTTTATTCATCACGTAATCCTTAATATTCCCCCAATCCAAAATCAGTTTTACACATGCTATTTCATGCTTATTATTTTTCCTTTTTACGTCCATTACCACCACTCCGTCCTCCCGAATGTCACGCAATTTTATATCGTCATCCACCGTATAATTATTAGACCATATTGCATACATCTCTGCCATTTCCAATATCCAAGAACTGAGTTCCGCATTAAGCATTACTTGCTTAAGGGACCAAAGTTCTTGACGATCGATCAGAACTGTTCTACCTACTTTTTCTGCTGGCAACTTTTTCTCAGAAATCCAACGGGAAATTGTCTGTCTTGTGACGTTAAGTATCCAGGCAGCTTGGTTAATTGTGACGTATTTATCCTGCAAAGCCAATGTAATGTTACCTTCCAATACGTAATGTTATCTTACATGACAAGTGTAAACCATAATTTCATAAAAGTCAATAGTTTTTAGGGGGCGATTATGGATATTTGTGATTTTTTTTATACACAGGTTGAAGTAGCACAAATTTTGGGGGTTAAACCTATTACTATATGGAGATGGATAAAAGAAGGGAGATTTGATATTCAACGTATAGGAGGCATAGTACTTATTCCCAAATGGGAAGTCGAACTTATTAAAATGAAAAGGAGGAAGAACTAATGTATGCGTCTCAACATATGATGGGTATATTGGTAGCTTCAACGGCATTATTAGGTCTGACTGTGGTTGTAATTGGCCAAATTATCCAAAGAAATTCTACCAAGACGTCAGCAAGAATAGATTGGAAGCTACCTTTATCAATTATATTTGGTATTGTTACTGTGTTATCTATACTAGCTTGGTTTCTTACTTTAAGCATTATCCCAAATGCAACGTGGGTAATGATTATGTTACTTTTAACGAATGCCTTTTTTCTTATACAGATTGGACTATTCGCATGGGAAGCCTTTTTATTTTGGGGACAATATGAATAAGGTGAGAGTTTCGCAACAAGCTCAACGATAATCGATGTTCTCATAAAAACCAGATTGAGAGCTGAATTTATAGACATGTATAGTCGATATTATGTTATAGTTTGACACTATAGCTAGCGTTTTGCTAAACTCCAGTAGAGTGGTAGGAGAATCGGGCAGGGCCTCGTCTTCAGGGAATGTAAACAGGGGACTCCTTGAGGTCTTTACCGGTGATGGCAAGGGTAAAACTTCGGCAGCTCTAGGCACAGCTCTCCGTGCTGCTGGGCAGGATCGCCGAGTTTTTATTGTGTTTTTTATGAAGGGTGAGTTCCCTTATGGAGAGCAAAAGACTTTATCGGATTTGCCGAACGTAAGTTTTGCCAGATACGGGTTTGAAAGCTTTGTCGACCCGGCTAATGTGCGGCCGGAGGAAAAGGAGGAAGCTCGAAAGGCACTGGCTGCCGCTAAACAGGCGATATTCAGTAAAAAGTACGATGTGGTAATCCTGGATGAAGTGAATGTGGCTGCAGCCTGGAATTTAATTGACATTAACGAAGTAATTAAGCTGATAAACAGCCGACCTCAAGATATAGACCTTATCTTAACCGGACGTTATGCCAGTCCCAGGGTAATCGAACTTGCAGACCTGGTTACCGATATGGTCAAAATAAAGCACCCTTATGATAAGGGGATACCTTCTCGAAGAGGAATCGACTACTAATTACCTGCACCAAAATAAAAAGGAGGAGTTTGTAAATGCTGGTGACTTTAAGTGCAATTAAAGCGGACATAGGCGGTTATGTCGGACATTCCAGTTCACATCCCGATATACTGGAAATGGCCAGAGAAGGAATGGAAAGGGCTAAAAAAACAGGAATTGTCATCGACTATCATGTTACCAGGTGTGGTGACGATCTCCAGTTGATAATGACCCATGAGCACGGTATTAATTCCGGTACTGTTCATGAGATGGCCTGGAATATCTTTGTGGATTGTACCGAGTTAGCCAGGAAGCTCAAGTTGCATGGTGCCGGCCAGGACCTGCTCAGCGACGCCTTTTCCGGCAATGTCAAAGGCATGGGCCCGGGAGTTGCTGAAATGCAGTTTGAAGAACGTACGGCGGAGACGGTTATTATTTTTATGGCGGACAAGACTGCTTCGGGTGCCTGGAACTTACCGCTTTACAAAATGTTCGCCGATCCGTTTAATACTATCGGCCTGGTTATTGCTGCTAATATGCACAGCGGCTTTTCCTTTGAAGTCCATGACGTCAAGGAGAGTAAGCAGATAATGTTTAATGCGCCCGAAGAGATATATGATATGCTGGTTTTTCTCGGTGCCCCCAGCCGTTTCGCAGTAAAGAACGTTTTTCACCGGGATGCTAATGAAATCGCCGCTGCATCTTCGACACAGAAGTTGAGCTTGATTGCCGGCAGATATGTCGGGAAAGATGACCCGGTCTGCATTGTACGTTCACAGGGCATTTTTCCGGCAGTCGGCGAGGTTCTGGAGCCGTTTGCCAATCCCAATATAGTTGAGGGATGGATGAGGGGTTCACATCACGGGCCTTTGATACCGGTTGGAATTTGCGATAGCAATTGTACGCGTTTCGACGGTCCTCCCAGAGTTATCGCTGCCGGATTCCAAATATCGTCGGGCAAGCTGGTTGGCCCCAATGACCTGTTTGACGATATGGCTTTCAATAATGCCCGGCAAAGAAGCCTCGATATCGCTGATTATCTACGGCAGATGGGACCTTTTGAACCGCATCGCCTTCCCCTGGAGGAGATGGAATATACCACTATGCCCCAGGTGATGAAGAAGCTGAAGGAGAGGTTCCAGGACATCGCCTAGATTATTGTATTAAAATGCCGAAGCTTCTCCTGGCAACAACCAATCAGGGCAAGGCCGATGAGTACCGTTACCTGTTAACAGGATTGCCGTTTGATATTGTTACCATTATCGACGAAAATATAGATTATAATGTAGAGGAGAGAGGCGCTAGCTTCGAGGAGAATGCCCGGAAAAAGGCTAGTGAGTATGCGGATATAAGTGGCTTTATTACTTTAGCCGATGATTCGGGGCTTGAGGTCGATGCGCTGGGGGGTGAACCCGGCATATATTCGGCTCGTTATGCCGGAGAAAGCGCCAGTGACAGTGATAGAGTCGAATATCTGTTAGCCAAACTAAGGGAGGTACCCAGGGAGAAGAGAACTGCCCGGTTTAAGTGCGTTATCGCCATTGCTCTGCCCCGAGGGCAGGTAGAAATATGCAGCGGTGAGTGCAGCGGCATTATTGCCTTCGAAGCAAAGGGAGATAACGGCTTTGGTTATGACCCGGTCTTTTACATTCCCGGTCTCGATAAAACGATGGCAGAGCTTCCTGCGGAGATTAAGAATAAAGTCAGCCATCGGGCTGTAGCAGCACAAAAGGCATACAGAGTATTGGAGAAATTGGCGGAGAAAATGAAATCATGACCAGACTTATCGATTCCTGCAACCGGCCCATAAATTATCTGCGTATCTCGGTTACCGATCGCTGCAATCTGCGGTGTGTCTATTGCATGCCTGCCGAAGGCATCCCACTGCTTTCTCATGAAGATGTGCTGACATATGAGGAGATAGAAACGATTTCCAGGGTAGCTGCCGGGCTCGATATTAATAAGCTGAGGCTTACTGGAGGCGAACCTCTGG
>CAZEAR010000121.1:0-7585 GCA_964510365.1 uncultured Dehalococcoidales bacterium | reverse complement strand
ACAATACTTTTCCCTCGAAGCAATGTTCCTTTAAGCATTTCGCAACAAGCTGATTTATCATAGCAATACTAATATATACAGTTTACTTTACAATCAGTACATCATACTATACGGGAGATATCGGAATGAAGATTTGCAAATATCGAATTTACAAGGAGGTTACAGCAGGCGTATTGGGCATTGCCATAGCAATTTCGATTTCTACTGACAACACTGTAATCGCTCAGCAGAAGCGAATCCAGAGTCTTGTTTCAAGCTTATTCCTCTTGCCCAATACCTGTACAACAGTCTAAAATATGTTTTTATTAATATGCTATTATTTAAAATAAGTTATATAGTTATTCCAGGCGTATACTAATAAAGGGAGGCAATTGCCATGAATGACCAGCTAATTCTCTATGAAACAAAAGAAAATATCACATATATTACTTTAAACCGCCCGGATAAAAGTAATGCTTTAACGCTGGCAATGGCAGCCGAACTGGAAAAAGCCTGGGAACGTTTCGAGGAGGATCCGGAGGCCAGGGTTGCTATTCTGTCGTCCACAGGAAAGAATTTCTGTGCCGGTCTTGATCTGACTGAGGGAACCGGCGGATTGGAGTCTCTTGCTGTAGCTCTTCCTGCTAACGGGATAAAGATTTTCAAGCCCATTATCGGCGCAGTTCAGGGATGGGCAGTAGGCATGGGCTATTTTTTGGCCTGTCTGGGCGCCGATATAACGATTGCCGCCGATAATGCGCGCTTTTCCTTTCCTGAGGCCAAGGTAGGAGTATTGGGCGGTTTATCTATGCCTGTTTACCATATACCATTTAAAAAAATGCTGGAACTCCATATGACCGGTGAACCGGTAGATGCCGGTAAGGCCTATGAAATGGGCATCGTTAACAAGGTTGTTGCTGAATCCAAACTGATGCCGGAAGCCAAGAAGATGGCAGAAATTCTAAAAGAAAACGCCCCTCTGGCGTTGAAAGCAATTAAATATGCAGCGTACAAGATAATACACGAATCTGAAAGCCTGGCAGCACTGGAGCATGAAACATTCCTGAAGCGTCAATTTGAGAGCGAGGATATGAAAGAGGGGATGAGGGCTTTTGCTGAACGCAGGAAGCCGCGCTATACCGGCAAATAATATTCCGGAAGGCCATTATAATAAATGGTAAATCAAAAGATAGTAAAATTCATTAATATTAATAAGATGGTTATGTCTTATGTCTAATCTTAACTTTAAACCTAGATGGTTAATCTATCCTATTTTAATAATGGTGTTATGCCTGACATCTTGTGTACCTTATATTCCACAATCAGAAGCACCACCCGCACAGGATACACCTTCCTCAGCCACCGAGGACCATCCTCCCGTTATTTATAATATGCAAGCTCAACAGGAAGTTGCTCCATCCGGAAGCATTCAGATAAGCTGTATCGCTTCCGATGTTGATGGTGACGAATTATTTTACTCATGGTCAACCGACACCGGGCATCTAAAGGGAAAAGGAGAGACCATTACCTGGACAGCTCCAGCGACATTGGGAGAATATACCATCTCCGTCACTGTCAACGATGGCAGGGGTATGGAGACCTGGGATTCAGTTGCAATTACCGTGGCCCCTATAATAAATCGATATCCAACCGTCTCGTTAATACTAACGCCCAAAAGTGAAGACCCGATCAATGTTTTATCTGCAAGCCAAATTATAACGGTAAAAGAATGGACTGTCATGGAAATCGAATGTATTGCAACAGATCCGGACGGTGATAAATTAGACTATAAATGGTCTGTAACCGATGGTAAAATAGACGGCGAGGGGGCTAAAGCTTCATATATTGCTAAAGGCCGCGGAGACCACATTATTACGGTGGCCGTTACCGATAGTACCGGGAGAAAGACGCTGGGTAATATCCGCCTGCATGTCAAATGCTGCGGCAGCAAATAAATCAATTATCTTGTTGAAATGCAATGATCTAAATTGCGGATAATTATAATTGTAAAAGAAATATCCGGTCCTAATGCGTTTGAATATATATTACCTTTGCTTGTAGAAGTTGTTTCCCCTATAATACCCGTCAAATATCTTTTAATAAATGACCATTCCAATTTCTAACGGATACTGCTTATGATATTAATATCGATCGTAGGCATGGCCGGCTCAGGTAAGTCTGAGGTAGCCAGCATATTTGAGAAAAACGGATTCAGGAGGCTCAGGTTCGGAGATATTACTGATGAAGAGATCAGGAAACGGAAGCTTGAGCTGAACGAGGAAAATGAGCGCCTGGTCAGAGAACAATTACGAAAAGAATACGGGATGGCTGCCTATGCCAAGCTGAACCTGCCCAAGATCGATGCTCTATTGAAGAAGACTAATGTGGTAATAGACGGACTCTATTCCTGGGAGGAATATTTACTGTTGAAGGAATTATACGGGGATGAATTTAAGCTTGTTGCAGTCTGGGCGTCTCCGCATACAAGACATAACAGACTAAATAGCAGGGCAAACAGACCTCTGACTCATGAAGAGGCTGCAGCACGTGATAAATCCGAAATAGAAAACAGCAATAAAGGCGGCCCTATTGCCGTAGCCGATTTCACTATTATCAATGAGTCCACATTTAAAGAGCTGGAAATAGAAACCATGCGCGTCATATCCGATTTAAAATGAAAAGAACAAACAGGCCTGATATCGACGAATATTTTCTTAAGATAGCTTCAGTGATTGCCGAGCGGTCTACCTGCAGGCGTCATCATGTCGGCGCTGTCGCTGTTAAAGACAAACATATTTTAGCAACTGGATATAATGGCGCCGCCGCCGGCCTTAAGGACTGTCTGGAGCTCGGCTGCCTCAGGGATGAGCAGAACATAGAATCGGGAACAAGGCATGAAATCTGCAGAGCAATCCATGCTGAACAAAACGTAATCATTCAAGCAGCACTTCATGGGGTAAGTCTAGAGGGCTCGACAATCTACGTCACACATTCGCCATGTATACTCTGTGCCAAGATGCTGGCGAATGCTAAAATAAAGAGATTCGTTACCTTCGGAGTTTATGCCGACGATGGTTTCAAGGAGTTATTCCAGGAAGCAGGAATAGAATTTGAGTTGCATAAAAAACCGCCGCCCCAAATAATTTGCCTGCCCTAAAGTGTATTCAGGATCGACCGGATATCAATAACTCAATACTGGATAAAAAATCTTGTTAAGAAAACAAAGTTATTCTGTTCAAGCCGAGGCATAAATGATAATAGTCTGGTTAAAATTTGCAGTTTGCGTAGGGATTATCTTAATCACCGGTAGGAATGTTGCCAAGTACGGTGACATAATAGCCGATAAAACAGGACTGGGGGGTTTATGGATTGGAGCGGTACTGGTTGCGGCAGCCACATCGCTCCCGGAACTTTTCACGGGCATAAGCGCCGTAGCTTTTCTCAACGCTCCTGACTTAACCATAGGAGACCTTTTCGGTGCTAACGTATTCAATCTCCTTAATCTGGCTCTACTTGATATCGCTCACCACCATGTCCCCATATACTCTAAAGTCAGCCAGAGGCACACCCTTACAGCCGGCCTCAGCATAATTATGGTCACTTTTCCAGCCGCGTGTTTATTAATAAATGCCTTAATTACGAATCTAACCATCGGTTGGATCGGATTCTACACGCCGATTATATTCATAATCTATTTGATGATAATAAGGGAGATTTACAAATACGAGCAAAAAGAACATGCAAGGATTTCAGTCGAGGATGGACCGGCTCCGGAGCATCCGGAAATCAGTTTACGGAGAGCATATATATATTATGGTATTTCAGCCGTTATCATTATCGGGGCCGGCACATGGCTGGCCTTCATCGGCAAAGATATAGCCGACCTAACCGGCTGGGAACAAAGCTTCATCGGCAGCTTATTCATTGCTTTCACCACGACATTACCTGAAATCACGGTCTCATATTCCGCTTTACGCATAGGTGCAATCGACCTGTGTGTAGCGAATATGTTCGGAAGTAATATTTTCAACATGATGATCATCGGCATACTAGACCTTTTCTATACCAAAGGGCCGATACTCTCCTCAGTTACACAAAATCATGTATTCACGGCATTAATCGTGGTTATCATGAGCGGCATATTTATCGCGGCGCTATTTACCCGCCCTCCCCGTAAAACGTTCATTAAAGCCAGCTGGTACTCGATAGCAATGATACTGGTATTTATACTGGGAGCATATGTCAACTTTATTATGTAGCAATTTATATTAATAAATACGTATCAGAGGGAAACTGATCAGTTGAAAATCGATGTCAGAAAAGACAGGATGACCAAAGATGAGCGATGGGAAGCATTGCTCAACAGGCAACCTCTGGACCGTGTCCCGGTATTCGCTTTCGGTGGAGGCTTCTTCACAGTCCACCGTAATCTAACAATCGACGAGTATTACAATAATCCCGAAAAAGCACTGGATGCCGCTACCGAAACAATTGCCGAATTTGGCTGGCAGGACCTGCCAACGATGAATTATGCTTCGATGGGAGCCTGGGAATTCGGGGGGGAAATCAAATGGCCCAGCGGTGAGTTTGCGCAGGCACCCATAGTAACCAAAAAACCGGTAAACAGCGAAGAAGATGTATACAAGCTGAAATCTCCGGATATAAAAACTGCGGGAATTGTCCCTTTGATGATGAAGTTCATCCGGATGCAGGTGGAGCGTAAAGCATCGCTAATAGGTGTCATAACAATGGGACCCTGGAGCCTCGCCTGTAACATTTGCGGTCTGGAATTAATTTGCAGATGGGTACTAAAAAAGCCGCAGCTAGTCCATGAGGTACAAAAAAAGATATTGCCGTTCAGTATAGAACTACTACGATACTGGGCAGACAGCTTCGGCACGGAGCGCTTATTACCCTGGGTCGGCGGGACCGCATTGGCCACAAACCAGTTAATATCTCCGGAACATTTCAAAGAGTTTTACCTCCCTTATATGAAGCAACTCTACGACGAGTCACATGATATGGGCTTCAAACATATCTTCTGTCATATTTGCGGCGAGCAGAACCTCAATCTACCATACTTCGCAGAGCTCGACTTCGGAGATCCCGGCATCCTGAGTTTCGGCCATGAAGTTGACCTTCTTGCCGCTGCCGAATACTTTCCCACCGATATTATAATGGGCAATATCGAACCGGCAGTTATTCAGACAGGCACACCCGAACAAGTTTACGAACTTACCAGGACGGTGATAGATAAAGGTAAGAGGTGCCCCGGCGGGTTTATACTGGCACCGGGTTGTGAGTTGCCGCCGAGGTCCCCTGAAGAGAATTTATGGGCTATGATGCAAGCAGTTAGTGATTATGGCTGGTATGATTAGACCGGTTTTAATTAGAAATTATAAGACCGCGCTTACGATATAACCGATGTATTGACAGTTTTTATTTCACATGATATTCTGCCACTTTAACCAGGAGGATATGATGAGCGATTCTACCAAGCAGGAAATAGCTTTAAATTTCAACGCACCGAATACGGCAACGGCAGTCCGACTCGTACTCGCCGGTGTCATCGCCTGGCTTTTAATACAGGGTGGCTCTACCGAAATCCTTATAGCTGGAATTCTGCTCATTGTGGCCGGAATTACCGATGGAATCGACGGTTTCCTGGCCCGCAGATTGGGACAATCGACACTGGGCGGCTCACTTTTCGACCTTGTTACCGACCAACTGCTGATAATGCCGGCTTTGATCCTGTCGATAAGGGCCGGTTTATTTGCCAAGGCAGACGGCCTGATGCCTTTCAATCCCTACCCTTATGCTGTTGTTTCGCTTATCGCCGGCGTTACGGTATTGACCGGCGTAGTTACCTTCCTGTGGAAGAATCGAACGCGCAGAGTAGAGTTTCCCCCTCCTACAAAAACTGCCAAGTTAATTTTCTGTTTATGGATTCCGACACTTGCTATAGCGATACTGGGCATAGGCCCGGCTATATTACTGGCCGTCTTTATGTATCTCTCAATAATAGCTACTATAATTGGCTTTGCAAGCTATCTGAGAAAAGCCAACTATGTTTTCACCGATTGACTTCTTTCTTATGATCCGAACCGCTGTAGAAATCCTTGAAGCTGTTGGAACAGCTTCAAGGATTCATTATATATTCGGATAATTAGATAATCCTAAATCGGGAACTAAATATACACTGCAACTATATCTTATTATTTAATTTAACGCTTGAAAGTCCCCATAAGCTGGAACTGGTCCAAGATATGCCCCTCCATCCCGCTCATTACTTTACTTTTTGAAGCTCCCGGCGGCAAGTCCAGAGTAGTATCCAGAGCATATAGAGTAAACTGATAATGATGTGCAGGTCCATACGGAGGGCAAGGGCCCCTGTAACTGTTTACAGCGAAGTCGTTTTTACCATGCAAGGCATTACCCGGTAACTCCCTATAGGCTGCCTCCGCTAATTCGCGGACATCAGCCGGAATGTTCATAACAATCCAGTGTGTGAATACACCGCCCGGGGCATCGGGATCGTCTAATATAAGTACCAAGGTTTCGGTACCGGAAGGAGGTTCAGTCCAATTAAGCGGAGGTGATACATTATTACCTTTGCAACTGTATTTATCCGGTATTGCCTCTCCTTTATTAAAAGCCGGTGTCGACATGGTCAACTTTGCTGCCTCTTTATTAGGCTCCTCAGCTTTTGGTTCCTCGACAGCCGGTTCGGGGTCTTTTGGCTTCGGCTCTTCGACCTTAGGTTCTTCAGCAGGCGGGGGTACTGCTGCAGGTGATTGTGATGCACATGCTGACAAAAGCAGTCCAAACGCCAATGGCAGTGCTATAAACACCAAAGCGGATTTATTATTAAAAAGTTTAATAATCATATTACCTCCAGAAGCTTAAAAATATCGATATAATTCTTTCCCTTATGGATTGTTCGCATACATATAATATATTATATTAAATATACAAAACAATATTGGCATAAACTTATTTCATCGGGTGGTATTGAATTTTCGAATCAAATAATTTAAGCTACCTATAAGCCACTTTCATTGTAACAAATATGAAACGGAATTTTGCTATCATTTATACATAGAGGCAAGTGATGATACGTGACGTTAGGACATTTGTTATTTCCACCATAATCATTATCGTTCCATTTCTGCTCTTTATAGCTCAGCCCGGTTCGGTCAGAGCCACAGATATAATGGTCAGCGATTCGCAAGGAATTACAGGTTCTACTATTACTATTAAAGGAAGCGGCTTTGCCGGGAAAATGGCTACTATCTACTGGGACGAAAAGCCGGTAATTGAAAACGTGCCGATATCGGAGAAAGGTAGTCTGCAGCACGATCTGGTTATCCCATACGCTTCAAAAGGTGAACACGTTATCTACATTGACGACGATAGCCACTGGTCAGGCAGCACTGCGTCAATTAATTTTACGGTTCTTCCCAGTATTCGAATATTCCCGGATGCCGGCACCGAGCTTTCTCAGGTAACAATAACCGGTAACGGATTTGAAAGCGATGAAAACGGCATCGGTATAATATGGGATAATAATACTAAGATTTTAACCAATGTAGCTGCAGACAAGCAC
>CAZEAR010000120.1:0-7607 GCA_964510365.1 uncultured Dehalococcoidales bacterium | reverse complement strand
TTATCGACATTTATAGAGAAGAATTAAGAATTTAAGTATTATATTCAAACGAAGTTCTATTTTGACGTAATCTGCTATGAAAAGATTGTGGATTATTTTATCTCTAATAATAGTTGTTGGCGGCTTTTTACCGCTGATACACTACTGGTACAGCGTCGGCAAAGTACCTGGAGTTTCTATTCAGAAAGCAAATGAAATGCTAGCTGAAGCTAATGACAATATCGTGCTGATTGACATAAGAAATTTCCAGGCATACAACGAAAAACATATCGAAGGCGCTATAAATTGGCCATATAAGGATATTATGTCCCTGACGACCGATGATATGTTACCTCAAAGTTATTCCGGCAAGACATTGTTGTTGATATGTGATGGAGGCATTGATAGCGCCAGGGCAGTATCGAAATTGCGTAAAACTTTCCAGGCTGATGCTTTGAATATCAAGGGTGGCATGCAGGCATGGATAGCGAATATACGCAGGTCATCATATAGCGGTCGGAAGCTTGTGTCATCCTTCGATCCTTTGTCCTCTGTCACATTCAAGGACTCCCCGATATCGGAACAACTGGCTTTATCTGCGGCTGTCCTGATAATAAAACCTCTGTATATGTTGATCTCCCTGCTGCTTATAATCGTATTATGGCGGCAAAAAGCTTCTGATTTGATTTCACTGAAACTGGGCCTTATATTTTTCCTGGCGGGCGAAACTTTCTGCGCTTTTAATATCGCTCTTTTTGACCATGGCAATTACCTTTTTGAATTCTTCCATATGTACGGTATGGTATTGGGATTTGCCTTTGTGGTCTATGCACTTATAGAGGCTCTGGATAACAGGGTTATAAATTACAGCAATCCCCAGAAAAAGTGCTCATTGCTGGGCTTGTGTCAACAGTGTATCAAATATACGGAAGTACCCTGTGCCGCAAGAAGATTCTTCTATTTTATAATAGCTTCATTTATTATAATCTCCTTTATGCCCATACTCGCAAGCATCAACGTACTATCCTATAATACAAGCATTTTGGGGCTTCCATTCAATTATTCTCACCCCGTTCTATATCAGATCTTTGAATTCCGATATGCGCCCGTCTATGCTATTGTACTTCTGGTTGCTGCTTTAATATTTCTACTTACGGTTACAGAAAAAACTGTTATTATAACCGAGATATTGTTGGCCGCAGGGGTGGGAGCTCTGGCTTTTAGCTTTTTGAGGTTAACCTTCTGGGGAATCTATCATGACAATTTCGTCTGGCCCAATTTCTGGGAAGAATTGACCGAGTTGCTCTATGTCACAGGGGTCGGCATTGTACTGTGGTTATTCCGTAAAAGCATATTTAAGCGAGAAGTTAATACTGCATGAAATTAAGGAAAAAATGAAATATAAGAAGTAATTTAAGTTAAATGAAATTTAATGGTATAGTCCTTAACTTTGGCATCGTATTAGCTCAGAAGTTAGCTTTGTCCTTAGACGGCTTATTGGATGGCTATGATTGAAAGGTGGCATGACGCTGTGCTGTTACCGGTACCCATTCCCAGCCGTTATCCTCGACAGTTACTATTATAGGACCTCTGATTTCATTAATATCGAATTTATAGTCGTAGATCTTGCCTGCTTCCGGTGGATTCAGCTCTCTGATTCCGTAACCCTTGGCCCATTCTTTTTTGTACAGTATCCTGCCGCGAAAGAAGGTTTTTTGATAGCTTATGTGTGGTGTCAGACCATCGGTGCCGGCGGACCAGGTTACACTGCCCAGTTCCTCGAAGCATCTAACGGAATGCCTCGTTTCATCAAGCAATAACCGCGCTTTATAAGTATCTTTCAGCCCGCTTTTGCTGAATATACCATACCACTCAGCATCGACGATCTTCCACTCTGCAACCAGATCGGTATCCTCACCCTGGACTATGCGATAAGGCTTGGACTCATCATTCAAAGCCAGAAGTCGGCCGGTAAGCGTTTGCTTGCTCACTGCGTTCGGATTACTTTTTTTACCGCCGAGATAGTTGAAGAAGCCCATGGCGTATAGAGCGAAATATATGCCTGCCCCTGCGCCGATAAGGCCCGCTGCCGTACCGATTATTACACCAATAATCAATGGTTCGATGAATCTCCGTTATTTACCTGTCATCCTTCTATTATAGATCATTGCTTTTGATATATCGATTGTAACAGTGAGCAGTAAAATTAATAACTATTTGGTTTTCATATTAACTGCAATATTGTAAACAAACAACCTATTTTTTGTAATAATCCTATGACAATGTGTTCTATGATCAATCTTATATTGAGCAATATATTTCCATATGATATATTGATAAGAAATGGGTCAGCAGAGATAGCGTAATGAAAATTGATAGTAAATTGATAGAGCTTTTAAACCAGGCTCTTCGTGTCGAGTATCGTATTATAGTACATTTTCCTATTATAGCTAAGAAAATCAAGGATGAATACGCCAGAAACCTTTTTATAAGTTTAGGGGAGGCGTCAATCCATCATGCCGATGTCGTAAGCGGTGCGATTAGGTCATTGGGTGGTGATCCTGATTTCACATTTGAACTGTTACCGGAGCAGATGGGTATTATGGAAATACTGGAAACGCAGCTTGAACTGGAAAATCAAGCATTGGCACTGCATACTGAATCCAGCAAATTGACATCCGACGGTTTGCTGAAAGCGAAGTTGGTTGCCCTGGCTTCCGACGAAGAAAGTCATATAAAGTCGGTTAACGAGATAATGTCCATTTTGAGTAGCAAATAACTCTTAGCTATAGTTTGCCTGGTAAAACAGACATATGCATTATGAACAAGTTGTTTTAAAAATCACTTCATATTGTTCTATAGAATAAGTCAGGTTTATTAATATAAAGCAACCAATTATTATGATAAGTGATCTAAGGATTCAACTTTATGAAATCGCCCTTTCTTTGTCCAGTGTTGTTGATCTGGTAAACCCATTATTGTATGACCACCATAAGCGAGTGGCTTATATTACGTCCAAACTAACTGAAGAATTGCACTTGCCGTATTCATTACAAAATATTTCTATTTTGGCGGCAGTTATTCATGATTGTGGGGCAGTCGATCTTGACTCACAAGAGAGATTGGAACATCTAAAATTTGAACTTCAGGAACCTCTCGGCCATGCTGAATCGGGTTATAGGCTACTTGAAGATTTTGTTCCTCTGGAGAAGGTGGCACTTATTATTCGACATCACCATAGCTGGTGGAATGACAAGGCAAGTTTTCAAGTTGAAGAAGAACCGATACGTGTATGTTCCAACATAGTACATCTTGCAGACCGTGTGGACGTGATAATAGACAAGCAAAAAAATATACTTGATCAGGTCAATGTAATCCGCCGGAGGGTTAAACAGAAGTCCAATACAATGTTTGCTCCGCATATAGTTGAAGCCTTTGAGAGCCTATCATACAAAGAGCATTTCTGGCTCGATATAGTATCTGCATCGATAGATTCTATTTTGCGTCACCGCCCGTGGCGGGAACTTGTCGATCTTAACATTGAAAACATTGTTAATTTGGCTCATATTTATCGTCGGATTATTGACTTTCGAAGTCCGTATACCGCTACCCATTCGGCCGGAGTGGCCGCCGTTGCCGGATCTCTTGCCAGAATTATGGGATTATCTGCTGAAGATCGTCTGGAGTTACGTATTGCCGGCTATCTTCATGATTTGGGGAAGCTAACAGTACCAAAAGAAATACTTGAAAAACCTGATAAATTAACCGAGCAGGAGTTTAATATAATTAAAGGGCATACTTATTACACTTATCATTGCCTGTCCTCCATTGTTGGACTGGAAAATATTAATGAAATTGGTTCGTATCATCACGAGCGCCCCGACGGAAGCGGATATCCTTTTCACCTGGCCGGTGAGAAAATATCAAAGGGTGCTCGCATTATGGCAGTAGCCGATGTTTTTACTGCCCTTACAGAGGATAGGCCCTATAGAGATGGAATGACCGTCGATAATGCAATGCAAATTATCCGGCAAATGGCTGATGATTCGGCACTGGATAGTGACATTGTGTCATTGCTGACAACTAACTTGGAAGAAATTAATAATTTTCGAATATCCGCCCAAAAGATTATATACAGTGAGTATAAACAGTTTGCCAGCCAACAAATATACCGGTCATAAGTAGGTACAGGGTACGGTGGCGCATGTAATCGTTTATTCGAACTTGAATCTTTTTTTATGGAAAAGCTTGAGACAAGCATCCACAACTTTCGGGTCATAAAGGACGCCACTATTCTTCGAAATCTCATTAAGAGCTTCGCTTACGCCCAGGGCAGGCCGATAAGGTCGATGTGAAGCCATGGCCTCAACAACATCCGCTACCGCTAATATCAGTACCTCAATTTCGATATCTTTACCAAGTAAGCCCTGAGGATATCCTGAGCCATCCAATCGTTCGTGATGTTCTAACACCCAGCGGGCCAACGGAAATGGGAAATCGATATTCTTCAAAATATCAAAACCTGTTTGTGGATGAATCTTTATCAGAGAGAATTCAATGGAATTAAGTTTACCTGGTTTAGTTAATATTTCCGAGGGAATACTTATTTTGCCTATATCGTGAATAAGACCGGCTGTATATATATTATGGACTTGCTCTTCATCGAGGGCCATTTCCCGTGCGATAGCCCGTGCCAGATGTGCAACGCGCACCTGGTGTCCGGCAGTATATAAATCTCGCATCTCTATAGTACTGGCGATAGCCTCGGTTATGCCGTTAAAGTTCTGTTTTAATTGTTCATAGCTTTGTTTGAGTTTTTCTTCCGCCTCTTTTCGTTCAGTAATATTTCTGATTATTACCATATCCACCAATTTACCCTGGTACTCGACTGTATTAGCATTAACCTCAATCGGCACTTCCCCGCCGTCTTTCATTTTCATCGATATCTCGTATCTAGCTGGAACGCTCTCCCCTGCCATCCTCTTTTGATATCTCTCCATAGTAAGTGCTAAATATTCAGGATGAATAAAATCAATGAATGGTCTCCCGGTGGCTTCGTCAGGAGGATAGCCGGTAAACTCGCTTATCCTTGAATTGGCGAATGTAATAATGCCATCCTGAATAATAACGATGCCATCATTACCTTTTTCTACTATTGTAGAATATTTTTCCTCGGATTGGCGCAATTCCTCACTTTTTCGTATTTTCTCAATACCCAAAGAAATATCTGATGCTAATTCTTTTAAATATTCCATTTCCTCATGGTCGAAAACTCCCGCGACCTTTGAAAAAACATTGAGTGTCCCGATTAACTTTTTCCCGATCCGTAGAGGTAAAGAAGCTGTGCTAATATATCCGTAATTTCGCGCTTCGTGGAGCCATGGGCGATAAGTTCCATCCTTAGTTACGTCCTTTATTAAAGAGATTTGCCCGGTCTTCAGTGCAGTGCCGGAAGGCCCCCGTCCATATTCAGAATCATCCCAGGAAACTTTTACTGAAACCAAATAGTCCTCAGCGAAGCCAGCTTGGGCTACTGGCAGTAAATTAAATGTACCCGTTTCGATAAAATCAATCCGAATGAATTGATAGATGCCCCTCTTCATGAGAATGTCACAAGCTTTCTGCAATAATTCTTCCTCGCTATCGATTTCTATGATTATGCGGTTTATTTCGCTTATAGTAAGTAGTATATTGTTCAGGTGCTGAATTCTGGCCTCTGCTTGTTTAAGATCAGCGATATTTTGCTTTCGTTCGGTAATTTCCAGCTTGAGCTGTTTATTAGCTACATTCAATTCTTCTGTCCGCTGTTTAACCAGTTCCTCGAGGTGTTCTGAGTATTTCCTTAACTCATTTTCCATATATTTTCGGTTTGTTATATCCTTTATCACGCCAACTGTTCCTATGAATACCCCCGAGGTAGCCTCAGGATTAACTCGATATATACCCGAACTGCTTACCTCAGCAATAATCCATTTTTTACTGACGTCCTCGATAAGGCCTGGCCGTATTTTGTTTTTTCCCTTAGCTGATAGTCTTACTTCCATACTGGAGGTTTTTCTTTGAGCATGTCTGCGCTCATCAAACAGCTTCGGGGCATTGTTATCTCCAGTCACCTGGCATTTGTATTTTGGTAAGACTTGTTTCCTGCTGATGTTTGATATATCCGGAGGTAAAATAATGTCACTGAAATGTTTTCCGATGAGCTCATTAGGTTCATAGCCTAACTCACGTATAGCGGCATTAAGGTAAATAAATTTACCTTCATCGTCGATTTTGTAGACTATATCGTTTGTCGTTTCTGAGAGGGCATAGAATTCGGAGTTAAATGAATCATCTGATATAGGTCCTTCTTTCATTCCAGACCTCCACATTAAATGTTAAAGTTTTGGGACTAGATGATAATACGCACTCATGGAAAGGTTACAAGCTTTAGTTCGGAATTGTCAAATTGAGGTAAAAGGGATTCACATGAACCGTGTATTCGGAGCAGTACCAGCGGGTAAACGGTATTTTGTACAGTACTTGTTACCGATCATGGCTTATTGTGAGTTGGTAAATTGAGGCTTCGTGTCATGGACTCACCTGGCGGGTCGAAATGGTACAGATTGCTATATTTTAAATAAAATCTATCAGCATACCGCTTCCTCTATCAACAGCTTTTTTATATACAAGTTGTGCGGTAGCGATGTCCTCGATTGCAATCCCAGTAGAATCAAAAATAGAGATTAAATTGCTGTCCGTTCTCCCGCGCTTTTTACCGGCAATCAGTTTATATATCGTGGGCATATTTTACGCTGGTGAGACTTGTTGACGAACGTAGACCGCAGGTCTAGAATTAGGTGATATTTTTTACTTAGATTGCCCGAGGAGATACAAATTGGAGAAAGTCGATATTACTATAATAGGTGCCGGCGTTGTGGGACTGGCTGTGGCTGCTGAAGTATCAAAGGCTGGCCGCAAGGTCTATTTGCTAGAAAAAAACGAATCATTCGGACTGGAGCAGAGCTCGCGTAGTAGCGAGGTTATCCATGCCGGTATTTACCATCAAAAAGGCTCCCTTAAAGCTGAATTGTGCCGGGAAGGCAATCGCCTGCTCTATGAAATCTGCGGTAAAAATGATATCGCTCACCAAAAATGCGGCAAGATAATCGTAGCCTCAGAGAAGAATGAGATCGAGTTGCTTGAGAGAACATATGCTATTGGTAAAGCTAACGGTGTCTCTCTGGAGATGCTGTCGCTTCAAAAAATGGCCAACCTAGAACCTGAGTTAAAAGGTGTTGTCGCTTTTTATTCCCCGGAAACAGGAATAATAGATTCATATTCATTAATGAGATATTTCCTGGCTTCGAGCAGGACCAATGGCTGCCAGGTAGCTTTTAAGACCAGTCCGGTTGCTATCGAGAAAACATCAGATGGCTATGAAATAGAGGTCGATAGCGCTTCATCCCGTTCCTTTTTTATAACGTCTATAGTCATAAACTGCGCCGGTCTGAACAGCGATGACGTAGCTGCGATGATAGGAATAGACATAGACAAAGATGGATACCGGATACAGCCGGTTAAGGGAGAATTTTACTCGGTAGGTGGTGGGAAAAATAAGCTTATCAACCGGTTGATATACCCCGTAC
>CAZEAR010000119.1:0-7639 GCA_964510365.1 uncultured Dehalococcoidales bacterium | reverse complement strand
GTCTATGGTAGCGATATGCTCAGCATATAAACCGATGGCGTCTTGCTCCAGGGTAACATTATTTGACATCCAGTCAGAAACCAGTTTACCACCCATAATCATCTTGCCTCTTATTATACTGGGAGTACCGCCCAGTTCTACTATAGTTTCAGCCAGCCAGTCCAGATGACGCATTTCTTCTCTGGCGATCGCCTCGATTTCACATGACATCTCTCCTTCACCTATGGCATACGCATGAGTTAGATACTGGATAATCGCGCCATGTTCTCCTTCAAGGTCTTTATTCAACAGTTCGATTATCTCCTCTTTTTTCATCACTACCTCCAGGAATATTTTAATATTTACGCTTATTAACGATTAATATAAATATCCCGTTGATTAACTCCCAATAAATATTTCTCCGGATTAGCATCAGAAGCTTTCTTTCATCCTACGGGGCAGAGATAATATATTTACCCCATGCTTTCATTAAACAGTGTAAATGGAGAATCGCTATACTCCTATACAGTTTTCCCATACGCCGTGAATATTGCAGTAGGAGACAGCGCAGAGGGATTTAAATTCCGCCACAGGTACCTGAAACCTCGTCCTGGGGCTGGTATAAGCCGGCGCGAAGTCAGATTTACCAAGATTGATAACCTGACCGTCTTTTTTTACACCGAATAATTCTATCCAGGCGATATGATGCTCTATGGTATTAGGATGTGGCACTTCTTTGCCTACGATTATACGGACTATATCTGCTCCGCCTTCTCCTTTCCCTTTCTCGACCTCGATAACCGGTACATGCTTTTCTTTCCCTTCAGCATCAGGACTTTTCAAAATGTCTCCGAAATTCATAATGATACCTCCCGTTTTTTAAATTCTACTTTTAAGCAGTTCATTAATATCGGAACCGTTTTTATCTCCATCTATACAAATCTTTTGGTAGACATATTAATTGTATTTGTTTTCCTTGTGTTTTTTGGCTATTGTTTCTGCCAGTATATCCAGCGATCTGAAATCTGCTTCTCCGGGTAGTCCCTTGCATAACACCGGGTCTAATACTTCTACTTTTAAGTTAAAAATAATATTGGAAAGAATTTCTATAGTTCTACCTCCCCATCCATAAGAACCTATTATGGATACATACTTAACGTTTGGCCGTAAGGCATTTGCCAGGATTGCAGCATGGGCTGCATTTGGATGAGGACCGGCCAGGATAGTAGGTGTCCCGATCACGATCGTTGCTGCATCTACTAATGACATGGCCAGTTTTCCAATGTCGGTTGCGGTTAGATCAAACGGCTTCACCGTTACTCCCTTATGCATAAGAGCATCAACAAAATATTCAACCATTTTACGAGTACTGCCATGCATTGAGGTAAAGGGCAATACTACAATATTTTTTGGCTCGTCGAATGCCCAGCTATGATATCCTTTGAGGATAAACTCCGGCTTTTTATGGATTGGTCCGTGGCTGGGTGCGATTATGTCGATTATATAGTCCTTTATTTTTTCCAGATTGTTCTGAATATTTGATCGAAAAGGCATCATAATTTCAGCATAATATCTTTTGGCTGCTTCGTAGACCTGACCTTCATCGGTTACATATAAGTCAGATGTCGCTATGTGAGAACCAAAGAAATCACAAGAAAACAATATTCTGTCTTCCTGTAAATAAGTCAGCATTGTTTCCGGCCAATGGACCCAAGGAGCGTGAATAAACTCCATGGTTTTATCTCCTAATGAAACGGTCTGTTTATCTTCGACTGTAATGAATCGTTCTTCCTGCACCATAAGCAGATCAATAAGCATTCCTTTGCATTTAGGCGTGACTATAAGTTTTGCCGCTGGATATTCTTCCAGAATTCTGGGTATGGAACCCGAGTGATCCTGCTCGGCATGATGGGCCACAACGTAATCTATCCTTTTCACTCCAAGTTCACTAAGATTTTTTAATAATATATCCTGTTTAGTAGGATCAACGGTATCGATTAGAGCAGTTTTCTCGCTGCCTTTTATTAGATATGAATTATAACTCGTGCCATCGGGAAGGGGTATTAGAGCATCGAAAAGTCGCCTATCCCAATCGTTTGCTCCAACGCTGTAAACTGAATGTTTTATTTCTCTTGATTTCATATGCTTTTTCCTTTGAATTCTTTATCTTTATAAGTGCGCCCGGCACTTTATCCAGCAATAATTGCTGATATTATCTATCATACCGCTAACTCTACAAACATATCCTTACTGGCCCCGCAAACGGGGCATACCCAGTCATCCGAAAGATCTTTAAAAGGTGTCCCCGGCTTTACCGAATTCTCCGGGTCACCATTTTCAGGATTATAAATATAACCGCAAACATTACATCTATAGCTTAACATTTTCGAATAAGGCTCCTTTTGTATTTCAATTGCATTGCATTTTCTGCTTAACCGCCGTCAAGAGTGGGATGCTCCATTTTAGTAAACCAACCTGTGGGGTTAAGGATGTATTCTCTATAGTCGACCAGAGCAAGATAATGACCTCTTTCTTCGGAAGCTATATTTTCATAAAATAATCTCTCACTATCATAGGCGGCATTTTCACTCTGATTTTTGTAGAAGTCATATGTTTTGGTCTCCATGTCCATGGCATGCAATATAGCATCTTGTTCATTTGAAGTTGTTTTTGCTAGACTGCTCTTATCTTCCATCGCTCGAGAGAATATATCCGCCAGTTTATCTTCGCCGGCCGGGCTGATATCTACTTTTGGCCAGCCCTTTTTATCCTTTATGGACGAATAGATTTGTTCAAACTTTTTTCTATGCT
Source organism: uncultured Dehalococcoidales bacterium (assembly GCA_964510365.1). Lineage (GTDB taxonomy): Bacteria > Chloroflexota > Dehalococcoidia > GIF9 > UBA5629 > CAZEAR01. The sequence goes on along the minus strand of CAZEAR010000119.1, from coordinate 4,849 downwards.
TATCTTCCTCAGTGGCCAGCCATTCAAACAACTCTCTGCCGATCTTGGTGATACTGTTTTTGCTGGCCTTTTGGTAATAAGTTTTTCCATTGATTTCCATTTGAATGGCTAACTGAAGCCCTTCTATAGTTTTTACCTGCTCATTCTCCATTTGATAATCTCCTTCCGGTCAGTCTGTTTACATTCTTTCGGTAATAACTGAGAATAAACTACAGCGATTATAATGCCACCGGATAAGTCATCATAGCCAAAATAAATATAGTAGACTTTTTATCGGAGCGAATAACAGTATGGCCAATTCTCGCCGAATTAACATGCATCGCGAAACAGCTTCTCCCGTTACTGCGTTTTTTTAACGTATACTTTAATTTCACCGTCCTTCTCTTCGACTCCCAGGAACTCATTTCCGGTGCTTTTACACCAGGCTGGCATATCCTGTTTTATTCCTTTGTCGTCGGCTATTACCTCCAATACCTCACCTTTTTTCAAATCCTTTATTTTCTGAGAGGTTTTAACTATAGGCATAGGACAGTAAAGTCCAACGCAGTCTAAACTTTGATCTGCCTTCATTCCTTCCTCCAGGATTTATATTATATTTTATATAAAGAGGCTTATTTTCGATTCGCGCGCTTCCCCAAGGTAGTAAGCAGCACCAACCAGACTGTCGACTTCGCTGCGGAAAGCATCTTCGGGCAAACCCATAAGTCCGCAAGATGTAGTACAGGCGATAAGCTTTATCCCCATTTCATGAGCTAAAGTAATGAATTCATCTAAAGATGGCATATTGATATCTTTCATCAATCCTTTGATCATCCAGGTGCCGAGTCCGAGCATGTGGAACTTGGATAGCTTCAATCGCTGTGAACCACCTCGATTCATTATATTTAACATCTTCCGGACAAAGCCTTTGCTTTTAATGCTGCCCTCGTTTTTTTTGACAATGTTAAGTCCCCAGAAGGTAAAGAACATCTTTACATCCATTCCCATGCTGGCACCGGTAGTAGCCAACATGAAGGCTGCCAGGGCTTTATCCAGTTCGCCGCTGAATAATACGATAGTCATCTTTTCCTTATCTGCCATTTCTCCTCCTCAGCTCAACGGCTCTCCGCATTTGGGGCATTTTTTGGCTTCCTTATCGAGTACTGTTACCTGGCACTTTACGCATTGGAGAAAAGCCATACCGCAGGATTGACAGAAAGGAAAATTAGCGGCCATAATTTCGATGTCACAATAAGGACATGTATATTGTTTTTCTTTAGCAGTGTTATCCTTCTTCATCGTCTTCTTCTTCTCCTTTCTTTTCTAGACCTTTAATCGTTATTCCTTTTTTCTCGGCATAGTCGCGAATTGCCTTGCGTAGTGCTTGTGCTCCCAAGTTTGAACAGTGAAATTTATTTTTAGGTAAGCCTTCCAGTTCCTTGGCAACCAGGCTAGGGGTAATAGCTGCTGCTTCTTCCAGAGTTTTACCCTTTGCCATTTCGCTGGTTATACTGGATACGGCGATTGCTGCACCACAACCAAAGGTTTTGAATTTGACATCCTCTATACGATCGTCCTTAACTTTGATATAAAAAGTCATCATATCACCACATACAGGGTTGCCGACTTCACCAATCCCGTCTGCATTTTCAATTTCACCGACGTTACGAGGATTAGCGAAATGCTCCATCACCTTTTCACTATATATCGGCATAATATCTTATCCCCCTTGTTCTTTCATATATTTAGAATATAACGGAGACATCTGTCTCAGCCTTTCAACTATAGGCGGCAGTTTATCAATAACATAGCGGATATCTTCTTTCGTGTTATCCAGGCCGAGGCTAAACACCAGTGAACCCTGAGCAATTTCATGAGGTAGGCCCATGGCTATTAAAACGTGGGATGCTTTTAGGGCACGGGAGGTGCAGGCTGAGCCGCTGGATACAGCAATCCCCTGACTGTCTAGAAGCATCAACATGGCTTCACCTTCGACAAATTCTATGCAACAGCTGGCGTGATTAGGTAATCGTTTCACGGGATGTCCCGTGAGGATGCTGTGATCAACCGCTGCTAATAAGTTTTTAATCAGATCGTCCCTTAATTCAATGAACTTTTTCGATCTCGACTTCATATCTCTACTGGCTAATTCCGCAGCTTTACCCAGACCCACGATAGCGGGTACGTTCTCCGTACCCGGTCGCCTTCCACCTTCCTGCACTCCACCATCCATCAGCGGAATGAGACGTAATCCTTTACGTACCCATAAAGCTCCGCTCCCTAAGGGACCGTAAAATTGATTACCTGCCAGGCTTAAAGCATCGACTCCCAACTCATTTATATCTATAGGGATATTACCAGCACTGGCGACAGCATCGGTGTGAAAAATAATCCCGGTATCTTTGATCTTTTTGGCTATATCTTCGATTGGTTGAATGGTGCCTACTTCTCCGTTAGCATGCATAATTGAAACCAGGATAGTGTCTTTCCTGATACTGTCCATCACTTTGTCAGGAGCGACAAGTCCGTTTTTATCTACCGGTACCATAGTAAGTTCATAGCCTGATTTCTCCAATGAACGGGCTGCATTTAATACTGAAAAATGTTCAATGGATGAAATGACAATATGCTTTCCCTTACTTGCCTGACCTTGAGCGAGTCCTTTGATAGCCATGTTATTGGCTTCGCTGCCGCTGGCGGTGAAAATTATTTCCTGAGCATCCGCAGCAATCATGGCGGCAACTTGTCCACGGGCTTTCTCTATAGCTTCCCTGGTTTTGTCGCCCCACGAGTGTATCGATTGCGGATTACCATAAATATCCCGCAAGTAGGGCAGCATTGCCTCCAGCACTTCGGGTAGTACCGGTGCAGCAGCACTATAATCTAAATATACCCTCTTTTCAGCTTTCATTTTAGATTATTCCCTTTAATAATTATGCTTCAGATTCCAGGAATTTGGCCTTTATACTCTGTAAACGCTGTACACCGTATAAAAAGCCGGGCTAATTTATGATTCGATCAGTTCCATATCCTCGCCACAGCACACCAGAGTACCGCCTCCGACCTTTGTTACAGTTACTTCGTTGCCACAGATATTACATTTATATTTTTCGCCTACATTTTTTACTGCCATTTTCTGTCCTCCTTCATAATGTTCTTAAGATCAGCAATTTGTCTAAGATGGCTTTTTTCTTCAGTCAATATATCCTGTACTATTTTTTGATGCGGTTGACTCATGTATTTCTGCATTTCTGTATAAAATAAGATCGAGTCTTTTTCGGCTCGGATACCGATATCGAGTGCGTCAACTTCATCTGAAATGCTCTCGGCTTTATGCCGGGCGTCATCAGGGTCGGTGAATATAGTATTATCAATTAGCGATTGTAGATATTGTCTGTATTCCCCCGGATAGGATTCTGCTGGCTGGAATTTGCCCGTTGATGCAACCATATTCCGAAAGGTATGTTCGTGTTTCTCCTCCTCTTTGGAAAGATAATTTAAAATATCTTTAGCACTATTGCTATCTGTTTCAGTGGATAATTTTTGATAGAATGCTGCCCCGTTGCGCTCAATTCCTATAGCAAATTCCAATAGTTCTTTATCGGAAAAAAATGTAGCCACTTATGCTCTCCTAATGTCATTTATTTAATCAAGTCTCTGCAGGTAGTGTTGTGCTTGTAAAGCTGCCTTTGCACCTTCACCTGCAGCTACTACTATTTGTTTCTCGGGAACGTTGGTAACATCTCCGGCGGCGAAAAGACCGGATACGTCGGTCTCGTTGGAGCAGTTAATTTCAACCTCTCCAGAGCGATTAAGACTAACCGTTCCTTTTGCATAGTCGGAGTTGGGGATAAGTCCGATCTCGATAAAAACACCGGAAACTGCCAATTGCTTCTCCTCTTTGCTTTTTAAATCCCGAATATTGATGCCGTTAACGAATTTGTCTCCTGTTATCTCCAAAACTTCGTGCTCCAGGTATACAGTCAAGTTCTTAGCTTTATTGATTCTATCCACCAGTATCTGGTCTCCGGTAAGAGGCGTTAGTGAAATCAGATAAACATGTTCAGCGATTTTAATCATGTCATCAACGGCTTCCAGTGCCGAGTTACCACCTCCGATAATGGCTACCTTCATACCAGCGAATAAAGGGCCATCACAAATAGCACAATATGTAACTCCTTTGCTGCGCAGCCTATCTTCTCCCGGGACATTCAGTGGACGAGGTCGTTTCCCCGAAGCAACAATTACCGCCTTTGATTGATAAGATTCACCTTTATCAGTGGTTGCCTTAAAGGAACCATTTTTATGCGTTAAACTGCTGACGGTTTGCCCCATTTTTATTTCCAGAGGGAACTGTTTCACCTGTTCTTCGAATTTTTTCATCAGTTCGGTGCCCTCGATAAACTGATATCCCATATAATTTTCGATTCCTAATGTCCAGTTGACTTGTCCGCCGATATCCTTGCTGAGCAATACAGTATTTAGTTTCTTACGGGCAGCATAGACAGCTGCGGTCATTCCAGCAGGACCGCCGCCGATGATCATTAAATCATACATTTCCGACCTCTTATTTGAGATTCAGTTTCTTCTTTAGCCAGTTCTCATCATAACCAACCTGTATTTCACCGCCGATGTCAATCACCGGCACCGATAATTGCCCTGTTATATTAACCATTTCCTCGCGGCCGGCAGTATCGGTGGTCACGTCAACGTTTTGATAAGAAACTTTGTTATCTTCCAGAAGTTGCTTGGTTTTTTTGCACCAGGGACATGTCGGTGTGGTATATATTTTTATCTGATCCGCCATTTTATCCTCCTTTACTCCCTATTAAATCGGATATCCTATAATTTGGGGGGAAAAGTCGTACCC
>CAZEAR010000118.1:4100-7643 GCA_964510365.1 uncultured Dehalococcoidales bacterium | reverse complement strand
CCCGCGGACTGCTGGATAAACTCCGGCAGAAAGGCGTCAACTTCGCTTTCGTCACGCTTCATATCGGGCTGGATACCTTTCAACCGGTCAGGGTCGATGACCCCAGAGACCACCCCATACACCAGGAATACGGAGTATTAAGTCCGGAAACCGCCGACCTGCTGAATCAGACCAGAAAAGCAGGCAAACGCATAATAGTGGTGGGTACCAGCTCGGTAAGACTTATCGAGGCTTCGTTCCAATCCGGTAATGTCCGGCCCGTAAAGGGAAGAATCGATTTATTCATCCTGCCGGGACACCGGTTCCGGATGGTTGACGCCATGATAACCAACTTTCACCTTCCCAGGTCGACGCTGTTAATGATGGTATCGGCCTTCGCCGGCCGGGAGTTCATTCTCCGGGCATATCAGGAAGCTATGGAGCAGGGCTACCGGTTTTACAGCTTCGGCGACGCCATGCTGATTTTGTAAACAGTCCCGGCCCCCCTTAAACCCGATACCTAATTTACCTCTCCAAAAAATTTAACGCAATTCTAACAAAATTCTAACAGAGCCCTAAGGCTCTCCGGTTATCATTATTGTTAAAAGTCCAATCACAGAGATATAACCGGTCAATCAGGAATGATGAAAGTTAATTCGCAGCAATTTGAAGATAGAGTATAAGCATGAAAGATACACGATCCCTTTACGATAATAGCTATTCCAGGATACGACTAATACGGAGGTAGATAATCATATGAAAAATACAGCAGCAATTATCATGGCCGGAGGACAGGCCAAGCGTATGGGTATACTTTGCCATCACAGGCCGAAGCCGATTCTTCCCTTCGCCGGGATGTACCGCATTATCGACTTTACCCTAAGCAACTGCATCAATTCGGGAATCGGCAGAATCGCTGTTCTGACCGACCACCAGCGATCATACATGACAAGCTATCTGGGAAGGTGGCATACCACTACTTCGGGCAATACAAAATCCAAAATAGATGCCCTGGCAGCCAAGGCCTATTATCTGGGTACCGCCGATGCCGTCTACCAGAACCTGGGATATCTGAAAAAACAAGGAGTGGACAAAGTACTGATACTGGCTTCCGATCATATATACAAAATGGACTATAACCGGATAATCGACTTTCATGAACAGACCGAAGCCGATGTTACCATTGGAGTTATTCCAATGTCACCGGAACAGACTCAGCGATTCGGTACCGTAACGGTTAATGCCTCGAACAGGATACTTAATTTTACGGAGAAGGCCAAAATACCGGTAAGCAGTCTGGTATCTATGGGCATCTACGTCTTTAAATTGAAAAACCTTATGGAATACCTTGTTGCGGACGCAACGAACCCGGACTCTTTTCATGACTTCGGCTACTCCATCATCCCCCGGATAGTGAAGAATGACAGAGTTTTCGCTTATCAGTTCGAAGGCTACTGGCAGGATATCGGTACTGTCGAATCTTACTATACGGCTAATATAGAACTCACCAGTCAGCGGCCTCCTTTTAGTCTCGACGGAGACTGGCCGATCGTTACCGCCGGAAAATATACGGCGAGGCCCAATGTGTCCCCGACAGGCAGAATTTTCGACAGCATTGTAAGTCCGGGCTGTACCATCAAAGGCAATATTATAAACTCGGTTGTCTCTCCCGGAGCTTTCATAGAAGAAGGGGCTATTATCAGAAACTCGGTATTAATGGGTAATATTTTCATAGGGCAGGACAGTATAATCGAATCCTGTATAGTGGACGAAGATGTCAGCATAGGCCGATTTTGCAACATCGGTGCAGAACCCGAACATTTCCTGCCGGCTGAGGATATCAGGATACTGAGCAAGGATACGGTTATAGCATCTTATACTACCATAGGCCACAGTTTAAGAAGCGGGTATATTGCAGAAGCGCCGGATGATGAGGCAGATAATCGTACAGACAAACCCTCTGAAGCTACGGTGCAGGCCGTTATGTAAACAGCGGTCCAGAAATGCAGGAGATACAGGCGAACAACACTGCCTTTATTTGAATCCTCTCCTTTAACGTAATGAATTGCTATCGGGAATAAAAGTGGTCCTCATATGTTCCGAACCCGATATCAGGTTTTTTACCGGTACAATCCGTTCTGCCGCAATTCCTGTGGTCTCCACAATCCGGGGAATCTCCCAACCCTTCTCCAGGGCCACTAATATCAAGTCCAACGTATCATACGGGATTCCAATAGCCTCTTCATCGGTCAGGCCCGGCACTATGTCAGGAGACGGCGGTTTATTAATGATGCCTGGCGGAATATCCAGGTAACCGGCAAGCTGCCTTACCTGCGTTTTGTACAGATTCAAAAGCGGCATTATATCGGCGGCATCATCGCAGCCATGCTTAACAAAGTAACCGATTTTATATTCCGTCTTATTGGCCGCACCGACCACCAATCTGTTTTCCGTCTCCGCATGCAGATACAGCAGCAACATTCTCAGCCTGTGTTTAACCCTGTAATAAGCATTGCTTTTTCCAAGCAGTGAATCGTATTCCTTGTTTTTCAAACCTTTGATACCGGCCAGGAAAGGTGTTTCACCGGTCTTTTCCCCGTAATAATTCCAGGCCTTTTTAACCAGATTTTCCTTAGATTTACGGGCAAGCGGCAATTTGTTCAGAATGAATAGCTTATAAATATCCATCTTCTTTAGATAATTGCCGATATCGATTAATTTGTATTCTATCTTCAACTGCTCAGCCAGAGAAACGGCATCTTCGATATGCTCCTTTGCCGAGTCCTTCTCCGGCATTAATAAAGCCCGTACTTTTTCAGGACTGACGGCACGACTGCACAGAGCCGCAGTCACCGCCGAGTCGACGCCTCCGCTTAATCCTAATATTATTCCTTCCCTGTCCAATTTCTCGACATGAGTTCTTATGAAATCTTCCAGGTACGATGCCGTAGCCCCGGGTTCAATCTTCATTTCGTTTTTTAATGCCGACAATTCGTTATCCGCAGCCATCTCATCTTCACCGATTTTTCTGACTAATTATTTACCAAAAACCAGTAGAAATATAACACATATGAACCTGTAATTAAATTGACTTAAGATTGTCTTCCTGATATTCTATATTTAATTGAATAACTTGCAGGGTGCCTGAGGGCAACCGAGGGCTTAATTCGAGTGCAAGTCGGTGAAATTCCGGCACAGTCCCGCCTGCTGTTACAGTCAGAACACCGGCCCTGTTAGTTGGAAACTGCCTCCGCGGAGTAAGGGGGTGGGATTTATTATTTAAGAAAATCCCCCTGCTCAGAACGGGCAAGGGGTTTTATTTTTTAGGTTCAAAACTGAATCGACAACAAATTTATGGAAAACATTATTATTCTGGCTATAGCACTGTTACTGGACCTGATTATCGGAGAGCTGCCCAATACTTATCATCCCGTGGCCTGGCTGGGAAAACTTATATCCTTTGAGGCCAAGTTTTTCTCCGGAAAGGGTAAGAAAGTTCAGTTCATATCCGGTATCTTTATGGTTTTAGTCACAACCGGAATAATTACGGCATCAATGTTTTGT
>CAZEAR010000118.1:0-4090 GCA_964510365.1 uncultured Dehalococcoidales bacterium | reverse complement strand
GTTTTATTTGCTCAGCGTCTTGAACGGATTTAATGCAATATTGTATGTCGCAATATCCGGAATTTTGTTGAAGTTCACCTTTTCTATCCGGGGGCTGGCAAAAGCTGCAACCGAAATCAAAATATTACTGAATAAGAACAAAATATCCGGGGCCCATATCAGCTTGAGGTCTCTGGTCAGCCGCGATACGGAGCAGCTCGATAAAGTACAGGTGGTCTCGGCAACGGTTGAATCCGTAGCTGAAAGCAGTTGCGACAGTTTTATTGCGCCGCTGTTTTACTTTCTAATCTTCGGCATACCGGGCGCAGTAGCGTATCGTATAATAAACACATTCGATTCGATGATAGGTTATCACGGACAATGGGAGTATTCCGGAAAATTTGCGGCACGCCTGGACGATATAGTTAATTTCGTCCCTGCCAGAATCGCAGCCCTATTAATAGTCCTGGCTGCGTGGATATGCAGAAAGAATGCCGCCCGGTCCTGGCAAATAACGCTCCGCGACCACAGGAAAACGCAGAGTCCCAATGCCGGCTGGACGATAAGCGCTGTAGCAGGCGCCCTGGGAATACAACTGGAGAAAAAGGGTTTTTACAGACTGGGGGATAACCATAACTCTTTAACGGTAAATACCATCGATGCCTCTCTACAAATGATAATGATGGTGGCCCTCGTCTGGAGTATCATATCTTTTTTAATTCAGGCGGTATATTTTGTTACAACCTAAACCATATCTAAATAAGCTAACCCCCTGCAGCCACGGCGGTATCAATTTCACCGAGGTCGAAAGTACGGGGATTTCACCGGAGTCGATACTGGACTTCAGCGTAAACTGCAATCCTTTCGGGCCGCCGCCCGGGATATATGAAGCCATGAACAGCACCTCCATAGAGGTTTACCCCGATTCCGAGTCCACGGCGTTTACCCGGGCATTATCGGCAAAACTGGGCATCCCGCCTGAAAACATTCTGGCAGGCAGCGGATCGACCGAATTAATCAGGCTTATATCTATCGCCTACTTCGGGCCCGGCGATACCGTATTAATACCGCAGCCGACTTACGGCGAATATGAAACAGCCTGTCAAATCACCGGAGCAAAAATATTGAAACAATCGGCATTAAACCGGCCGGGCTTTCATATTGATATAAATGAGACCGTAGATCTGATAGAGGAACATCAGCCGAAAGGCATCTTCTTATGCAATCCCAATAATCCCACCGGTCAATATCTCACTCAGGAAGATATGGAACAAATAATTTCGGTTGCCGGAGAAAGGCTTATTATATTAGATGAAGCATATATCGCCTTCACAGAAAATGCCTGGAGATCTTTTGACCTGTTAAACATGGAAAATGTCATTATCCTGCGCTCAATGACTAAAGATTATGCCCTGGCCGGTCTACGGCTTGGCTATGCTGTCGCCAATCAGCCAGTTATTTCGGCCCTAAAATGCATCAGGCCGCCGTGGAATATTACTTCGATGTCTCAAAATGCCGGCTTATTCGCTTTAAAAGCCGATGCTTATATCGAGGAATGCGGCAAGAAGGTTATGGAAGCAAAGGAATATTTAATAAAAGAGCTGATTAAGGTGGGATTGACGCCGCTGCCGTCAAGGACAAATTTCTTCCTGGTAGAAGTGGGAAATGCTCCGGAATTCAGAAAGGCCTTGCTGAAAAAGGGGATACTGGTCCGCGATTGCTCCTCTTTCGGTTTGCCGGACCATATTCGAATAGCACCCCGTACGATACCGGAATGTCGAAAACTCGTATCAGCTATAATGGATTTGAGGGTAAAAAAGCATGCCGGCTAAAACTTTAATGATCCAGGGGACGGCCTCTTCCGTCGGGAAAAGCGTTATTGTGGCTGCGCTTTGCCGCATATTTCATCAGGACGGATACAAAGTGGCCCCTTTTAAAGCCCAGAATATGGCGCTTAATTCCTTTGTCACCAGGGAGGGCGGCGAAATAGGCCGTGCTCAAGCGGTACAAGCCGAAGCAGCCGGTATCGAGCCGTCCGTACTTATGAACCCTGTCCTTCTCAAGCCTGAGGCCGATGCCAGGTCTCAAATCATAGTGCTGGGGAAAGTAACCAGGACGATGAAGGCAAGCCAGTACTACCGGTACACTCCGGAACTGCTGGAGGTAATAGAAGACTCATTCAATAAGCTGTGCTCACAGTATGATATCGTTGTTATAGAGGGAGCCGGCAGCCCTGCCGAGATTAATCTCAAAGAAAGAGAGATAGTCAACATGCGGGTGGCTAAAATCGCCGGTTCACCGGTACTGCTGGTGGGCGACATCGACCGCGGCGGAGTCTTCGCTTCGTTAACAGGGACGCTTGAACTGCTGACCGCCGAAGAGCGCGACCTCGTAAAAGGCTTCATCATAAATAAGTTCCGGGGAGATATCAAACTACTTAAAAACGGCCTTGAAATGATTGAAAAGAGATGCCGCAAACCGGTCCTGGGAGTTATACCCTACTTCCGCGACATATCTATCGCCCAGGAAGACTCGGTGTACCTGGATGAAAGGCAAACCGGCATATCGAAAAGCGGCCTGCGCGCAGCTGTTATCAGGTTGCCTCATATATCGAACTACGATGATTTCGACCCGCTGGAGCAGCAGGGATGCACGGTAAAATACGTGTTAAAACCATCCGAGCTAAGCGATGCGGATTTAATAATATTACCGGGAACCAAGAGCACCATCTCCGATTTAATCCATATCCGGCAGTCAGGCATGGCCCGGATGATTATTCAAGAATACGCCACCGGTACACCCATAGTGGGTATCTGCGGCGGCTATCAAATGCTGGGAAAGCATATCAAAGACCCGCATCAAACGGAATCGCAGGTGGAGAGCGCCGCCGGCCTGGACCTGCTCGATATCGAAACGGTCTTCGACCGGGAGAAGAAGACAACCCAGGTCAAAGCGCGGGTAACCGGCAATTGCGGACTATTAACCGGCATGGCCGGGATCGAAGTAGAAGGCTATGAAATACATATGGGACAAACTATCAGCCGTAATTGCCTGCCTGCTTTTACCGTCACCGAATCTCCCGAAAAAAAGGAGGACTATTCCGACGGGGCTATATGTTCTGACGGTATTATTCTGGGTACGTATATACACGGGCTGTTCCATAATCAGGACTTTTCCAGAGCCTTCTTAAACAACCTTAGAAAAATTCGCAATCTGCCTGCAGAATCATCGAATATATCCGATAAGCAGGACAACTATGATAAGTTAGCCCGACTGGTTAAAGATAATCTCGACATACCACGTATTTACCAAATAATGAAATGTGAATCCAGTTATGACTGAGAAGCTATCAAGAGGTATGATTTACGTCTTTACCGGCGACGGCAAAGGTAAAACTACTGCTGCTCTGGGTTTATCTTTACGGGCCGTGGGACATGGCTTGCGAGTGGCTTTCATTCAATTCATAAAAGGTGTAACAACAGGCGAGATACTTTTCACCAGTAAATATCATCCTTTTGAGATAGTGCAATTATTTCCGGGGGACAGTTTCAGTAAGCAGTTCCAACAGCTAAAAGAAGAAGCGCAGCAAACGCTGGCATACGCCGGGGAAACGATGCTCAGCGGGAAATTCGATATGGTCGTCCTTGACGAGATATTGATAGCAATCAATAAAGAATTGATAACCACGCAGCAGGTACTGGACTTGCTGGACAAGAAACCTGCTTCAGTTGAGCTGGTACTGACAGGGCGATATGCCCCGCCGGATATTATCGATCGAGCCGATCTGGCTACCGAAATGCGAATGATTAAACATCAATATACAAAGGGAATAACAGCCAGACGCGGAATCGAGTATTAGAAACAGAATAAAGCGAGGAAATTAATTATGATCAGTGCACTTGACAGCATATTGAACGAAATTAGGCCGCTGGACAGCCGGGCAATGGAAGCAGCCAGAAACCGTCAGGACAACTTGACCAAACCGCACGGCAGCCTGGGAATGCTGGAAGAATTATCGATTAAAATCGCCGGCATTAAAGCCGAACCGTCGCCGAGGATACAACATAAAGCTATTATCACCATGGCCGCCGACCACGGCGTAGTCGGGGAA
>CAZEAR010000117.1:0-7681 GCA_964510365.1 uncultured Dehalococcoidales bacterium | reverse complement strand
ATTCCTTTTTGTTCGAGAGCTTTTATCAGAGTTGCTTCGGTATAACGCGGCGGCGGTTGAGTGAAATGTTGCTCTGGAAGAAGGCCCATTAATGTCAGTGCTTCCCCTTTTTCCAGAGCCGGAATTTGATTAACTTTTTCTTCCTCTATGTCCTCATCCTTTTCTTCGCTGTATAAGGCAATAAAACCGGGGAATTTAACTTCCGAACTGGTTGCTTTAAAAAGATATTCACTTTGAGACTTTTGAGGAGATGCATCCACTTCAACCGTCGTATTGCTAATAACAGCCGAAGACATTTGACTGGCAACTGCCCTTTTCCAGATAAGGTCATAGAGTTTATATTGCTCCGGCTTTAAATATTGGCGTATATTATCCGGTTCACGGAAAGCTCTTGTCGGACGTATAGCTTCATGCGCTTCCTGTGACCATTTGCTTTTTCTGCTAAAAGAACGCGGTTTAGACGGAATAAACTTGCTGCCATAGCGACTATCAATAAAATTTCTTATCTCTGCTATAGCACTTGCAGCCATATGCGTTGAATCTGTGCGCATATATGTAATAAGACCTACCGATCCCTCTTCACCCACAGATAAGCCCTCATATAACTGCTGAGCGATTATCATAGTCCTCTTAGCCGTAAAATGTAGTTTTCGCCAGGCTTCTTGCTGAAGGGTACTGGTAGTAAAAGGAGGAAACGGCTGGCGAGCGGAATCTTTTTTGTCAATCGATGCTACAGAATATTGAGCGGTCTCCAGTTCATCTCTTATGCTGTTTGCTTTCGACTCGTTGGCTATCTCGATTCGAGTCCCGTCTTTGAATCCTGCCAGCATCGCGCGGAAGCTCTGTTTTTTAGCTGATTTTTTAGCCAATTCAGCTTCAATTGACCAGTATTCTGCAGTAATAAAGTCCTGAATTTCTCTCTCGCGATCTACTATTATTCTTACTGCCGCTGACTGAACCCTTCCTGCCGAGAGACCTCGCTGAATTTTACGCCATAATAATGGGCTCAGCTTATAACCCACCAGCCTGTCCAATAGACGGCGAGCTTGCTGTGCATTCACCAGGTTCATGTCGATTAAACGTGGATTATCGAAAGCTTGTTTTACCGCCTCCTCTGTAATCTCATGGAAAGAGACACGATATGCCTTGGTTTTGTCCTTATTTAAATTCATTGCTTCAAGAAGATGCCATGATATCGACTCTCCCTCTCTATCAGGATCTGTAGCCAGATATATAGATGAAGCTCCTTTAGCAGAATTTTTAAGAGCATTAACCGTTTTGCTCTTTTGCTTGGGAATAACATATTGCGGGCTAAAATCGTTTTCTATATCTACTCCGAGTTTACCTTTAGGCAGATCTCGAATATGTCCCAATGATGCCTTTATCGAGTAACTATTACTGAGAATCTTACTCAGTGTACGGGCTTTAGCAGGTGATTCAACGATAACTAACTTCTTTACCATGATTATTTAACTTTGACCTTGTATTCCTCTCTGATTTCTCTTACTCTTATATAATTCATTCCGCCTATTTGCTTTACAATGCCTTTCAACTCCATCATGGATAATGTACTGCTGACTACGGAAGGAGCAATACTACTCTGGCGGCAAATTTCATCGATATGTTTCGGCTCGGCAGTTACACTCTTTAATATTAAGGATTCGGTCGCATCCGTTGGCAGCAGTTCTTTCATTTCCAGTTGCTGAGCGACCATAGCTAGGTTAAGTTCCTCCAAAACATCGACATAACTCTGAACTAACTTCGCACCTTGTTGAATTAGTTTATTGGTACCTTTGCTAACAGAAGAAAAGATACTTCCCGGAACAGCAAATACTTCACGGTTTTGTGATAATGCTAAATCTGCTGTAATAAGTGCTCCGCTTCTATCTCCTGCTTCTACTACCAATACACCGAGGCTTATGCCACTTAATATGCGATTACGGCGGGGGAAATTATCAGCCTTTGGCTTAATTCCCAGTGGATATTCACTTATTAAAGCGCCTCGCTCCATAATTTCATGGGCCAATTTAACATTTTCAGCGGGGTAGACTATATCCAGTCCGGATGCAAATACCGCAATGCTCCTGCCGTTTGTATCTAAGGCAGCACGGTGTGCTACAGAATCTATACCTTTTGCCAGTCCGCTCACAATTGTAATATTATTCCGCGCCAGGTCACCGACAATTTCCTCCGTGGCCTGCCTCCCGTAAATACTGGCCCGCCTGGTACCTACAATAGCCAGGCAACATTCATCTTGAGGTAACAGGTTTCCTCTTATATATATTAATGGCGGACAATCATGAATTTCTTTTAATCTTGCCGGGAAAGAAGGGGATTCGCTGTCAACTGCTTTTACTTTAAATTTAGATAGTATCTCAAGTTCATTTTCGGGATTTATTTTGGATCTAAGACCGGAAATTAAGGTGACCGTTTTAGAATCTATCCCGGCCTTTTTTAGCTCACCGGTGGATGCTGTCCAGGCATCTGCCAGTGTCCCGAAATAAGAACGGAGTAGCGATATCTTCACCCTCCCTATCCCGGGGATCCTGGTGAAACTGATCAGGTATTTAATATCGTTGTTGATAACCATAGGTTCGAAACATTCTAGCATAGGTGAAAAAGTAGAACAAAACGAATTATATTGCAGTTGATAATCCGATTACTGATTCCAGATAAGCTTTGATATCTGTGGTATACTTTTCATCGCTGCTGTGTATCCGGCTTCGATAGCCTCTTTACCTCTATAGAATTCGAAAGATTCCAGATGACTGACATCCGGTTCTATAATTACATCTGCTTCAGGCGCTTTGAGCTTAACTATGGTATTTTCCATTATGTATATAGATTGTATCAAAGTGTTGAATATATTAGGAGGTTCGGAAACTTTATTTTTTACAGTTGATTTAAATACTTCTCTCTTTATGGGATCATGTAAAACATTGACAGCAATAATAAACTTTGCCCCCATTTTAGTCAATACATCGGTAGGAACTGGATTTGTAGTACCTCCATCTACTAAACAGTTTTCCTTAATTACTACAGGCACAAATATTCCCGGTATCGAAAAACTGGCTCTCACCGCCGCTATTACCGAACCTTCCCTAATTACTATCTCTTTGCCGGTATTGATATCCGTAGCAACTACAGCAAATGGAATTTTAAGATCCTTGAAATCAATATCTCCTATGATAGAACGCAATAGATTTTGTATTCGTTGACCGTGTATGAGTCCTTTCCTCAGGTAAGCAATATTCGGATCCAGCAATCTGGTAAACCGTCTCCAATCTGTCCTCAAAGCCTCGTCTTCAACTTCTTTTATTTCACCTTCTTTAGCGAAACAGGCACCTATTATTGCCCCCATGCTGGTGCCAGCTATAATATCAACAGGAATTTCTGCTTCCTGAAAGGCTTTAATAACCCCGATATGCGCAATACCAAGAGCTGCTCCGCTACTTAGAGCGAGTCCAATTTTAGGCCTGGACTTTTTAACTAATTTCATTTAATATCAGTGCTATTATAATCTGCAATGATATTTTTTGGCGGAGAGGGTGGGATTCGAACCCACGGTCGCCAAGACGACACGCGCTCTCCAGGCGCGCCTGATAGTCCACTCCAGCACCTCTCCAAAATAAAACAGCGGAGAGGGTGGGATTCGAACCCACGAGGCTTATCGCCCACCGCTTTTCGAGAGCGGCACCATCATCCACTCGGTCACCTCTCCAATCCGTAGAATTATAGCATGGTCTTAACAATGACAAAAGCCGCCATAAACTATAATCCGTTTTTACATTCAGCGATACTATGTGGTAAAATTGTACGCTTCTTTAATGCAGGAAATCTAAATGACAGACATCAATTGGGTACTAATTGGTGAGGTTGCAGGTTTAGGATTTCTAGTGCTTTTCATCGTAGTTGCTGCTATAGCTGTTGCCGTCTGGATTGTCAGCTTCGTTATCCGAAAAGTCGGGAAAAAACCGGTAGCCCAATAATAAAGAGGAAAAAGAACTATGTTTGGTTTATACGAAAGTGCTTTCGGCCTAATAAGCTGGGGCAATTTAGCAATGCTTATCCTCGGGGCACTGCTTATTTACCTCGGTATAGCCAAGAAAATCGAACCTCTTCTACTGGTGCCAATCGGTTTTGGAATTTTCATGGTAAATCTACCGATTGCAGGGATCATGGTTTACACCCCTGAAGGTTTACCTGCGCATGGGGGATTAAAAGAAATAGCTTCAGGTCAAATCGGCATATTAAATTTGCTCTATTATTATGGCCTTGAAAGCGAGCTTATCCCCTTGCTCATTTTTCTAGGCGTCGGCACAATGATGGACTTCAGCCCTACTATATCCAGACCCATTTCTCTCATCTTCGGCGCTGCGGCTCAACTAGGTGTGTTCGTTGTCTTTCTATTCGCTTATGTGAGCGGCGCATTTACGCCAAATGAAGCTGCAACAATAGCTATTATCGGCGGCTCCGATGGGCCTCCGACCGTTTTCCTTGCTGTGGCTTTAGCTCCGCATTTGATCGGTCCTATAACAATGGTAGCTTATTCCTATATGGCCCTGGTCCCCATTATCCAGCCACCTATAATCAAATTGATGACTACCAAAAAAGAACGGTCTATATATATGAATCCGCAGATAAGAGAAGTGTCCAAGCTTGAGTTAGTCCTGTTCCCGATTATTGTCTTTATTCTGGCAACCCTTTTAGTTCCCAAATGCGCGCCACTGGTCGGCATGCTCATGTTCGGCAATTTATTAAAGGTCTGCGGCGTAACCGACAGGCTCGCCCAGGCCGGTACCATAATGAACGACATATTGATAATTCTTCTCGGTTTATGTGTCGGAGCTTTAATGCCTGCTCAGGTTTTCTTTAATACCAGAACTCTAATGATAATCGGCTTAGCAGTTCTTGCCTTCGGTTTCTCTACGGTTGGAGGTTTATTATCAGCTAAAATCGTTAATTTATTCTTGAAAGAGAAAATAAATCCCATAATCGGAGCCGCAGGAGTTTCAGCGATACCAATGGCTGCTAGAGTGGCCCAGAAAGAAGGACAGAAGGCAAATCCTAAAAATTATCTGCTTATGCATGCACTGGGACCCAATATGGCAGGTGCAATCGGTACGTCTCTGGTTGCAGGGATTTTCCTCGGAATGTTGGGGTAATGAGACATTAGGAGTTTTATTCAAATAGCGTTTTAAGAAATTATACTTTCCTTTTAAGCTGTTGTTCCTCGGCATAATTGGATTTAAATTACAGGATTTGACCTGAAGTCAGGTATAATAGCTTAAAGCCCCTGTAGCTCAGGGGATAGAGCGCCGGCCTCCGGAGCCGGGTGCGAGGGTTCGAGTCCCTCCAGGGGTGCCAGCATCAGGCAATAATAATCTTTATCCGACAGGTTTTACTGACAACATGAAACTTTGCAAGCATAATACAATGACAATATATCCCAGCACTTCCCCTGATTCAATATGCTGTATGTTTACAAAAATATATTAATTAACAAATACCGCAATATTTAATGCAGAACTGGAGATAAGATATGAGCGAAAGTGAGACGATTGAAATCCGCTGGCATGGTAGGGGAGGGCAAGGAGCAGTAACTTCAGCTGAGTTAGTTGCACTGGCAGCTATCAGCGAAGGAAAATTTGCTCAAGCTATGCCCAGTTTCGGACCGGAGAGAAGGGGCGCTCCCGTTTTAGCATTTAATCGCATCGACAATACCAGGCATATACGGGTTAGAGCTGCAGTCACGCAACCTGATATAGTCGTCGTTCTGGACCCCGGTCTGCTTACAATAATCGATGTTACTGCTGGATTAAAGCAAGATGGTACTCTGATCATAAACAGCACCAAAGATATGAAAGAAGTTATATCCGAGTTCGGCGGTCCCTGGAAATTAGCAGTTGTCAATGCTACCAGTATTGCCCGTGAGAAGCTGGGGGTTCCGATTGTCAATACTACCATGATCGGCGCCCTGGTTAAAGCTACGGGTATCATCGATCTTAAGTCACTGGAGGAACCTATTAAAGAAAGGTTCGGGGCCAGAGCACAGAATAATATCGATGCCTGTCACAAAGCATATGATGAAGTCTTACTGGCTGAACCTGTCAAAGCCGGCGTATCCCCAAAAAGAACATTTCAGGCCGAACATCTACTTTCCTGGGATGAGATTCTCCCCGGATGCGTTGTACTTGAACCGGGTAGTGCCAGGGAATATCGCACCGGGGATTGGAAATCACAAAGGCCGATATATGACTATACGAAATGTATAAAATGTGGATTATGCTTCCTTTTTTGCCCTGAGGGTTGTATAAGGCCAAGGGATGACGATTATTATGAAGCGGACTTGTACTATTGCAAAGGATGCGGAATCTGTGCCAAAGAATGTCCGCGATATGCAATAAATATGGTTGAGGAGTCGTGATTATGGAAAGAATAGGAATGGAAGGTTCTTTCGCCATTGCGGAAGCAGCAAGACTGGCTGATGTTGATGTTGTCGCCGCTTATCCCATTACACCACAAACCCATATTGTCGAGCGTTTAGCGGAAATGGTGGCCGACGGGGAACTTAACGCAGAGTATATACCGGTTGAATCTGAACATTCTGCGATGAGCGCTTGCATGGGATCTTCGGCTGTAGGAGCTCGAACTTTTACAGCAACTGCAGGCCAGGGACTTGAGTTGATGCACGAAGTACTTTATGTGGTTTCAGCATCGCGTCTGCCTATTGTAACCGTAGTCGCCAACAGGGCGCTATCCGGCCCGTTAAGTGTCTGGGGTGACCATTCGGACGTTATGGCTACCAGAGATTGCGGCTGGATCCAAATATTTGCTGAGAATGCTCAACAGGCTTTTGATCTGGTTCTATCTGCTTTCCGTATTGCAGAAGACCCTGAAGTTCTTTTCCCGATAATGGTACATATAGATGGATTTCATCTTTCACATGTTATAGAGCCCCTTTACCTTCTCGATCAAGATAAAGTAAACAAATTTCTACCAAAGTTTGAATATGCGTACCGTCTCGATCCTGAAAAACCAATTACTGTCGGGGCTTTCGGTCCGCCGAATATCTACACTGAGGCTAAAAAGTCCCAGGATGTTGCTATCCGCTCTTCCAAGAATATTATTCTTAAGGCGTGGAAAGAGTTCGCGGAAATTTCAGGACGGTCATACGCACCTGTGGAGACTTACAAGGCCGATGATGCCCAGACGCTGCTTCTAACAATGGGAAGCTTTAGCGAAACGGCTATGATAGCAATAGATAAACTAAGAGAAAATGGAGAAAAAGTCGGATTGGTCCGATTAAGATTGTGGAGGCCATTCCCATTTGATGAATTTCGCCGGATTACGGCCAAAGCAGATTCACTTATTGTTCTTGATCGTGCTATATCTTTCGGAGGACCCACAGGTCCCGTCTGCTCCGAGGTGCAGGCAGCTTTATACCCCCTACAGGTTAAACCAAAAATCATTAGCTTCGTCGGGGGGCTGGGGGGAAGAGATATCTCGGCAAGCACTTTTGAGAATATCATCAAGAGCGGAATGGAAAAATGTGAGCAGGGCCGTCTGGACGAAATTGAAATGATCGAGGTGAGATAATGAGTACTTTAATTAAAATGGGCAGACAGTCGGTAGTTGCTGAGGAACGTTTAGCTGCGGGACATCGTGCCTGCCTGGGATG
>CAZEAR010000116.1:0-7798 GCA_964510365.1 uncultured Dehalococcoidales bacterium | reverse complement strand
AAGGATATTTTATCCTGTTAGGCGAATATACCCGCTTCTTATATGCCAGCGAAAAGGGTGCAGGAAGCGATTTCATCAACGGTTCCAGAGTTTTCCCATTTCTCTCGTACTTCCAGGGATTTAATTGCTCTCGCTTGTATTTCCAGTCATATTTCAGTGGTCTGACCCTGACTATTTTCCCATCCTTGGAATCAACCATACAGGGAGCTCCGCCACCTAAAAATGCGCCCAGAGCAAGCGACTTGATTACCGTTTTATCCGGTTCTATGGCAAGTTTTGCGCTTCCAGATTTAACTGTATCATTAGCTTTAAAACTCCCCTTTTCATTCGACATTTTCATTGGCCTCCTCTTGATAACTCAATACGCGAAAAGGAAAATACTCTATGCTCCAATATAGATGTATTCCTTCAGTATTATATGTTATATGACAATACGATATTATAAAGCTAATATAAACAGACTTTTTAGTGAAGTATTATAATTACATTGAGACAATAATACCAGCCAAAAGTCCAATAATTATAATAAATTATGATTATAGTTACAATTGCACATACGAATGCTAATAATTAGTTTATCAACATGAGTATAACGATAATGGCTTATAGTATTTAAAGGTATGGTTTATATATCGATCTATATTGGTCTATATCCAGGTACCCGTTTAAAGTGCAAATAAGCGTTATTTAAGTATTAATTCGAAATCTTTTGAATTATTAGCGTTATAGCGCCTCAAACCTATTGACATTTAAAGAATAAATGGCTTATTATCTATTTTAAAGGAGGTGAGCGATGCAAGCATATTGCATGAAATGCCGGACAAAGAGGGAAATGAAAGATGCTAAGGCTATTACTATGAAAAACAAAAAGCCTGCGACACAAGGATCATGCCCTGTATGCGGCACAAAGATGTTTAGAATAGGCAAGAGCTAAAATATAAACCGTTCAAAAATAGGGGGCTGGGTATTCAAATTTGAATACCCAGCCTTTTTTACTCAGTTCTATGCAGTAATACTGATTCTTTACTGGGTTATTGCCATTTTATCTCAGCCGAAGTCAGGCCTTGCATTCGTTATTGCACGGTTATAATACTATCGAAGTTAATTACTCCGTATAGTTTGTATGGTGCTATAATATTGAAACGATAGTGAGACCCGCGTTATTTAAGGTTGTTCGATATAACATTTCAGAAGATATCACTATTGATGAATTCAACGTCTTAGATATTTTTAAATTAAGTAACCGACATGGTATTACCAATTACAGATAATATACCAAAACATGTAGCAATAATAATGGATGGTAATGGCCGATGGGCTGAACGTCATAAATTATCGAGGTCAATTGGTCATCAAAAAGGTGCTAATAATGCCAGGCGTCTTATTGAATTATTTATCGAATATGAGATCCCATACCTTACGTTATACGTTTTTTCCACTGAAAACTGGTCCCGGCCTGAAGATGAAGTAACAACAATACTAAAACTATTGGAAGAGAATCTGAACAAAGGTCTGGAGTATGCTCAAGACAAACGTATAAAAATTCGCCATCTGGGAAAACTGGATAGATTACCACCCGAAATGCAGAGGAAAATAACCAGGGCGCAAGAGCTGACTCAGGACAACAATAAGCTGACATTGGGGCTGGCCTTCAACTACGGAAGCAGAAATGAACTCATTGATGCGGTGCAACAAATAATACAAAATGGTATTAGTGCTCAGAATATCGATGAGACTGCTATTAGAAAACACCTCTATACCGCTGACATGCCGGACCCCGATCTCATTATTCGTACCGGTGGTGAGAAACGCTTGAGTAATTTTTTATTATGGCAGGCAGCATACGCCGAGATATATTTTACAGCTACTCCGTGGCCTGATTTTAATAAAACGGAATTCGATAAGGCTCTTATCGCGTACAGCAAACGAAAGCGCCGCTTTGGAGGCTTATCAAAAGAGTAAATTAATAGCATAAAGACAACATGGAATTTTAATGGCATCTGATTTTTTGACATCGATAAACTTAAAGTTATATGCTGGTAAAGTTTTGTATAAGGCGTATTCATATGTATAATTACGGTAGAAAAAGAGGATAAACCGGGACATACCTGATGCTCAAACTGCTGAATAAAATAGATTCTCCCGAATCGCTTAAAAAATTGAATCGCAATGAGCTTAATGATCTTTGTGCTGAAATTAGAGAAATTTTACTGAATACTGTAACTGTTACAGGAGGACACCTTGCCTCCAATCTCGGAGTAGTTGAACTTACCGTTGCACTGCACCGGGTATTCGACAGCCCCAGAGATAAAATAATCTGGGATGTCGGCCATCAGAGCTATGTTCATAAATTGCTTACCGGCCGTCAGGATCGTTTTACATCACTGCGTCAATACGGTGGATTATGTGGATTTCCCGATCCTGATGAGAGCCATTACGATTCATTTGCGACAGGACATGCCAGTACCTCCATTTCTGCCAGCCTGGGCATGGCTATTGCCCGTGATCTGGCAGGCGATGATCACAGTGTCGTCGCTGTTATTGGTGATGGTGCTTTAACCGGCGGTATGGCTTATGAGGCATTGAATCATGCCGGCCATCTCAGTAAAAAAATAATCGTTGTCCTTGCCGATAATGGTATGTCTATCTCACCGACTATTGGTGCGCTATCCAAACGATTGAATCAGATACGTCTTAGCCACCGTTATAGACAGGCCAAGATGGAAACAAGAAAACTGCTATCAGGTACATTCCTGGGTAATAAACTGGACTGGTTATTGGACCGTATTACACAGGGGGCCAAGGCGGTAGTTATGCCGACCATGCTTTGGGAAGAACTTGGTTTTACCTATATTGGGCCTATCGACGGGCATAATATTTCCGAAATTGAAACAGCTTTAAAACAGGCTAAATCGGATTCATCCAAACCTGCTTTTGTACACGCGATAACAATCAAGGGTAAAGGTTATGAAAAAGCCGAAGCTGCTCCGTCAGTTTTTCATAGCCTTCCTCCTAAAAACGGCAACCGGCAAAAAGCGATCTCTTATAGTCAGGTATTTGCTCAAACAATTCTAAATCTGGCTAGGCAGAATCCGCGAATAGTAGTAGTTACCGCTGCCATGTGTGATGGAAATTGCCTGGACATAGTAGCCCGCGAGTTTCCTGACCGTTTCTATGACGTCGGTATCTGTGAAGAGCATGCGGTCACCTTTGCAGCCGGATTGGCATCTCAGGGATTTACTCCTGTGGTCGCAATATATTCTACTTTTTTGCAAAGGGCATTCGATCAGATACTTCACGACGTCTGCCTTCAGGACCTTCCCGTTGTATTCGCCATTGACCGCAGCGGTATCGTTGGAGAAGATGGCAAAACTCATCAAGGTATATTCGACCTCTCTTATCTATCACTTATGCCCAATATGATTGTATCAGCTCCTAAAGATGAAAATGAGCTGCAGCACTTGCTATATACCGCCACTCAATCGGAACATCCCATGTCAATTCGCTACCCACGAGGCTCTGGAATCGGTGTTCCTCTGGACAAAGGACTCCAATATTTACCCATAGGCCAGGGTGAAATAATTAAAACGGGTAAGGATATAGCCCTATTCACTTTAGGTTCTTCCGTCAATCCTACGCTCGAAGCAGCACAAATACTGGCTGATATAAATATCGATGCCGCTGTTATCAATTCACGCTTTGCCAAACCTCTCGATTCGGAACTTATACTGAAAATTGTATCGCAGACCAATAGAATAGTAACTGTGGAAGAGAATACTCTTAATGGCGGCTTCGGTAGTGCCGTTTGCGAACTGTTAGAAGCATCAAACATGACTGATGTTAAGCTTAAACGTATCGGCATACCCGATGAATTCATCAAACATGGTCACCCGGATCTGCTTCGCACACAGTACGGCCTGGATGCAACAGGAATAGTAAAACGTGTTTTATCCGACTTCCCTCAACTAAATTCATCAATACCTATTCAAGGACATAGGACGGCTTAACCCGGTAACATCTATCGCTGCTTTACCACAACTCTGTTAAACTTATTAAAAGACAGTTTCCTTTTATTACCATTTGACTGATAACCACACTTCATTCGCTATCTATATTGAATCATAATAGACAAATATATAATAAATAGATTTATTACGTAATATTTTGTTATATTTTCCTAATACTATTTGCATTTTCAGCTAAATTATGATAGACTTTTTTTGAATCTACAAGAAGGTTCATTCAAAGTGGGGCAAAGTTCCCACTTTTTTATTGAGAATTGAATAATATTAGTTGAAATGGGAGTGGGCGTGAGATGAAAACTGAATTTATGGTCGCTATAACTCAGCTGTCTGCTGAGAAGAACTTATCGAGGGATGTAGTTCTAGCAGCGGTAGAATCTGCACTTGTCTCAGCTTATAAGAAGGACACTTTCGCTCCTGACCAGGATATCTCGGTCAAGATTAATAACAATACCGGTGCTGTAAAAGTCTATGTAAAAAAAACGGTTGTCGAGACAGTAGAAAATCAGAATATAGAAATAACACTCGCCGATGCTCAAAAATACGATAAAAATGTCAAAATCGGGGATATCGTTAGTATAGAAGCTACACCACCGAATGCCGGCCGCATCGCCGCTCAAACTGCCAGACAGGTCATTTTACAACGGTTACATGAAGCAGAACACCATGCAATTTACGAGGAATTCACCTGTAAAGAAGGTGATGTTCTTACCGGAGTTATTCAGCGCATTACGCCTGATCAAATCTACGTAGACCTGGGCAAGGCAGAGGCAATACTACTTCCCAGCGAACAGGTACATAATGAGCGCTATCGCGTTGGGCAACGATTAAAATTCTATCTTTTAGAAGTAGTTAAAGCTGCCCGGGGACCTCAAATATTGATATCACGTTCTCATCGTAATCTACTGCGCAGGCTTTTCGAACTGGAAGTGCCGGAGATCCATAGTGGAATCGTTGAGCTTAAATCGGTGGCACGTGAAGCAGGTCATCGGAGTAAAGTGGCGGTAGCAGCACGTCAAGATGGCATAGACCCTGTTGGCTGTTGTGTTGGGCTAAGAGGGATAAGAATACAGAATATAGTAAATGAGTTAAATGATGAAAAGATAGATGTGGTTCAGTGGGTGGATGATCCCAGAGCATATATTTCCAATGCGCTCAGTCCGGCACAGGTATCGAACGTCAAGCTGAACGATGAGGAAGGTTCAGCCTTAGTATCGGTCCCTGATAAACAGTTATCGCTGGCTATTGGCAAAGAGGGACAGAATGCCAGGCTTGCAGCTAAGCTAACCGGTTGGCGAATTGATATTAAGAGTTCTTCAGCAGTAGAAGCCGAGAAAAAAGCCGTTGAAAAAGAACCTGCGGCCGAGATAAAGGAAACGGCTGCTGCTCCGGAAGAAGAGACTGGAGAGATAACAGAATCAGTTGAAGAAATCACTGCCGAAATAACCTCCGATACCGCTGCAGAATATATTGATGATATCCTGGTTCCTCAAGACATCGGAGATGAGACAGAAGAAGAAGAGGAAGAGGAGGAAGGGGAGGA
The DNA here is from genome assembly GCA_964510365.1 of uncultured Dehalococcoidales bacterium. Taxonomy (GTDB): domain Bacteria; phylum Chloroflexota; class Dehalococcoidia; order GIF9; family UBA5629; genus CAZEAR01. Next base: position 2,233 of record CAZEAR010000116.1, on the reverse strand, counting down.
GGAAAAAGAGACACAGGAGACGATAACAGCAGCTGATTTAGAAATTATCCTGGCCAAGGAGATATTATCTGCCCAGCAACAAGCAACATCTCAGATCCGTTTTGCCGAGGATATCTTGCCTTCTAAAGCATCATCCAAGAGAAAAGGCAGCAAAAAAGAGGTAGATTTAAAAGAGGCCGGTGCAAAGTCGAAGAAGGGACGTCCCAAGCGGGTAAGTTACAATGAAGATGAAGACGACGACTCATATGGATAGAAATGCAAAAGCCTTACCTCTTCGAAAAAAACATATACCTCTACGTAGCTGTATAGCTTGCAGAGAAAAGAGGAATCATAGAGAATTAATCCGCTTGACCTTAGGCGCCGATGGTATCGAAATAAGTGCTGGTAAAAGAAAGGAAGGACGTGGCGCTTATTTATGCCCGATATATGAATGTTGGGAAAATGGTTTGAAAAAGAACCGGGTAGAATATGCTTTACATACTAAAATGAGTTCGGAAAATCGCCAGAAATTAATGGAATACGGGGAAAAACTACCCAAGAAGGACGAGATTGGGAAATGAGTAACGAAAAGCAAGAGCTTATTGCCGATCGATTAGAGGATAGTAAAAAGACTAAATCGAAATCAGATAAGATATCTGAGGTTAGTATTCCGCCGGTCCTCAGCGTTAAGCAATTGGCTGATATTCTCAATATTAATCCTATCGATATTATTAAACAACTAATGAGAAACGGTATTATGGCCAATATTAATCAGAATATTGACTTTAGTATGGCAGCCATAATAGCGGATGAATATGGTTATGTAGTTAAAAGAAAATTAGCGCCGACTCCGGAAAAAGCCTCTGTATCCACAAAGAGCGGCAAACTCGTCTCCCGCCCACCCGTAATTACCATCATGGGGCATGTGGACCATGGAAAAACAAGTCTTCTTGATGCTATCCGTCAGAGCAATATAATCGCCATGGAAGCTGGTGCGATTACTCAGCATATCGGAGCTTATCAGGTCGAAATGGACGGGCGGAAAATTACCTTCCTGGATACTCCTGGGCATGAGGCCTTCACAGCGATGCGAGCCAGAGGTGCTCAAGCTACGGACATTGCAGTGCTGGTAGTTGCCGCCGATGATGGAGTCATGCCACAGACCGTGGAAGCGATCCAGCATGCTCAAGCTGCCGAAGTACCTATTGTGGTTGCCATTAATAAAATAGATAAGCCAGATTCCAATATGGACAGAATTAAGCAGCAGCTGGCTGATCATAACTTGCTGATCGAAGAATGGGGCGGTGACACGGTTTGCGTACCTGTCTCAGCAAAAAAGCGTCAAGGCATTGATGAACTTCTGGAAAACCTGCTTCTTGTTGCCGATATACTGGAGTTAAAGGCAAAGAAGGAAGGTAGGGCAGAAGGTGTAACGATAGAAGCAAAACTGGATAAAAATAAAGGCCCCTTGGCAACGCTTTTAGTTCAGAAAGGCACTCTTAAAATGGGTGATACGGTTGTCATCGGCAATGCTTATGGCAAAATCAAAGCTATGTTCAATGATGCCGGAAAGCAGATCAAGCTTGCTGAACCATCGACACCGGTTGAGGTTCTGGGTATTAACGCCGTCGCTCATGCAGGAGAGACTTTCAAAGTGGTTCAAGATGAACCAGCGGCAAGAGCATTGATAGCAAAACAATCGAGTATGCAAGAGGAAATAGCCAGTACTGCCAGAACTTTGAGCTTAAGCGATGTTTCTGCTCAAGTAAACACTGGACAGATTAAAGAGCTTAAAATAATACTTAAAACCGACGTACAGGGCAGCATCGAACCGATAAAAGATTCGCTCGAGCATTTAGGTGACGAGAAGATCGCGGTCCGCGTTATAAATACCGGAAGCGGTAGTATAACCGAAAGCGATGTAATGCTTGCTTTAGCATCCAAGGGTATTATTATCGGCTTTAATACCAAAGCTGAGACCGGCGCACAGCGTATGGCAGAGCTAGAGGGAATAAGCATTCGATATTACAATGTAATATATGATTTGGTTAATGACGTGGATAAAGCGCTCAAAGGTATGTTAGAGCCTACTTATGGCGAGGTAACGGAAGGACAGGCTGAAGTACAAGCTATATTCGATACGGGGAAAAAAGGTAAGGTGGCTGGAGTCATGGTCAAAGACGGTAAGGTCAGCAGGGACTCCATGGCTAGAATTATTCGTCAGGGTGAAGTGGTTTATGAGTCGAGAGTAAGC
>CAZEAR010000115.1:0-7878 GCA_964510365.1 uncultured Dehalococcoidales bacterium | reverse complement strand
TACTGGTAGTGGAAAGGGGCAAATTCGCCGGAGCTAAGAATATGTGGGGCGGAGCTTTCTGCGGGCCGGTCCTGCGTGATTTGATACCTGATTTATGGGAAGCGGCACCGATAGAACGCCGTGTCGTACGACATATCTTCTCCTTTTCGTCTAACGGCAAAAGTACCTCACTTTCTTTTGAGTCGGACCATTCCAACAGTCCCTCTCATGACTCATATATAATACTGCGTTCCAAATTCGATAACTGGTTCGCCAAGCAAGCCGGTAACGCCGGGGCTATTATTGCCGAAGGGCTTGAGGCTACCGACTTGCTGTGGGACGGCGGCCGGATCTGCGGTATCAAGTGTGGTGAAGAGGATTTCCGGGCTGACGTGGTAGTACTCTGTAACGGGATCAACTCGGAGCTGGTCCAAAAAGCCGGCCTGAGTAAAGAATTGAAGCCCATTGAAGTTAAACAGGGAGTTAAGGAGATAATCAAACTTCCTCCGGAAATAATCGAACAAAGGTTCAATGTCCAGAACAACGGAGGGGTTTCCTGGCAATTCGTTGGTTCATGTACCCGGGGTTTACCGGGCGGAGCTTTTATTTACACCAATAAAGACAGCCTTTCGGTAGGAATCGTGGTCCAGCTCAGCGCACTATCCCGAAATGAAGTCACCGCCAACGATCTCCTAGAAGATTTTAAAGAAAGCTCGCCCGTTTGCGACCTGATTAAGGACGGCAAACTCGAGGAATACTCTGCTCATTTAATCCCTGTATCCGGCAGGATTCCCAAACTCTATACCGACGGGCTGATGGTTGCCGGCGATGCTGCCGGTCTGGTAATCGGGACAGGGCTGATTCTGGAGGGAGGTAACCTCGCTGTCGCCTCCGGCGTAGCGGCAGCCGATACAGTACAATATTGCCGGGAAAAAGCAGATTTTTCCGCCGGTTGCCTCTCACACTATCAACGACTACTTGATGACAGCTTTGTTCTTAAGGACATGGAAACTTTTAAAACAGCGCCTCACTTCCTGGAAAATCCAAGGATTTATAATGAATATCCCGAACTATTATGCAATCTCATGGAGCAAACCCTGACCAATAACGGAAAACCGCGCTATTCGACATACCGGTTACTTAGGAAGTTAATGAAGGGCAAAATCTCCATCTTTAATATTATTCAAGATGCCATAAAAGCAATGAGGTCAATATGAGCCGGATAAGACTTGAGGACAAATTAGCAGTAAATAAATACGATATAGACAGGGACAGCCATATTACATTCGAGGAAAATGCCTGCGGGAATTGCAGTACTCGCGAGTGCCTGTATATCTGTCCTGCCGGTTGTTATACTTTCACCGATAATCATATTACATACTCCTACGAAGGCTGCCTTGAGTGCGGAAGTTGTTTAATCGCCTGTCCCAAAGGCGCCGTTATCTGGAAATTGCCGGGCGCCGGACGCGGTATATCTTACCAGTACGGATAGTAGCTATAATAAAAGCAACTTCTGACAAGAAAATATTAACCGTTTCAATAGAGAGGTAGAGATGAAAATAGCCGTTTGTATTAAACAAGTTATGGACCCTGAGATACCGATGGAAAAATTCAGGGTTTCAGACAATAAAGTAGTGCCTCCGGAAGGTATACCACCGGTTCTGAGTCCTTATGACGCCCAAGCAGTAGAGGTAGCGCTGAAGCTAAAAGACCAGCACGACTGCAATGTAGTAGCAGTAACATACGGTAATCCGGATGCGGCTGATGCTGTCAGAAAAGCTCTTGCGATGGGAGCTGACGAAGGAGTCGTTATCGACAGTGACTCATTCGGCCGTTCGGACAGCATATTTACCGCCTATATATTAAGTCAGGCTATTACCAAATTGGGCGCTTTCGATCTCATATTATGTGGCCGCGAGGCAGCAGACTGGAATCTGGGTATAGTGGGGTCCTTTATGGCCGAAATGCTGGAGTTACCCATAATAACTCTGGCAAAAAAAGTGGAGTTGCTGAATGAGAAAATGGTAAAAGTGGAAAGAGTGATACCTGATGGCTATCAGGTATTCGAGGTATCGACACCCACATTGATCACGGTGAGCAAGGAAGTAGGTCTCCCCAGGCTTCCTACCGGAAGGGGCATCATCAAAGCTGCCCAGCAGAAAATACCGGTATGGACCAGCGGGGATATTTCAACTGATATACCGGAAGCAGAGGGGAACATAAAATCGCAATTACTGGGGCTTTCAGTCCTGAAAACGGCAAGAGAATGTGAGTTCATCGAGGGCGATGACGCCAGCGAGATGGCAACCCGTCTCGCGGAAAAACTCCATAGCGCCGGGATGATATAAGTTACGAGTCCAAGTGAAAGACGAGGATAAAACAATGGGATCTCAAAATAATCTGGTTTTAGTTATCGCAGAACACGAGAATAAAAATATCGCGGCTATTACCAAAGAACTGCTCGGCGCCGGCAAGAAACTGGCGGCTTCTATAAATGGAGAACTGGCAGCCCTTATAGCAGGCAGCGGAATCAGCGATGCTGCTAAAGAGACGATAACATATGGAGCCGATAAAGTTTATATAGTGGATAGCGCTTCTCTGGATGATTACGATATGGACGGCTATGTCTCTGCCGTAACCAAAGCATGTCAACAGATAAATCCGTTCCTTATTCTAATGGGGCATACCTCAATCGGAAAGGATACGGCAGCACGAATAGCTTTCAGGTTAAAGTGCTTTCCGCTAATGGATTCAACCAGACTGGAGTTTGATGCAGCCAGCCAGTCACTTGTACAAACGCGTTTAGCCTTTAGCGGTAAGGCTACAGCAAAAATGGGTACAACCGGTACCTTTCCACAGTTGGCTACTATTAGCCCCGGAGCTATAGAAGCGCTTGCACCCGACAGCTCCAGGCAGGGCGAGATCGTTAACCTGAATATCGACAAGGGTGATTCGACACCTAAAATGAAGTTGATAGATACGGTAACAGCTGAAACCGGCGAGGTCAAACTGGAAGAAGCCGAGGTGGTGGTTGCGGGAGGTGGAGGTATCGGCGGAGCCGAGGGATTCGAAATGCTAAAAGAGATGGCCGGGATATGGAATGGTGCCATAGGCGCTACCAGGGTGCCCTGCGATGAAGGCTGGCTTCCCTCGATCAGTTTTGAGATTGGCCTCACTGGCAAAACGGTGAAACCCAGGCTCTATTTCGCAATCGGAATCTCAGGCGCGGCACAGCATATAGTGGGTTGCTCGGACTCGAAATGCATAGTCGCCATTAATAAGGATCCCGAAGCAGCTATATTCAAGGTCTCCGACTTCGGTATAGTCGGGGACTACAAAACCGTGGTACCGGCCTTGATCGAGCAGTGCAAGAAGTACTGAGTTCTGCGCAGGGTTTTGATAGTTGATAAAAGTTATCCGGCCTCTATAACTATCCTGGCATCCACAGCGACTGCTCCTTTACCGTAGGCGAAAACCGGATTCAGGTCCAGTTCTTTTATCTGCGGATTCTTCTCGGCAAAACTGGACAGCTTCAACAACATGCCTTCGAGGAAAGGTATATCGACCGGTTCCTGCCCGCGATAACCGGTCAACAACGAGTATCCTTTTATTTCATTGATCATTGTATGTGCATCCCTCTTAGTCAGGGGGACAACACGGAAAGTAACATCTTTCAGGACCTCGACAAATATGCCGCCCAGGCCGAACATCAGGACCGGGCCGAACTGAGCATCCTTGAACATACCTATGATAATCTCTATACCCGGCTCCGCCATTTTTTGGACCGAGACTCCCTCAATCCTGGCATCCGGCTGTTTCTCTCGAACTGCACTCATTATTTCTTCATATGCTTTTTCGGCTTCACGCCTGTCCTTAAGCCCGACCTTTACTCCGCCGATATCGCTTTTATGTGTTATATCTGGAGAGGCTATCTTCAATACGACGGGATAACCAATGCGTTCACTGATTTCAACGACCTCTTTAGCCGATGCCGCCAGCACGGTCTCAACTACCTTTATACCGGCATCAGCCAGCAATTTTTTGGACTCGATCTCGGTCAATATAGTTCTGCCTTCTTTTAAAGCCCGTTCGATAACAGCGTTACCTGAAACCATTGTCTTACTCCTTCTCCTTTACTTGAGCTTGATATTCAGCATATCCCGCCATCCTGGACAGCACAAAAGCTGCCCGTTTAGCATCCGAATAAGCAGGAATACCGCTCTCTGCAAAGGCCTTATACTCTTCCTGTGATTGTTCCGGCAATTTAAAAAGCGATACTACCAGTGGTTTGCCGAGACCTTTTCCTGCCTCACAGATACTGTTAATAGCTTTCGGATTGGGCGATGAACTCACGATTAACATATCCACATTCTCATCGGCGCCGATAAGTTTAACAGCTTCTCCGTATAAATGAGGCGCCAGCACGCCGGCAGCAACGCCGAGGTCCATAGGATTCGAAATGGAAGCACCCATAGGAGGAATTATTTCCCTTAATTTGTCCAGCGTTTCATCGGATATCTTCGCCATCTCCAACCCCATTCTGATACAGTTGTCGGCCGTGCCGACGCCTGTCCCTCCCTGAGCGGTTACTATCACGACCCTCTTCCCCTTTGGAAGAGGCAGGAAATAGAAGCCCAACATACAATCGATTATCTCTTCAAAGCTGGTTACACTGATAATACCTGTCTGCTGGAATACAGCATTCCAAACCTGATTCGAGCCCGCCAGAGCGCCGGTATGTGAAGAGGCGGCTTTGGCACCGGACTCGGTAGCCCCGGTTTTCCATATAATAATCGGTTTCCTGGCTGAAATACGTTTAGCCTGCTGATAGAATCTCTTGCCGTCCTTTATGCCCTCCAGATAACCTGCGATTACTTTGGTATCCTCATCATCGCCCAGATATTCCAGAAAATCTATGGAACCGAGATCGCATTCGTTTCCACAGCTAATCACTTTGCTGAACCTGATCCCCTTGTCACAAGCAATATAAGTAAGATAATCGACAAGCGAGCCGCTCTGGGAGAAACAACCTATGGTACCGGCTTCCGATGGCAATGTTTTTATCAGCGCATCCGGAAAAGTAAGTAATCTCGATAACGGGCTGTATACACCGATACAATTCGGGCCTATCACCCTCGATCCTCTCTTTCGGGCTATTTGACCGAACTCTTTCTCCAGTCTCTTCCCCTCCTCATCCTTCTCACCGAATCCGGCAGTGAAAATGATAATACCCTTCACACCTTTATCGGTGCATTCTTCCATAATTTTCGCCACCGTTGCCGGTGGTGTCAGTATGATAGCAAGGTCTACATCCTGTGGTATTTCCTTAACTCCTGAATAGGCCTTCAAACCGAGGATCTCCGGCTCGGTCGGATGTACCGGGATAATCTCTTTAAACTCCATCCGGATAAAACCATCGACAAAGGAATTCCCGAAGCTGCCGGCCTTGTTGGACGCTCCGATAATTGCCACAGTTCGGGGATGGAAAATATAGTTTAATTGCTCAGTTAAACCATCCGTTGCCATTTATTTATACTCTCCTGTTTTTTCAGGTCCCCAATAAAAGTACCAGCCATCCCGATCAAACGAGGTATGTATCTAAGCCTGCTCCTGCACGACTGTTAATTGCCAGCATTACCTACAGACACTATTTTTTCAAGATGACGACGGCATTATTACCCTCTCCGCCGTATACGGTAGCCAGGGCTGTTTTGGCTCCCTCTATCTGTCTCGGGCCGGCATGTCCTCTGAGCTGAAGCGTCATATCGTATACTTGTGCTTCTCCCTGACAAGGAAATACCTCGCCCAGAGAGGCAAAGCCTCCGCTGGGATTAATCGGCCTCTTTCCGCCGATCGAGGTCTCACCGGCACGTAACAATCTCTCCGCAGTGCCGGGCTCAGCCTGTAATACCACATCGGTATACACCATATAATGCCATGAACTGTTGTCGGGGATTTCAAAGAAACTGATATCATCGGGGCCCATCCCCGCCATCTCATAAGCCATTTTAACGCCCATTACACTCTCGCTGACCAGAGGGCCGTTCTTGGCCGGAGTGGCAATTTGGCCGAGACGGAAAGTGGGATCGTCATAAACCGGGCTGCCTCCAGTCGCCGCCGCCAGAATTATAGGATTGGCGGTGTGCTTCCTGGCTTCCTCTACCGTGCCCAGTACTACCGCCGCCGAGCCGTCGCTGGTAGCACATAACGTAAGCAATCTGAAAGGATAGTTGACCATGGGCGAAGCCTCGACGTCTTCCTTGGTGTAGGCCTTGCGGAATCTCGCCATCGGGTTGGACACAGAATGTTTGCTGACCACCACTTTTGCCATGGTCAAATCATCCATGGTGGTGCCCACTTCTTCCATACGCCTGACGCACTCAAAAGCCCAGTAGGCCGGATTGGGCGCCCCGGCAACTCTGAATTCCATATAACCGGTATCGTCTTTGGTCGGCTCGCCGTCTATCTGCCCGACAGCAAAGAACCCTTTGGGAGCTATATCCATTCCTACCGCTATGCCTATATCTATGGCCCCTTTAGCAATCATATTAGCGATGATAGACATACAGAGGCCGCCGGTAGCGCAGGCGCCACTGCCGTTGACAACCGGGATTCCTGTGTATCCCATTGTTTTAACCAGATATTGACCCGGGAATCTGCCCACTATTCCTCCCCAGATATCCGAATTGCCCCCGGATATCGCCTGGATATCATTCCATTCCAGATTTGCGTCCTTAAGTGCCTCTCTTATCGCATATGTTCCCAGACCGAGAAGGGACTCCTCGGGGAATTTTCCAAAAGGGTGCATACCCACACCCAGTACAGCTACTTCTCTTCCTAGATTTTTCATATTTCACTCCTGATTCTGTTATTAAAATAATTAACGATTATTATAAACAGTACAATTAATAGTCCTATTTAACCGGCCTGAATTTCCAGGCGACAACCTTATCATCCAGCGCATCTATAACCATCTCGACATCCATTCCCAGTTTCAGGTCTTTCTCCGGATCGCAGTCCATCATCTGACCGCAGACTCTGATCCCTTCGGGAAACTCAACCAGCCCTATCCCGAACGGCACAAAAGGATCGGCTGGCACAAAGGGCTTGGGCGGCTGATAGTATTGAATCGTATAACTGTACAGTTTACCCTTTTTGCTCAAAAGTATCTGTTCCACTTCCTGGCTGCTGCATTTCGGATTGGAGCAAAATTCCCTCGATGGGAAAAAAACATCACCGCATTTCTTACATTTGGTTGCCATAAGCCGGGGATCGTCACTGGGCCAGGTAAACATTCCTTCGGCAACAGGGACATGGTTTTCGAATTTATTCATTCCGTTTATCTCCTATCTCTAACAACTTCCTTGACAGCGATACCACACAGTACTGCCGTTTAGAAATCAGAAAGATTTAATTTTTGCCTGGCGAGCTATCGTGAAAGAATTCAGGGTATATTATCATAAAACAGCTCGTAATTCCAACATATAAAACAGGCAGTAATAAACTATCTGTGACGCAAATCACATGCTCGTGAAGGTCGATCAGTATGTAATTTTGAATACAAGAAGGGGAAAATGGCGCGCCTAGAGGGATTCGAACCCACGACACCCGGTTCCGAAGACCGGTGCTCTATCCACTGAGCTATAGGCGCATGAGTATTTCCGAAGCTAAATAAATATCTATTGGTCTACATTACAGGAATATCGTCGTTTGCATCAATAATAACTTCTTGACAGCTTCGTTTTACCCTCCGAAGCCATTATACTGGGGTAGTATTAGTTAATCAAATCAGGTTTATCGGGGAGGAATTGCTTTTTTAGTCGGTAGCAAGTATAGATAATAAATGGGGTGAACGGAGGGATTCGAACCCTCGATCTCCAGGGCCACAACCTGGCGCCT